>NZ_CP039292.1:2400236-2700266 GCF_004798665.1 Actinomyces procaprae
GGGGCCTGGACCGCGTGGTTACCGTGCGCAACACCGCGGCCGCCTCGGTGCCGGCGCCGCCGGTGCCGGTTGCGAGGGACGACGGCGCCCTGCACGTGCTGTACCTGGGCACGGTGGGCCGGGCGCAGGGGATGGTCGGCGCGGTACGGGCCGCCGCCGTGGCCGCCCGGCGGGGTGCTCCGGTGGTGCTCCGGATCGTCGGTGACGGCGCACAGGCCGTGGCCGTGCGTGAGGAGGCGCGTCGGCTGGGGGCCCCGGTGGAGGTCCTCGCCCCGGTGCCTGCGGATACTGTGCATGAGCAGTATGCGTGGGCGGACACGGTGCTGGTGTCCTTGCAGGACTGGCCGGCGATGGCGCTGACGGTCCCGTCCAAGCTGTACGAGGTAATGGCCACGGGCCGGCACGTCAGCGGTGCGGTTGCGGGTGAGGCCGCGGCGATTGTGCGCGCGGCGGGCGCGGGCGACGTCGTCGCCCCGCAGGATCCGGAGGCGCTGGCCGAATTGTGGACGGCGCTGGCCGCCGACCGCTCCCGCCTGTCCCCCACAGGCGGCATGGGCTGGCTGAGGACGCACGCCGACGGGCCCACCCTGGTGTCACGCTATGAGTCGCTCCTGGAAGGGGTTGCCGGTGCTTGATGCTCAACGCCTACGGAATCTGCGCCTGCTGGCGAATACGACCGCCCGGCACCTGGCAGAGGACCCGCTGCTGCTGGCGGTGCAGTCGGCCCGTCGGCTCCCGCCTGCGACGCGGGGCCGCCTGGCGCAGGCGGTGGGGGCCGGTGCGGGCCACGACTCGATGCGGCTGGCGCTGGGCGCCTTCCTCGCCGACCAGCCCGCCCAGGCGAGGCGGGCGCTGGAGACGGCGGAGCCGCGCACTGCGGCGGGCCGGAGGCTGGCGTTGGAGCTGGCGGTCCAGCTCGGCCGGGTCTCCCCCGACGCCGCAGCACTGCTGCCGCCGACTGTGCTAGCCCGGGAGCTGTGGTCCCGGGGACGGCTGCATGAGGCGGTGGCGGCGCTCGAAGGCGTGCGCGGAGCGCAGGCCCAGCGTGCGCGGCTGCGCTCACAGCTGGCAACGATGAGCCCGGGTTTCATGCTCCCGCCCGTGTCCCCGTCGCCCGCCTGGGCCGGACCGGACAAGGACGGTGCGGTGCGGGTACTGCACGTGCTAACCAATTCCTTCCCGGGTACCCAGTCCGGATACGCGGTGCGCTCGCATGCGGTGCTGGGCGCGCAGCGCAGTGCCGGGATCGAGGTGCGCGCGGTGACCCGGATCGGGTATCCGGTAACGGTGGGGCTGGTCGGTGCGGACGGCGAGGACGTGGTGGATGGGATCACCTACCGGCGGCTGCTGCCGCCCAGCCTGGCGCCGACGCCGGCGGCACGGCTGGTGCAGACGACCCGCCTGCTCGCGCATGAGGTGGAGGCGTTTCGCCCGCACGTGCTGCACACGACCACGAACTTCCAGAACGCGCTGGTTACGCGCGCCGTGGCCCAGTCCTACGGGCTGGCGTGGGTGTATGAGATGCGCGGGGTCCTGGAGCAGACCTGGGTGGCTTCCCGCCCGGTGGAGCAGCAGGAGCAGGCCCTGGCCTCGGAGCGCTTCGGCCTGCTGCACGACAAGGAGACCGAGATGGCGCTGGCGGCCGACGCCGTCGTCGTCCTCTCGGAGGTTCAGCGCGCGGATCTGATCGCTCGCGGAGTGCCGGAGGCCAGGATCCGGATCGTGCCGAACGCGGTTGATGACGCCGTGCTGTCGGTGCCGACTGTTGCGGGGGCCGACGCCCGGGCGGCGCTGGGGCTGCCACGCGAGGGCTTTTGGGTGGGCAGTGTCTCCTCCCTGGTGGAGTATGAGGGCTTCGACCTGCTGCTGGAGGCGGTTGCCCGATGCCGTGCGCAGGGTGTGGATGTGCGCTGCCTGCTGGTGGGCGACGGGGTGAGCCGTCCGGGGTTGGAGGCCCGGACGGCGCAGCTGGGGCTGGGTCCGGACACGTGCGTACTACCGGGGCGGGTGCCGCCGCGCGACGCCATCTCCTGGTACCAGGCGCTGGACCTGTTCTGCGTACCGCGCCGGGACACGCCCGTGTGCCGCTCGGTGACACCGATCAAGCCCTTCACCGCAATGGCACTGGGCCGCCAGGTACTGGTCTCCGACCTGCCGGCCCTGCGGGAAGTGGCTGCCCGCGGCACGGGGAGCCTGTTCCCCGCGGAAGACGTAGTGGCCCTGGCCACTGCGCTTGCCTCCGCGAGTCGTTCTGAGGATTCGGGCAATGTTGCCGTTCACGGGCACAATGGTGCCCGCACTGCCCCTGCCGACCTACCCACTTGGAGCCAGAACGGCTCGGTCTATGGCGCAATGTATGAGGAGTTGAGGTGAGCACACAGTCTCAGGAGCCGATGCCCATGACATGGCTTGATCACGCTTACGAGACCTACTACATGCGCAGTTCCCACGTAGTCTCCGACCGGCAGCTGCAGTCCCTGTCCCCCGTAGGGCTGCGACCGCCGTTGGGCAGGTACATCGCCCAACTGTGGCAGCGGCGGCACTTCATTTGGGCCGATGCCCGGGCCAAGGCGCTGGGCTCTCAGCGCGGCACTCTGCTCGGCAACGCCTGGCTGATCGTGAAGCCGATGCTGGACTCCCTCGTGTTCTTCATTATCTTCGGCATGGTGCTGCAGACCTCCAGGGGGATTGAGAACTTCATCGGCTACCTGATCATCGGCGTCACTCTCTTCCCTCCCCTGCAACGTTCCATCACCGGCGGGGCACTGGTGATCAGGAACGGCCGAAACATGATCCGGGGATTCTCCTTCCCCCGCGCGGTGCTCCCGATCTCCTACACGCTGCGCTCGGCCATCGACACGCTGCCGCCCATGGCGTCGGTGCTGATCCTGGTGATGGTCCTGCCCCCGCACGCCCTGCCCACGTGGCACTGGCTGCTGATAGTCCCCCTCTTTCTGCTGCAGTTCATGCTCGCCCTGGGGCTGACGTTCGTCGCCGCGCGTATCACCACCCTGCTGCCGGACATGCGCAACATCTGGCCGTTCCTCACTCAGTTCTGGTTCTACGGATCCGGCGTGTTCTTCTCATACGAGCGCTTCATCAACCACCCGAAGGTGCTCGCGTTCATGGATGTCAACCCCGGATACCTGCTACTGACCATGTACCGCAACTGCATCCTGTACAGCACCACGCCAGACCCACGATCCTGGGCACTGCTTGTTGCCTGGGCATGCGGCCTACTGATTGGCGGCTTCGTGTTCTTCTGGCAGAAGGAGGTGTCCTATGCCGTCGAGCGCTGACAATGCCAAGCACCCGATTGCTACAGACCCCACCGTAGTGGTCCGCGACGTGCACGTCCGCTACCGGTCCCCCTCCAGCGATGCCAGCGCCATGCGCGCCGTCTCCCCCGGCACACGCGCATTCCTGCGCGTAACGGGCCAGCGACCGAAGGTGACGGTGGACGCACTCAAGGGAGTCTCGCTGGTGGCGCGCGCCGGCGAGTCAATCGGGATCCTCGGCCGCAACGGCTCAGGCAAGTCCACGCTGCTGCGCATCATCGCGGGCCTGGAGACGCCGCGTGCCGGCACCGTCCGGGCCAGGTCCACCCCGGTACTGCTGGGAGTCAACGCCGCCCTGGTGCCGGATCTACCCGGGGAGCGGAACGTGCTGCTCGGGTGCCTGGCCATGGGGCTTTCGAAGGAGCGCGCTCAGGAGGTGCTGCCCGAGGTTGTGGAGTTGGCGGGTATCGGGAAGGCGATCTACCGCCCGATGAAGACCTACTCCTCCGGGATGGCCTCACGTCTGCGCTTCGCGATCGCTGCTGCGGCCAACCCCGACATCCTCCTGATCGACGAGGCGCTCAGCACGGGTGATGCCGCGTTCAAGGAGCGCAGTGAGCGGAAGATGACTGAGCTGCGTGAAGCCGCCGGCACGGTCTTCCTGGTCAGCCATGCCGCGCAGACGATTGAGGAGATGTGCTCGCGGGCGATCTGGCTTATGGAGGGCGAGATCATTGGTGACGGACCCGGCCCGGAGATCGCCCATGACTACCGCTGGTGGTCATGGAACATCACCAAGAACGAGCTCGCCAAGGCCGATGAGATCCTCGCGCGCTGCCGCCGGAAATGGGCGCCCAGAGAGCCCGTGATCTCCGATCCAGAGCTTTACAAGCGGCAAACGCGCCACGCCTCCTAGGCGCTTCCCCCGGTTGAGGGTGCACGGCGCGGAGGAGGCGGCTTGGGCGGTCGGCCGGGTTACCGGACCGACCGTCCAAGCCGCCTGGCGCCTACTGTCCTGAAACCGCTCGGACGCACCGCGTCAGCAGTGCGGCTATTTCCTCGGCGAGTTCCTCTCGCGACTCCTTGCGGTCGAACTCGCGTAGCCGGAATCCCATTCCCCCTGACAAGCGGCCCATGACCTGGATCCCGCTGCTGGCCAGTGCCTCGTGCAGGTCGTCGACATGGCTCCCGTCGCGCACGGAGAGCGCGACTCCAATGGCCTTGGCCCCCATCTCCAGGTCGAAGGCAATGCGCCCGAGCCGACCCCCGTCCCTCTCTAGTACGCCGACGTTTGAGCGCCAGAACCACGAGCGCGTCCAGGAGTCCCCGGGGACTCCGCAGCGGGCACGCACGGCCTCCTGCAGCCACTCGCGGAAGACCCTGTCGCCGTCAACGGGCGTAGCGCGGGAGACTTCCTTCAAGGCGCGGCGCACCTCGGTCCAGGGGATACTGTCCGGGAAGACCTCTGCGAGCGCGCCGACAACACCGTAGTCAACCGCGAACTGTCCCCGGTCCTCCACGTTCTGCAGCCGCTTGGGCACCTTCCAGCCCATATTGAGGCCGCGGAAGTGCGCCAGATAGAAGCGGTCGTCGGGCGGCACATCGGCACCACGGATGAAGTGGCACGTCGGTGAGGTAGCGGAGGACAGGGACGAGTACCTGGCCGTCCACTTCGGGCGGCACGGATGACCGGTCTTGAGGATCTTGAAGAAGTCCCAGAAACGCGGCGTGCGCGACGTGTCCGAGCGCGAGTTCTCAATCCACCTGCCGCCGTAGCCGACGACGCCGTCCTCGGACTCCGCAAGCGCGTCGAAGACGTCCATATCGGTGGTCTTTATGACCAGTTCGTCGATGTCGGAGTTGATCACGCCGACTGCGGACTGCAAGAAGCGGTACCTGGCGTCCTGGAAAGCACCGATCTGCCCGTAGTCGGAGTCCCACGCGACATTCGGACCGACCCAGGGACTGCCTTGGGGACCGAATTTGTAGTTCCACTCCACGACGACGGCCGTCTGCAGCCCCTCAAGCGACCTAAGCGCTCCGAGGAGCTCTTCAGGAGTCCTGGTGGTCGAAGCATTGTCGTAGAGCAGGACCGCGTCAACGCCGTGTTCGTGCTGATAGTAGCGGATCCAGTCGAGTATCCACGCGATGGGCTCGTCCTTCTGATGAGCCATCAGCACTCTACGACCGGCGAACAGCTCGTTCATATCCGGCGTCGGCGTAAGCGCGAGCCTCGTGCCGTCGCTGAGCCGGAACTTCAGCTCGGCGTTGCCCATGCCGGGGTCACGCAGCCGCACCGTGGAGACCTGGCTGCGGTCATGCTTGACCGTGCTGAACCGCACCGGGTCTTCAGCCGCACCGAAACGCACGTCCCCACCGGTGATGAACCCCTCCAGATTCAGTAGCGGAGGTCCGACCAGAGTGATGGTGCGGCCGCTGAGGATAGCGTCGTAGAACACCGTCGAATCGTCGTAGTTGTCGGCGTAGGTGGGATCACGCTTCTCGACCGGACGCGGCGGCTCGCGCCTGAGCAAACCGGCTTCTGGCAGTGAAGCACCCACCGGGCGCACTAGCTTATACGTGGTCATAGCCGTTCCTTCTGTGCTGCTGCTTAGAGGCTGTCTGCTAATCGCCCAGCAGGGTGATCAATTGCAAGTATCGCGCCCAGAGTTGCAGCGGTCGCATCGGCGCAGTACTTCTCAGCGTCGAATGCTCCGGACGCCACGGACATGTCAGCGCCCGCCGCCTGAATGGCGTGTGCGATCTCCTCCGCGGAGGTTCCGCACGTCAGGCCATATCCGAGCCCGATCAGTTCCAGGCTCCCAGGCACATCGGAGGCGATCACCGGGACGCCCAGGGCCATCGCTTCAAGGATTGTCACCGGCTGCCCCTCATGCGTGGAGGGCAGGATGAAGCAGTCAGCGCATGCGAGAACCGGGTACGGGTTGGCCAGCTGTCCCGTGAACAGCACGTGCCCATCGACGCCACAGTGCTTTGCATGCACCTTGAGGTCGGGCTCGAGCAGCCCGGACCCAACCAGTACCAGGCCGACGTCGACGCCGCGCGAGCGAACGGCTGCGATGGCGTCGATCAGCGCCGTCTGGTTCTTCTCCCGCGACATTCGCCCGATCGACACGAAGGTGAGTGCATGCGACCGCTTGAATGCGCCCACCTCATCGGGCAGTGCCTCCTGGGACAGCCTGTGCAGCTTGTCCACCTCGATGAGGTTGCGCGCGGCGGTCTGCCGGGAACCGGTGTCAATTCCGAGCAGGCGCAGGCTCCGTTGGTTGTGTGCTGCGAGTCTCGGACTCACCGAGATGATCGCTGCGGCAGCATCGTAGAGCCGGAAGACGCGCATCAGGTCCGGGAGCTTCTCCCGGTACTCGTCATCCATCTGGTTGTGCTGATAGCAGGAGACTCGCGCGCCGCGCCGTCCCCAGGCGGCGATGAGCGACAGCCAGGTGTGCGCGTATCCGTCGTACTCGACGGCGGCGTCGGGCACGAAGTCGCCCAGCAGCCGCCTGCTCTCACGGTCCCAGTAGCTCCAGTACTCCCGCCAGAACGCGGGCGTCTCGGCGTTGGGGTGGCGCGAGAACTCGTTCGTGCACCAGCGCTCCGCCACGGTCCAGGGGGCTACCCCCTGCCGACAGATGACGTGCACGTGCTCCGGCAGGCGCATGTACATCTCCCGGCGGTCGTCGCGGCTGCGCAGTACCTTCGGCTCCACCAGGAGGCTCACCGAGTACTCGGCGGGATCCAGCGAGTTCAGCAGGGAGAGCAGCGCCGAGGCGATCCCATTGGGAATCATCGAGGCATGGAAGAGGATGGTCTTCCGGCCGACGGCGCCGTTGTCCACGCGGTAGTCACGAACCACTGAGGGCTCGGGCAGGGCGCGAACGCCGTCGAAGAACAGCCTGACCATGCGCTCCGAGGCGTTGCCGTCCTCAAGCGGGCAGTACCGCTGGAGATCCGCGTCCACGGGCGCTCCTGCGCCCGATACCGCCTGGTCGATCGCGTCAGACAGTCCGCTCCGGTCGTGGCAGTGCAGGCCCGGGACCGCATCCGGGTCCAGGTACAGTCCCCGGTCCGCCCGGTACTCATCCAGATCGTGCATGTACAGCACAATCGGCTTCCGCTGGGGCATGAAGTCGAAGAAGATCGAGGAGTAGTCCGTCACCAGGATATCGATCGCCGCGAGCAGCTCGTTCGTATCGATGTCCTTGGGGACGATGGTGACCGGGAGTTCAACGCCATCGAGTAGTTTCTCGGACAGCCGGTGGGCACGGTAGACGACCACGACGTCGTCTCGGGCGGCCATGGCCTTGAGGTCATCTACCAGGGCATCGGCGTCCAGCTCGCGCTCGCTCACGCCGCCACGCCACGTGGGGGCGTACAGCAGCAGCTTGCGCTCGTCGCCCGGTGCCAGCCCGAGCCGTGAGCGAAGCGCCTGGCGTCCTCCCGCATCCATCAGGATAGAGGTGTCCAGACGCGGCGAGCCCGCGATGACCGACACTCCCCGATACACGTCCAGCAGGTCGTGGTCCTCAATCAGCGCCCACTCGGTCAGAGCGTTCGGCGCCATCACGACGGTGCTCTGCTGGAAGTTTCGCTGGAGGTTCTCGTAGGCCAGCAGCTCGCCCTTCATGGAACGGCCGAGGGTCTTGAACGGCGTTCCGTGCCAGGTGTTCAGGTACTCCTGCCCGGGCCTACGTACGAAGTAGGGGGCAAAGGACACGTTATTGACGACGTGGCCGGCGGTGGCCAGGTACTGCATGTACTCCTGCGAGTGCAGACGGACAAACACGACGTTGTCATGATCAAGCACGTCGGCGGGGATGCCGCTCTCGTCGTTGATCGCCCACACATGGATGAGGTGCTCATACTCCGGGCGGTCCACCATCCAGCGGAACATGGCCAGGGGGTGGCACCCGATGGACGCGCCGTGGTTCGACTCCCACAACACCAGGTTCGGGCTGACGGGGAGTGTCTCCAGCGCCTCTGCGTAGCGAACGTTGCGCAGCGCGGTAGGCGTCTTGGCGTAGGCGGCCGGGTCCAGTCCGTCCTTTGAGCCGAACTCCTCAACATGCTCAAGGATCTCGCATGCCAGTGCGGGCTCGCCGGCCTCGTTCACGGCGACCGCCAGGCGCACCCGGGTGGTGCGGTCCCCCTTGAGGACCAGCGGCAGTATGGCGCGAATGCGTGCCACCTTGTCGACCTTGCTCAGGTACCGCCCGCGCATGTTGAGCAGGCGCGCCTCAACCAGGTCGATCGGACGGTGCCGGTTGAGCACGTGCGGGGACAGCACGTGGGCGTAGGCATCGTTCAGCTTGGGCTCTTTGGGGACACCCGTGTACTCCAGATAGGACTTCACCGCGTCGTCGTACCGTCCCATGGCCGCCAGCACGACCCCGCGCCGGTAGTTCCACCAGTGCCCAGAGCGGCCACGCAGGGTGGATAACGCCTGCGAGTATGCGAGCTCTGCCGCGACGTAGTCGCCCGCTCGTTCACGCGCCAGGCCGAACTTGTAGTGCTTGTACCCGCTTTCGGGGTCACTAAGCACCGAGAGCGCGTAGTGCTCGCTCGCCTCACGATAGTCGCGCAGTTTGTCCTTACAGAAGGCGATCTCGTACTCGACCTGCGTCTCCGTCATGTTCTCGCCCGGGAACACGCGGACGAGCTCAGCTGCCAGGCGCCAGTCGGAGCGCTGGTACGCGAACTGCGCCGGCCCCTTCTCCTTGGCCTTCCCGCCCGCCATGTTGCAGGCGCGGGCGAAAGTGTCGCCGGCCGCCTTCTCACCCGATCGGTACTGGATCATGCCGAGATCGAACAACTCGGCCGCCTTGAGACTCCCTACGTCTGAGATTCGCGCAAGCAGTTCACGGGCCCGCTCCCGATTGCCCATGGCCAGCTCGCCGGCGAGCGTCTTGCGCAACCAGTCACAGTCTCCCCAGTGGCTGGGCAGACCGCTGCGCAGGACTTCGAGCCGCCGCCACAGCGGCGTGTCCTTGGGCAGTGCGGTCAGAAGCTGCGCGGAGACCCGAGGGTCGGGCCCGCCGGCCGCACGAGTCAAGAGACTGTTCGCATCGTCCCCAGCACCCCGCTCACGCATCAGCCGCACTAGGCCGAGCAGAGCCTCGATGTTGGTCGGGTCATCCTCGACGATGCTCGAGTAGACGGCCTCCGCCTCCTCCGGCCGCTCGAGCCTCTCAGCGATAAGCCCCATCCGCATCCGGGAGGCAGGATCGTGCGCCGAGGCAGGAAGCTCGATGTAGATACTTCTGGCGAGCTCCAGGTCGCCCTCCGCATAGGCTTGCGCTGCCGCATAGCGCGCGAAGCGACTACCGGTGCGCCCCCGGAAGCGGCCACTCGCTCGTTCCCCGACACTGCGCGCCCACCGCACCTGCAGCGCCTGACTCTGCCTTCCCTCCGTTGCCATGGAGCGACTCACCCCTGTCACAGTCTCTGCATGTCGTTCTTGATCTGCGTCGTCGAGATCTCCGGCGTGCGCGGGAGATAGACGACCTCACACAAGCCCGCGAGCTGCTCGTCGAACTTGCCCCTCCAGTCATCCCCCATGACGAACACGTCGATGTCGTACCGCTTGACGTCATCAACCTTCTGCTCCCACGTGTACTCCGGCACCACCAGATCCACGTACCGGATCGCCTCAAGCATCCGCCGACGCTCATCGTAGGAGAAGTAGGACTTCTTACCCTTCCCGGCATTGAACTCATCCGAGGACAACACCACCACCAGGTAGTCACCAAGCGCCCTCGCACGGCGCAACAACTCGATATGCCCGTAGTGCAGCAGGTCGTACGTGCCGTAAGTGATGACGCGCTTCATGAGTCCTCGCATGGGTAATGGGTAGCCGTTCCGCGACCAGATGCTTGCCAACTCGTAACTAGCACGAAGGTCGCGAATGAGCAAAGCTTACCTGAGTCCCGGCGGTTCGGTGCACCAGATGCCGCTCGTCTAGGACCAGGAAGAAGTCGAGGGATCTGGCACGAACGGCGCCCTCGCGCCCACCTTCGGCCGCATGCCCCTCCAGATGCCGTCTAAGCAGGCTTGCGACCCGCCTGATGCTCCCTAGCATGCTGCTTGTTACCTAGCTCTTCCGGTTTGAGGGTGTGCGGTGAGGTGGTGGGGGTGCGCATGCCGGGGTGACGGGTAGGGGGCCGATCCCCCCAGTGATTGGTGAGCTTTTCAACACCACCGATCACGAAGACCTCGACATGGCCGGGTAGTGCGTTCGCCGCCCCTGGTCTTGCTGGATCCCTGGGCATCGACGGCCTGTGGCAAGTCGCCGCGGCGCACGGATCGCCCCTGGAGAGGCTCCGGCGGAGTGCCGCCCGCATGCCTCCTTGGAGGAGGACGCGTGCTGTTGGCGGGGTGGAGCGCAGGGCGCGCCGGTGGGGACGGCGGTCAGGCGCCTGGCGCAGGTGGCGGTGGGGTGGCTGCCCACGCACTTGCTGGTGCGCCTGCGGCGGTGGCGGCGCCAGGGCCGCGAACGCGTGCGGGTGGCAGGAGGCGTCTCGCGCCGCCGCCAAGCGGGCCGTCCTCACCCTGGCGGCAGTGGACCGGGGCATGCGGGACACCAGTATGGAACTCATGAGCCTGACCCATGTGGCGGCAGCGCCGGGGGTGTCTTGGCACACTGTCAGCATCCGTGCCCGGAGGCTCCAGACAACAGCCACTACACCCCCGGGGACCGGATAAGCCGGCTGCCGGCGCGAGCGTGGCACCTTAGGCCGCGGCGTCGGCATGAGTGCGCGCTTCTGCCCGGTGGAGATGAGCGCGTGCCTCTGCCCGGTGGAGTGTAGGGGGCGGCGACACCGCACGACCCCGGTGCTTCTGCACGGCCCCGGTGCTTCTGCACGACCCCGGTGCTTCTGCACGGCCCCGGTGCTTCTGCACGGCCCCGGTGCTTCTGCACGACCTTGGTGTGTGTTGCACGACCCCGGGGTGGTCGTGCAACACACACCAAGGTCGTGGAACACGGCCCCAGGTCGTGCAGAACATAGGAGCAGCGCAAGCGGCACCGCCACCGACACCATCGCCGAGCCCGAACCCGAGCTCGAGCCCGCGTCGGCGTCCGAACCCGAGCCCGAGCGCGAGCCCGAGCCCGAGCCCGAGTCCGAGGCTGACTTCGAGGCTGAGGCTGAGGCTGAGTCCGAGGCTGAGGCTGAGTCCGAGGCTGACTTCCAGGCCATGGACGTCGGCGAGCAGACCACCACCAACCACCCCAAGCCGGCAACCACCGACGCAAACGTGCCACATCAGACCGGTATGTCGCAGCATGAGAGGCGCAATGCACAGCACCGGAACACCATGCCTTACTTGTCCGCCACCAACCCCACGCCCCGAAGCGAGGCGTACCCCGGCCGCGGTCACGCATCGCACGGCGACCGTGACCGTCCGCACAGTCGGCCGGGCACCGGTCTGAGGCGGTCCCCAATGCAACGCCGCCGCACGCGCGAGCACCTGCTACCCCTTGCCTTGGCGCGGCGGAGGACCGCCACCTAGGCGACGGACATCGCTGCCGCAGGTCCTGTGCTCACGGGCTCCTTCAGCGTCTTGGTCCACCGGCTCAAGTGTGCAGCCGCCCACTTCGCCTCTGACCAAAGAGCAGCGATGCAGGGTTAGTCATGCCAGTCTCCCAGCCGTCCGCGAACGCGCTCCACCAGGTCGCACGAATAGCGGATAGCCGCGTAGCGAGCCTTCCGAGGTAGGAGTCCAAAAACGGCACAGCGGAAGCTCAGGCCGGAACCGTGAGCAGTACTGCTGGAGCGACCGCCCCGCGACGCCATGCGCCGACGCCCGGCGCAAGATGTGAACTGCGTGCGGCGACGTGCACATACGCCACCGATACCCCTCCGGCGCCGGCGCAATGCCCACCGTATCCCCCGCCCAACGCGCTCCTACGCGCGACCGCCAAAAGACCGGACGCAGCTCGGCCCCGCTCCGAAATCAAGAGAGCTTCGCCACAACAACGCGAAAACCGTGCTCAGCCGAATATCTCGCGCCGCCCCGGAGCAATACCAATGCCTTCAACTTGCATGTTGAGGAGCCCGGTCACGGTCCTCAGCGTCCTCACAGAAACATGCGGATGATCCACAATCCGTTCATCAGTTGAAACCACGAACAAGTGCCGCCTGCCCACCTCATCAAGGCGCTCCGACATACCCGCCACAAGACTAAACAACGGCGACCCAACTCCCGACACTAAAACTAGGCGGGCATCCTCAGAACCTTCATGCCCAGTAGAATCAGCGACAAGCCGATCAAAATACTCATCTTTCGTGTTCAGGAACACACCGCCCCGCGTCCAGTGTGTATCGTCATACCTAGTCTCATAAGAAGCGTCGTCCAAGATCGGGTCTACAACAACGCCCCGAAATCCTGCGAGCAGAACCTGGGACAACGCAGCAGTCCCACCTTTCGACGCACCATATACAACCACTTGCGATGGCTCTAGACTCAGGCCTCCTGAAACCTGGTTGATCAGCGCACGCACATCCCAATCACGTCGCGGGTAGTTAACTGTAGGGAGATAAAACCCACCGACCACTCCATCCAGATCGGCGATCCGCAACACCGCAACACCATCAGGAAGATGCTTGGAAATACTCCGAAAGTTCGGTTCGAAGTACCTGGTCAACGACGCTTTATCGAAAGGGCTCGCCATCGAGGAGAATACGACTACCAAAGAACCGATACGAACGCCTTCGGGGACAAACAGCTTATAAATCAGGCCAGACTCGTCAACTTTCATATCTCCCTGGCGCACTGGCTGCCAGAAAGACGGAATTCTTCTCAGATGCACGAATCTGCTTGTACGCCCATCGCTCGCGTACGCGACGAAACCGTGCTCCGCCAAGGCGAACACCACGGGGCGAATCTCGTCAAATGTACGCGCTACACGCATCAGATTCTCATTGCCTAATACGTACCGGCCATGCTCGACCTCTATCAAATCGACCGCGTCGCACCCCTCGATGACCGACAGCGCCGCCCCAGGGCCACTGTCCAGAGACAGACGGATAGCTCTCTTTGCAAGCACTTGCACCATCACGGCCTACTTCCCATACGTCCCAGCCTACCTCCGAGGGACAAGAACAGATCCAACCAGTCCTTCCGCAAACGCTCAGCATTATTAGAGTGGGCCAACCGACGAGCGCCCGCGAAAGACATTCGTTCACGAATATCGTTATGCACCAGCAGAAGCCTAACCGCGTCGATCAGCTCATCGACATTACCAGGATCAACGATAAAGCCGCTGACCCCATCCTCAATAGCGTACCGAGCGCCATACTTAAAATCATATGCCACAGGAACGCAACCCGACATCACACACTCCATCAACGACAACGACTGCCCCTCGTACTCCGACGGGAACAACGCAACCGCACTCGCAGCGTATTCCTTCCTCGGCGCGTCTGAAAAACCCATAAGCGAGACGTGCCCAGACAAACCGGAAGACTCGATTGCAGCTCGTATACCATCATCTTCCGGCCCCCGCCCCCAAATATCAAGCCTCGCTTCCGGCACACTGGCCAGAATCCGCCCAAACTCCTTAACAACGTTGACGATCCCCTTCTCCGGGGACAGCCGCGATATAATCACGACTCTAAGCGGGTCACGCTCAACCTGCTCGGCAGCAGCCTGAGACTCGACGACATGTGGAATGACATAAACGTTGTCCAATGCTGGGTTCATCTTCAGCAGATCAAACTTCTGCTCATCGGTCAGTACGACTACCGCATCCATCGTTCCGAGCGCATCCAAGGTCGAACGGAGCTCCGGCTTGAACTCCGACCTTGAATAACGCCTAGAACCACCGAGATGAGAGTTGTGGAAGGTGTAAACCACCTTGAAGTTCAGCAGTGCTGATGCCCGATCCAGGGCCGGTCTCCTGAACGCCCACTCGGAAATCAAAACGTGGTCGCGCAAGACGTCGCCATTGAAATTGACAAGCCAGTACGTCAGCATTTCATTGAGGCTACCGAATACTACCTCCCGCAAATCGGCATCAAGGTAGACCCATCGCGCGGGAGCGCCGTCTTTATGCTCAACGAGCAGATAACGCACTCCACCGTCGTTAAAGTACTCCTCGGCCTTCAGCTCGTTGTCGTCGTCGAACGACTGCACTTGGCAAACCTCGTTCTTGTCCGAAAAGCGGAGGCGACGATACCGCTTTCCAGAGGCCAACAAGTCGACGAAGACTGGCCTACGCCCCTCAGCGTCCAGTTTCTCGAAAGCAACATACTCGCCTGAACGGTAGTACCTTCTGATCGTCGGGTCACTATCGTCGGTGCGCACTTCCGTGCAGTCCTCCCTCGCAAAGCGAGGTCTACTGGCCGGTGGCAATGTTGCCGTGGAGCGAGGAAGCTGCGCAAAGTCCCGGTACAGGTTACGCACCTCCGTACGAGGCCCCAGCCTGTCTTCGCCTCGAAGAGCGCATAGTTCGCTCTCCAACATCGGCTGGAACGCATCCACCAAGATGACGGGCCAGCCTCCGCCATCAGACAACTGCTTGCTACGTAGCACTACCGAATTCGCCAGACCGGCCGCCCTGTAGGTCAACGGTCCACTCAAAAGCATCGGATACGTCATTCCCACAGAGCTCTCCTCGGACGCAGCGCTTCCGCCCCTCATGCGCGTGTTCGTGGTCATACTCTGTCATACTCCAAGAACCCGGACATGAGCCGCACACGCGTCGGTAAGGTAGTCGTCGATCGAGAACTCACCATGGCGCTCCCCGGCCGCAATTCGCCTCATGCCATCAGCAATCGAATCGACGTCCGCGTGTACCAGCAGGCCACCCCCAGATTGCAATATCGAACGCGGCCCAGGAATATCCACGCTGACGACTGGAACGCCAAGCACCAACGACTCTAGGACTACGATACCCTGCCCCTCAAACAGCGAGGTCAGTACGAACACGTCAGCTCGTCGCAAGTAGCGGTATGGATTTGAGTCGTGACCGGCGAAGAATACATGATCGGCCACACCGAGTTTTGAGGCCAGGGCGCCAAGCGCCGCGCGTTCTGGGCCGTCGCCAACTATCAACATGGCGTCGTCCTCGCCCCGGACCTTACAGAACGCCCGAATGGCGAGTGCGTTATTCTTTTCAAGCGATAGTCTGCCGACCTGCACATAAATCGTCCCGGAGTGCCTTCCCAAGAAAGCATCGCACTCCGCGCCTACTGGAACATCGGCAGCCTCGCGTATCGCTTCACAGTCCACAAGATTCGCCGCGACCTCAAACCTACCAGCCGGGTCATCTACTAACATCGCGTTGGACTCCATCGCCGACTCCGAGACCGACGCAATGCAGTCGAACCATGGGTACACCTTTGCGACTCCGTCAAGGTACGGGAACCTTCTACGCGCTTCCCGCGCCATGTCTGAGTGCAGGTAAACCACCTTGCGAACACCTGACGGCGCTGAACCGAGTACCAGCAGCCAGTATCTCGTGTATCCCTCGAAGCAAACGGCTACGTCGAAATGCGCGTCACCGTACAGCCGTCGATACTCCCGCCCGTACATGCGGCGTAGCATGTTCATCTGCTCAGTTGACCAGAGTTCATCTCTCGACATGAAGATCGTGTTTAGCCACTGTTCTTCGGGATCACGTAGGGCGGATCCAACCAGGGGCAGGGCGTATACGTCGTCCGGTAGCGAGCGGAAGATCTCAGCACGTTCGTCGATAGGGATGATCTTCGCTCCCTCAACTGATACGGTGACACCTACGCCGTTTGCCACAAGGAACTTATTCAGCTCTCTCGCGCTGGCGGTGACTCCGTTCGGCGCGAAATGCCCCTCGAAGAGGACAGCTTCTTTCTTCCTCCTCTCTCCGGTCAACTTCGTTTGGCCAACATCAAGACCATCGAAGAGGAAGCCCAACACCCGATCCGTGGCGTTGCCGTCCTCATGCGCCCACATCTCCGCGAACTTGCCCAGATCTTCCGGCGCCGACCATTCCCTTTGGCTCACGGCAGCTGCCAGCTCGTCGCGCGTGTTTACGACCTCGACCGGTAGTTCCTCCAGCGCCATGTACAAACCACGTTCGGACTCATATTCCGCACGGTCGTACACGTACAGAATTGTTCTCACGCCCGCACCAACGGAATCGATCGCGATGGACGAGTAGTCAGACACAACGACGTCCACTGCTCCGAGCAACTCGTTTGTGTCGATATCATTAGGAACGTTTACCGCGGACGACGTGAGTCCAGCCAGACCCGATTCCATCAGGGGATGGCCGCGAAATGCTACTACGACGTCCTCCGCGTTCATTGCAGCGAGATCGGATTCGATCTGACTCAGGTCAACCTTTTTGTCGGCCAGGTCCCCGCGCCAGGTCGGTGCAAATAGCACAATTCTCTGGCTCGGTGATGCTCCCAGTCGGCGACGAATCGCTGTGCGTCGTTCTCCAGACAGTTTCAATGTCACGTCCATACGAGGAGAGCCAGTGACCGCGAATTCACCCGGGAATAGTCGGGCGACGTCATACCGGTCCAGCAGCACTCTGCCGGTGAACATGTTCGGAGTAGCCAGGTGTGTGACGTGAAGGAAGTTGCGAGTAGCGTTACGGTGATCCATCACGCCTGACCTGATGTCCTTGCCCAAGGTCTTCATTGGCGTCCCGTGCCATACGTTAAGGTACTTCTGTTGTTCGCGGCGGGAGAAGTACGGCGGGAACGTGTTGTTAGAGATGAGCCACCCAGCTGTCGCTAGATAGCGGATATAGGCATCCGATTGTTTTGAGATGAATATAACGTTGGTGCGCCCTCTTAAATCCTCGGGAATCCGTTCGCGATCGTTGATGACCACAACGTGGGTCATGTCCTCGCCCCGCGGTGTAGCGAGCATTCGAATGGCCAACGGCTTCACGGAGCATGTAATTGCTGATCCATGATTGCTCTCGTACAGCACAACATCTGGGTCGACCGGGAGCAGGTCGCAATACGCCACGAATAGCGCGCTCTCCTTTTGCGCGCGAGTTTTCACGTAGTCATCAACGTTCACACCATAGGGCTTGCCGAACTGTTTAGAGCTCAGGTACGTCTCGACTGCTTCGCGTTTTCTGCCTAGGCGCATAAGGCAGGCAGCGTGGTGTAGGTACGCGACGGGGTCGTGAGCTTCTAGGCGCTGCTCCGCCGCCGAGAACGCTTCATCGGCAAGGCCATCATACCGAGCATTAACAGCTGCCTCCGCAACTGCCAGGCAGCCCGGCCCGTCGCTTCGTTTCATTGCCTGCACAAGATCGTCCCGCAAGACCTGCTCATCCCAAGCGATGTTCACCCCGTCTGGGCGCTTCTGCGGAACGTACGTAGGTAGTTCTTTGGCAGCCGCATCCACGTCGCCTGCCTTAAGCAGGCACCATATCATCCGGTATCTGCGGTAAGCATGCGGAGAGTTTGAGTTCAGTGACGCACGATACGCTGTAGCCGCCTCGGCGAAATCTCCCTTTCGTTCTAGAGCGAATGCGAGATCATACCAGGTCTTCTTTTCCGTCGGCGCAAGCTGCACGGCTCTACGCAAGTAGCTTATCGCGTCTCCCCAACGGTATTGCCGGGCGTATGCGAATCCCAACGCGTGTATTACTGCCGCCTCGGGCTTAGGCGTCGTTTCAACGACATGGCGGTATTCACGTGCAGCATCCTTCCAGTATCCTTTTTCCTGGAGAAGACGGCCCGCTCCTAGCTCTGTCACAATGGGGCGCTTGTCGCGCTGGACTGCGGTCAACCAATGTGCGCGCGCCTCCGTTATGTTTCCCTGCCTTGAGAGCGCGATTCCAGCGAATAGGGCATCATTGCCTTCGTCTCCGTGGCGCTCACACCATTCATATGCCCGAGCTGCCAACTGCCATTGTTTCATGGAAAACGCCTGGCTGGCCAGCCTGCGTTGCCAGTCCAACGAGTCAGAGTGTGATTGGGCTCCCGCCTCCAGTATCTTTAGACGCTTCCATCCCGGAATACCCTTAGATAAGTCAAGAACCAGTTCATGGGGTTCCGGGGCGGATGGGTCGAGTTCAGCCGCAATTTCGGCGCATTCTATTGCGCCCTTCAGGTCGCCTATTTCTTTCAGGCACAGAGCCCTTCTCATATATCCGTGCGTTTCGCTCGGGCTCAGTTGAATTATGCGCGCATACGTCTCGGCGGCCGCCGTGTAGTTACTTCCGCGCTCTAGGTAATACGCTCGTCGATTCAACAGCTCAGGATCATCCCATGAGGCGCCCAATGAGGCGATGTAGTTCGCCGCTGCTTCCGGCCCGCTGCTCCTATTGATTAGGCGCGCTTTGCGTATCTGTACCTCATGGTCATCGGGAGCCAATGTGGCTAGTCTAGTCGCCGCAGCCGGAGTTTTGCTCTCCAGCCTGCGCATCATGCTTCGTACAACTCGTGTCCGTCGAGGTGCCGCCATCGTGTTTTCTCCCTTACCCCTTTAGGATGCCTGCATGTCGTTCTTGATCTGCGTCGTCGAGATCTCCGGCGTGCGCGGGAGATAGACGACCTCACACAAGCCCGCGAGCTGCTCGTCGAACTTGCCCCTCCAGTCATCCCCCATGACGAACACGTCGATGTCGTACCGCTTGACGTCATCAACCTTCTGCTCCCACGTGTACTCCGGCACCACCAGATCCACGTACCGGATCGCCTCAAGCATCCGCCGACGCTCATCGTAGGAGAAGTAGGACTTCTTACCCTTCCCGGCATTGAACTCATCCGAGGACAACACCACCACCAGGTAGTCACCAAGCGCCCTCGCACGGCGCAACAACTCGATATGCCCGTAGTGCAGCAGGTCGTACGTGCCGTAAGTGATGACGCGCTTCATGGGGCCTCACATGGGTAATGGGTAGTCGTTCTGAGACCGGATGCTTGCTAAGCCAGGGCTAGCATGCCGGTCGCGATGTGAGGATCCTATCCAAGGTGCCGCGCCCCGCCTCCCCTGTGAGTGCGCTTACAGGATCACGAAACGGCGCCAATCCGCGACTACAGGTGCGGCTGCCGCGCCTGCTCCGGCAAACGGACGCAGAGCGCGAGCGGACACTCCCGCTCTGCGCCGTCACCGTGGTCCACGTAGCCGCAGGCCCGCCCCCAGTACCTCGCCGGGGCAGCCGATTCGGTGACGGCATCCTGCGTGTACAGGCTTGTCACTCGGCCCGAGGCGATGATGGCCACCGCCTCCTCACCCTTCCAAAGCAGCATGCGGGCTCGTGCCGCCGCGCTCAGATGCGGCCACGGAGCGCGGCGGATCGACTCAGCGTCGAGCTGCTCCACCAGTCGACGCACCAATGCCTCGTGCCTGGTGCTCAGGCCCGGGATGTCCGGCGCCTCGCCGCGGTCCACGACGCCGAAGTACCAGCCCAGGTCATACAGGACCGTCTGCTGCGCCCAGGGGGCGGCGCCGGTTTCCTCCAGGTAGGGCAGGTAGCGGTCGGTGAACTGCTCGATGTATCGCCCTGGTTTGTCCCAGGCGGTCTGCACCGCCGAGTCCCCGGCGGCGCGCTTGTTGTAGTAGTAGACGGCGTCGGGGACCACCACGCACAGCGGACTCAGTACGCGGAGCCTGCCGATGAACATGCCGTCCTCGAAGGTCGGCGCCTCCCGGTCCTCCGGGAAACGGCAGCGTCGTGCCAGTTCGGAGCGGACCAGCACCTCGTGGGTGGACAGCTGCACCACGTCCGGTGACTGGCGCACGTCGATGGTCCTGACGCCCCGGTGGAACCTGAAGTCCAGCGGGTGGGGGTACACGCGCCCCCGCTGACGGATGAGGGTGCGTCCGATCACCATGCCCGCGCGTTCGTCGCGGGCACCTATCAGCGTCGAGATGAAGGCGGAGTCCAGTTCGTCGTCGGGATCGGGGAAGCCGACCCACTCCCCCGCCGCCTGTTCCAGCCCAGTGTTCCTGGCCCTGCCCTGGCCGCCGTTCTCGATGTGGATCACCTGGGTACGTAGGTCGGTGCGGGCGGCCCAGTCCTGGCTGATGGCCGGGCTGTCGTCACAGGCGCCATCCAGGACGAGCACCACCTCCAGCCGGTCGTGCGGATAGTCCTGGGCGTCCAGTGAGGTGAGGAAGGCAGGCAGGTAGTCCGCCACCCCGTACACCGCCACTACCAGCGAGACAGTCGGTCTCCGGTCATCCCGACGACGACGATCCAGTGCCATCAGATCCTCTCCTCCAGCAGCCGGGACAGGATCCGCTCGCAGGCACCCGCATCCGGGATGACCAGGCTCGACGGCGGCAGCAGCCCGCCGTCACGCGCGTCCAGCGCGGCCGCGAGCGCCTGCCCGGGGCTCGCCGCGGAGACCGCGCCGGCCTGAACGTGCATGCGGCGGTAGGCGTCGGCGTCGGCGGTGCCGACCGGGCTCCACACGATGGCGACCGCCCCGAGCAGCATCCCATCGTCCAGGATCGAGGAGCGGTCCGAGACCACGGCCCAGGCCCGCGACAGCTGCTCGGGCACATCCGTGCCCGTGGTGGTGGGCACGCTCAGGCCGTCGAACCACTGCGGCGCCGTCAGGGCGAGCTTGGGGTGGGCGAACATGACCACACCCACACCGGCCTCTCCCAAGGCCTCGGCGAGCTGGACCCAGGGCGTGTAGAAGGCATCGAGCAGGTCGGTGCGGGCGTGTTCCCGATCCAGTGCCCTGGACAGGGACGGGCTCCAGGTGGGGGCCAGGACCACTCGATCACGCTGGCGCCCGAGCAGGGCGTGCATGGCGTCGTGGCGTGGGAAGCCGGTCAGCCACACTTCCCGGTCGGTGAGCAGGTAGGGGCTGTGGTCGGCGGTGATGGCGGTGTACTCGGCGCGGTGTGCGGTGATGAGCACGTCAATGCGGCGGGTGTTGAACCACCGCCACATGTGCCGCATGGTCACGCCATGCTGGAGGAAGACCACCCGCTGGTCCCTGCGCGTGCTGCCGCTCATCAGCCTGCCTGCGATGGTGGGGTCGCCGATGTCGGCCAGCAGCAGGGTGTCGGCCTGCGCCCAGGCGGTCTCGAAGGCGGCGGTCCCCGGGGCGACCAGCTCGAAGCCGTCGGCCTGCAGTCGCCCCCAGTCGGCGCAGCTGCGGTCGACGGCGAAGACGTGCCTGATGCCGGGGGCGTGCACCCGGGCGTAGCGGTACAGCGGCTCGGCGTTGTCCCCGGCCGAGTCGTGGCGGTCCATGTAAAACCAGGTGCGGGGCGCGTTGGTCGTTGCGGGAGCAGCGGCCTGCGCGGTTCGCTCCGCGACCTGGGTGCGGGGCGCGGCCGCGGCACCGTTATGCCTCGCCAGCTTCACCGCGTGGCGTCGCAGCACTCCGAGCCTGTGCGTCAGGGCGCGTCTGGCGCGGGCGGACGGTGGTGGCGGCGGCGCGGGCGGACGCCGCATCCCCCGGTAGGGTGCGGGGACCACCTCCCAACCGCCGATGACGGCGCTCACTTCGCCCTGAGGCAGCCACACGAGCCGCTCATGGACGAGCACACGGTCGAAGTAGCTGTGGTCAACGAGCTTCACGCTGGTCGGCCGGACCGGCGCACCATCTACGAACCACTGCTCTTCCGGCGGGCTCCCGGTGAAGAAGTAGGACACCTGACGGTCCGCCCGGAACGGGCGCTGCGACGGAAGCACGGGATCGGGCAGGCGGGCGCCGGTGGCCGCCAGTAGTGCGGCCAGCCGGTTCAGCGCCACGGGGGTCGCACAGTACGCCTCCACCTGGGAGGCGGGCACGCGGCCGAGCGCGTCGAGCAGCAGCTCGGCGACGCGTGCCCGCTCCACCCCGCTCATTAGGCGTGCGGCGAAGCGCAGGCCACGGTCGGCGTCGGTGACCTCCACCAGGCGCGCCAGCACCAGCTGGTGCACCCAGCCGGGAGGCTCGCCCCGCTCCCCCGCCGCGGCGTACCAGGCGGGAATGTCCCCCTCCAGCACCCGCAGGTACTCGTGCAGTGTGGACAGCGGCGGCGGCTCCTCGGGTCGGGGCCGCTCGATGACTCCGGGGCCCGCATGCAGGCGGATCCGCTGACCGGTGGCCGCCAGCAGGCGGATCAGCAGGGTGGCGCCGTCGTCGTCGGCCCGGTCCCAGGCGGGCAGCCCGCCGGCGGGAACGTTCATGACCGCGCCCGCCAGGCGCAGCGTGAACAGGTGCGGCTCCGCAAGCAGACTGGTGTCTCGCGCCCCGTGGGTGAAGCGGCCCCGCAGCGGATGCGTGTCTGACACGTGGCCGTCGACCATCCGCTTGAGCGGCACCATGACGACGGCGGCGCGGCGGCTCGTCGGCAGCTCCTCGGCCAGGCCCGGCTCGGGCACGTCCCCCGCCCGCAGCACCAGCACCCGGCCGCCGCGCATGCCGGCGAGCACCCTACGGGCACCGTCCAGTGCCGTCTCCCCCACCGCGGGATCCAGGCCGTAGTCCGCGAGCGCCGCGGCCTCCGCCGGGGTGGGACCGCCGGCGCCCACACACACGACGACGTCGTTGAGCCCCTCATCGGCCAGGCCGATGAGGGTGGTCTCCAGGTCCCCGCCGCCGTCGACGACGACCACCACGCGCAGACGTGTAGCACCGGCGGGGATCACCGCCCGCTCGCGAAAGCCAGTGCCGCTTGTCAAAGAAGCCCCTCCCCTGAGGCCCAGCCTCTGAAGCGTCCGCTGACTCCCCCGAGCGCAAGGACCCCACATTCTCCCCTGTTACGTCCTCGGTTATCGACCAGGAGTTGCCCGAAAGCGGCGAATTGTTGAAGGTAGTCCATATCGTACCGACGCTCGACGTTGATCCAGTCGGCTTTCAGCACCTGGTCGAGTCCGGGGTCACCGGCGCGCTGTTGCTTAAGCTCCTCCTCAACACTCTCCGGTATAACAACCCGCCCATCCCGGGTGACGAACTTGAGTACAGCCAGCCACCCCCCGAGAGCAAAGTGACGCAGCGGCCCGGTGTCGAAGGCATAAACCTTCTCCGCATCGCTCACGAGACGTACTCCCAGATCGCAGTTCGTTCCCTCGGATGCGGTGCCGGGAGCTCCTCCACATCGAAGAGGCCCCACAGGAGGTCGGCCGCACGCTCCCGGCTGATCTCCTCCTCGCGCACGAGCTCGAGCACCGCGCGTTGGAAGGCGCGCGGCTGCGTCGTCTCGGCCAACTCCTCGGTGGTATGAAGGTCAAGCTCGATCATGTCTGCCCGGGTTGTCCGAACGGCGCGGACGTCACCCGCCTCAGATGCAGAGACGACGCCAAGGTCGCTCAGGCGACGCGCGAGAGTCGACATGTCCACCTGATACTCGCTGCCGACGATGACCGCCGCCGTACGTGTCCCGGACCGCTCTGCGATCTCCGTCCAACGCGCCGTCACCGCCTCTCGCGGAAGCAGAAATGCCCGCGCGAAAGCATCCAGCCGAGACTCCATCGGCTCGTCGGCGTCGGCTACCCGCCAGTCCACCGTGTAGGTGTCCTTCACCAGGAAATGGCCAAGCTCGTGCGCCGTCGCGAGGCGCCGACGCCCCACCTTCTGGGAGGAGTTGATCAGAGAAACGCCAAGGCCACCGACGAGAACCGTCCCGGCGTCCGCGGTGTCGGTACCGAAGGGCCGGGAGAAGACGAGGAGACCGGCCGCAGCCAGGTGATCCTGAAGCGCACCTACGGGTTCGGCCTGGTCATAGCTGAGCAGTCCCCTCGCCTTCGCGGCCATCGCCTCGGCCTCGTCCTCGGAGTCTGGCCGCTCCCACGCTTGAGTCTCCGCAGCTATTGTCAGGGGACGTAGCGAGTGGACCAGCCGGACCTCGTCGGCGAGCTCTGCGAGAAGTGCGTCGATCTGCGAGTCCACAGTGTCAAGCCCCTGGGAGGAACGGTGGGCTGCCACCGCAGCGACCGGCTCCTCGAAAAAGGCGGCCATGCGTACGCGGAGCGCACGGGCGATGTCGGAGAGTTCAAGAGCGGAGACCTTGCGCGTGCCCGCCTCGATCTTGTTGACCGCCGTCCGTTCAAGTCCCACCTGCTCACCCAGATGCTGCTGGCTGATACCTGCACGCGTACGCGCCTCACGGATACGGATGCCGAGGGACTGCGGTGTCATCTCTCCCATGTGTGCGATTCTGGCACGTCCACATGTCGCGTGGCATTCCCATCGCCTCACCCGCATTCGCACTTGTCGCTCCCCCCACCCCGGTCAGTGCACCTCGCCCGGGATCTCGGCGTCCCCGGGCTCGCCCCAGTGGGTGATGCGGCCGGTGGCCAGCACCTCGGCGGAGGAGATGCCCCAGGTGTGCGCGGAGCCGGTGCCGCGGCGCTGCACGAACCCGAAGCGGGAGGCGGAGTACATGCGGGCGCCGGCCTCAGAGGCTCGCTTGAGGAATCCGGAGTCCTCCCCGATGGTGGTGTCGGGGAAGCCCACCGCGCAGGCAAGCTCCGTCGTAGCCACCAGCGTCGGCCCGGACAGGAACGCCGTGTACCGGTGCTCCCACTCGGGGAAGCGCAGCACCACGACGTTCTCGCTCTCCAGGTGCACGAAGTGCGCATGCTTGCCCACCACCTCGGCCCGCGCATAGTCGGCGGCCACCAGGGACTCCAGCAGGTAGTAGTCGCCGTAGAGGTCGTCATCGTCCATCTTGGCGATGAAGTCCGCTTCCACGCGCTCCAGCATCCTGCTGTAGTTGGCGCCGAGCGAGTCCGCAGCATCACCCACGACCCAGTCCACTTCAAGGCCTAGTTCGTGGGCGCGGGAGCGGGCGGCGTCAGGCGCCTCGAAGCCGTGGGTGAGGATGATAGGACGCTGGCGGACCTCCTGCTGGCGGGCCAGGGTCTCCAGGACGCCGTCGATGCGCTCGGGGCGGATGGTGGAGATCAGCGGCGCGATGGTGGGGCGGTGGTAGCTCCGCTCCCCCAGGCCGACGGCCTCCAGGACCTGGTCCACGCGGGCGGTGTAGGTGTGCCGCAGCCAGATCTCCCGCTGCGCCAAGTAGGTCATGCGCGCACGCAGGTCCGGATTGCCCACCAGGGCCCGCTCCGCCCAGTAGGCCTCCTTACGGTCCCCGACGACGGCGAGCGTCCCCTCCGGAAGGAACCGGCCCGTGGCCGGCGACGGCATAGTCAGCACCGGGGTGCCGCAGGCGGTGATCTCGAAGATCCTTCGCGCGAACATGGACGGGCTGGTGACCACGGAGTTGACGTTGAGGAACACCTTGTAGCCCCGGTAGGCGGACAGCATCTCCGGGTAGCTCAGTGACCCGCGTACGAAGGCGTCGTAGGGGGCGGGGAACTGGTAGTTCGCGTCGGCGCCCAGGTAGCGGGAGAAGATGTCAAGGCCGTGCTCCAGCCTCGGCGCGGCATCCACGGCGGCACCCAGCAGCGTCTCCATCTGCTCGCGGCGCTCGGGATACTTGTGGGCGAAGTACATGCCGGCGAAGGCAATGTCTCTCAGCGCGGCGGGCCGGCCGTCGTCGTCGCACAGGCGCACCGGGTTGTGGATGGTCGGCTGGGCGGCGAAGGGCAGGACGCCCACGCGGTCGTGCCCGAGTTCGGCCCGGTAGCGGTCCAGGAGGGTCTCGTCGGTGGTGAAGACCCAGTCGAACAGGCGGGCGGTCTCGATCGCGTCGTCGTAGTGGGCGGGGTCCTCCTTGTTCCAGAAGACGGTGGTGACTCCGGCGGCGCGGACCTGTGCCACCAGTTCACGCAGGTGGGCGGAGGGGCCGCCCTTCCCGATCACCTGGTAGCGCCAGGCGTCGCCGTTGCCGTGCCAGGCGGACTCGACGAACAGCAGCTCGATCGGGCTGCCGGCTATCTGCTCGCGCCAGTCGGCGGGGGTCAGGGCCACCGCCCGCCACTCGTACTGGAGGGCGAGGGTGGTGAACTCGTCGGCGATCACACCGACCGTCAGGTCGTGGCGGGGCGGGGCGGCGTCTGGCTCGGGCACGTCCCAGGCGGGAAAGACGATCTCCGCCCCGACGGCACGGCGGCGCCTGGCGGGGCGCGCCCACGCACTGGCCCGCCGACGCCGGCGGTACTCCTTCACGCCGCCGATCCCGCCGTGGCGGGCATGCCACAGGGTTTGTCGGACCGTACGGATCAGATCGCTCACGGGCCTAATCCTCACCGCAGCGGGCGGGCACTGCACCTGTAAGCACCGTATCGATCCAGGCGCAGATCGCGTCCAGGCAGGCACGGACCGGTGCGCCGTCCACCTGCGGAGCAGGCGCACGGGCCGCCAGCAACGCGACGGCGTGCGCCTCGGCCTCCGCCTGCGTGCGGCTCACCGGCAGGCTCGAGTCCTTCGGCCAGTCCCGGTAGAAGCCCCGTTCCCGGTCCCGGTAGGCATCCAGGTCCGGCACGTGCAGCACCGCGGGCCGACCGGTCAGCGCCCAGTCGTGAACCACCGAGGAGTAGTCGGTGATGAGCAGATCGGAGGCGAGCATGAGCCCCTCCAGGCTCTCGTAGCGGCTGACGTCCAGTACCCGGTCGCCGCCGGCGGTCCGGGCGTTCATGTGGTGACTGCGCCACAGCACCACGGCACCGGTAGTGCGCGCGAGGGAGGCCGCATCCAGTAGGCCCGGCGCGCCGGAGCCGGGGCGCCGCAGGTCCTCACGCCAGGTGGGTGCGTACAAGATGACGGGCTCCCCGGGGGCGATACCGAGCCGGTCGCGTACATGCCGCGCCGTCGCCGCCCCACCGAGCAGGCCGACGTTGCGGGGCTGCTCGCCGACGAGCACCTCCCCGCCGTATCCCAGGCCGTGACGCAGGTCCCGCTCGGCGGCCGACGTCTGGGCCAGCAGGAGGTCCCACTGGGGCACCTGGCGGGCCATGAGCCGCCGGTAGGCCAGGGTTACGGATGCGCGCGGGGCGTCGTTGAGCAGGTGCTTGACGGGGGTGCCGTGCCAGGTCTGCAGGATCACCTGCCCGGGACGCTTGGAGAACCAGTACGGCAGGTTGTCGTTGACCACCAGCAGGCGTGCGGTGCGCAGTGCCCGGAACCACTCCGGGGTGCCGACGACGACCGGCGCGGCTCCCGCCGGCACGGGCACGTTCCCGTCCCGCACTGACACCCACAGCGGAACGGACGTGCCCCGGCGCATCAGCTCATCGCGGATGGCGCCAGGATTGTCGCCGGCAGACTTCCCGCCGAAGGTCTCGAAGAACACTCCAGGCAGGAGCGGCCCCCAGTCCCGCTCAATCAGGGCCCGCCTGCCGTAGCTGGAGCGGTGCTGTGGCGCGACCGGGGCGATGATGCTCAGGTCCAGGCCGCCGTCCGGCTGGGGCCGCAGGCGCACGTGGCGGACGCGCCCGGACAGCTCGGTCGGGGGCCCATCCAGGCGAGCACCGGTGTGGCAACGCCCCGCTGCGGCCCCCGCGGACCAGTGCAGGCGGTAGCCGCCCGAGGGGACTTCCGGGTCGGCCAGGTCCAGCACCGCCGTCCAGCCCGCGGAGTTCGCCGTGGTGCTGAGGCTGACGGTCCGGCCGGAGGACACCGCCGTGATGCTGAGGCCGGCGGGAGCGCACCCGGCGCCCCCGAGCCGCAGCCGGTCCTCATCCACGCCGGCGTAGTCGACCACGACCCGGGGTGCACCGGGATCCGGTTCGGGGCCGTTGCGCGGGCCCTCCGGTGTGGCACCGCCCGCCTGCGCCGCCCGAATGACCAGCGCCTCGCCGTCGGCACCCGCCACCCGTCCCAGGGCCGAGGCGCACGGCCGCCGCGAGCCCATGGGCGGCGGAACCGCGTCCGTCAGGGTCCTGCCGCCGACCCGGATGCGCAGCTGGGCCCGCAGCGGACCGGCTGGGGCATGCGCCAGATCCAGCACGGCGCGGTAGCCGGAGCCGATGTAGGTGCGCCCGGCGTCGTCGGCGTCCAGGTCCGCCAAGGGCGCCTCGATGCGCTCAACGTCGGCACGCGCGGCCTCCCGGTCGGTGGCGTCGGTCAGGATGAGCTCGGGGGCGCCGTGGGACTCAGGGGCCAGTCCGGGAACGTACGCCCAACCCGTCAGCGCCAGCCGCTCGCCGTCCTCCCACGCGCACGCGGCAAGCTGCTGCCTGATGCGCAGGTCCGCATCGGTAACGGCGAGCAGTGCGGCGGGCGGGGGCGTGATCCGGTCCAGGACCGGCGGGGCGGCGTGGATCTGCCCGTGCTCAAGCCGCAGCGCAGGTGTGGGAGTGTCCTCGGTACGGGAGGCCAGGACCTCAAGCAGCTCGTCGGTGCCCGCGTGGGCGAGTACCCACAGGAGCAGGCGGTCGGGCAGGGCGAGTGCGGACCACACCGGCGCCCCGGCGTGCGCGGTGAGGACCTCGTGTGCCAGCTGCCGCAGCTGCGCGCCCGCGGCGTCCGACTGGGCGGGCACGTCCACCGCCAGCTCGATCATGGCGCGATGATGCAGGGCAGATATCAGGGCGGGGTCGCGGCCCGCGAGGGCGCGCCGGTCCGCCGCCACCTCGTCCGCGAGCGCCGCGAGCCGCTCCTCCCAGAGCTGGGGCCCCGCGGCGGCGGTCAGTACCAGGTCCTGGGGCTCGGCCCACACGGCTTCGGCGTCGGTCAGGAGCGTGAGCGCGGCGGCGCGGGCCGCCCGTTCGGGCGAGCCGCCCTGGACCGCTGCGGTGGCGCGGATCCAGGCGCTCGCGGGGGCGAGCACGCGGGCCGGGCTGAAGTCCTCCAGCAGTGCGGGATCCGCCGCGATGCCGCGTAGAACTCGCCGCGGTGGCATCCGCCGGCCGGGCCCCTGCGCCAGCCGGCGGCAGCCGCCGAGGTGGACGGCGTCGTCGACCGGTACCCTCCCATACCCGTCCCGGGCGGCGGCATCCGCCGCGGACATGACCGTCAGCATGCTCCCCCGCGCCGTGTCCAGCGCCGCCGCCAGCGTGCCTTCAAGGGTGCGAACATGGCGGTTCCTGGCGGCCAGGGCGTCTAGGACTGCACGCTCAGGCTCCGGGCATTCGTCCATGACGACGGCCAGGACCTCAACCTCCCCCGGCCGCTGGTTCAGCAGGGAGCGGGCGGCGCGATCGACGTGTGCACCGGCACCAACCAGTAGGACGGCGCTCAGCGCCGGCCGCCGTCGGCGAGCCGACCTGCTCAGCATGCCCCGAATCCTCATGGCGTCGTAATCCGCTGGTCGCGCGGGCGGCTCAGCGCCAAGTGCCGCGGGTATCGATTACGCGCTTGCCGGCCAGCCGCTCCCGGTCCAGTTCCCTGAACTCCCGGTGGTCCACCAGCAGCACCACTGCGTCCGCCTCACCGATCGCGGTCCGGTAGTCCACGAAGGCGAGGTTCGGTACTGCGGCGAGTGCCCCGGGCAACTCGGTGATGTTCGGTTCGGCGACCAGCACCTTCGCGTCCGGGAGCAGCGCCGCCAGGTCCCGGGTGACGGCGAGCGCCGGGGACTCGCGCAGATCATCCACGTCCGGCTTGAATGCCAGGCCCAGTGCGGCGATCGTCGGGGAGGGCATGTCGGCGACGGCCTCCTGCACGCGTCGGATCACATGCTGGGGCTTGGAGTCGTTGACCTCACGTGCGGTGCGGATAAGCCTGGCCTCGTCCGGTGCGGCGGAAACAATGAACCACGGGTCCACGGCGATGCAGTGCCCGCCGACGCCGGGGCCGGGCCGGAGGATGTTCACCCGCGGGTGCAGGTTCGCCAGCTCGATCAGCTCCCACACGTCGATCCCGAGCCTCTCGGCGACGAGCGACAGCTCGTTGGCGAAGGCGATGTTCACATCCCGGAAGGCGTTCTCCGTCAGCTTCGTCATCTCAGCCGTCCTGGCGTCCGTCAGCCGCAGCTCCCCCTCACAGAAGACGGCGTACAGGTTACGGGCGAGCTCGGCGGCGCGCGGCGTCAGGCCACCGATAATCCGGGAGTTGCTGACCATCTCACTCATGATGCGCCCCGGCAGTACCCGCTCGGGGCAGTGCGCAAAGTGCACCAGCGGCCTACCCGCCGAACCGTCCACCGACAGGTCCGGGCGCTGCGCCATGATCACCTCGGCCATGTGCTCGGTGGTTCCGGGGGGCGACGTCGACTCCAGCACCACCAGCTCGTCCCCGGCCAGCTGCGGCGCGATCGCCCGCGCCGCCGCCTCGATGTAGGACAGGTCCGCCTCGTGGTCACCGGACGCTCCCCGCTTGAACGGGGTGGGCACGGCCACGATGTACACGTCCGCGGGCGGCGTGTCCTTCTGTGCACGCAGCCTGCCGCCGGCAACCGCGTCCGCCACGGCCTCGGCCAGTCCGGCCTCCGCGAAAGGAAGCTCGCCCCGGTTGACGGCGTCGACGTGCCGATCCGAGACATCTACCCCGATCACCTCGATTCCCGCGCGCGCCAGCACAGCGGCCGTTGGCAAGCCGATGTAGCCGAGTCCAAGCACACAGATTGAGGTCATGGGCGGGCATTCTCCTACGGATCGACCGCGGCCAGCGGGGAGCCCTGACCGATCGGTTGCGTACAGCCTAGATGATTCATTACGAAAGCGGGGCGCTGCCGAGGTCCAGGGATACGGTGCTCTCACCCGCCCTTCCGGGTGTCCCCCACCAGCGGCCGCTGAGAGCGCCCGCTGGTGGGGGCCGCTCAGTTCACCGTGGCCGGGAGCAGGGTGACAGCGTCGGGGTTCTCCTCCAGGAACTCCTCCACCGAGTCTTCCTGGAAGGCCTTGAACAGGGGCGCGTCCGCCTCGGCGTCGAGCAGGACGATCGACTGGCCGTCGGCGCTCGTGCCCGTGCCCGCGGTGGGGACGGTCATGAAGTTGATGTCCGTGGAGTGTATGCCCCGTAGGGCCATGGCCAGCGACTGCATCTCGTCGATCGTGAATCCGTCATCCACCGCCAGAGTCTCGGTGACCGTGATAAGGAAGGAGTACAGCTTCCCCGGGTTGGACAGGATCCCGTTGTTCAGCACGGCCCCTACCATGGCCCGCATCCAGGCCTGCTGGCGGTTGACACGGTCGAAATCGCCTCCCGGCAGGCTCTTGCGCTCGCGCGCATAGGCGAGCGCCTGCTCGCCGTTGAGCAGCTGGGCGCCGGTAGCGAACTCGATGCCGGCCAGCGTCTGCGGAGTCTTGAGGTTGATCGTGACCCCGCCAATGGCGTCCGTGATCTCGCTGAAGGACTCGAAGTCCGCCACCACGAAGTGGTCGATGCGCACGCCCGTGAGCTGTTCGACGGTTTGGATCGTCAGGCTCGGGCCGCCGTAGGAGAAGGCGGCATTGATCTTGTTCTCCCCGTAGCCGGGGATGTCCACCCAGGAGTCGCGCGGGATGGACATGACGGAGACGTCCTCCCGGTCCCCGCTTACTTGCACCAGCATGATGGCGTCGGTGCGCTGGGCTCCGGCCTCCCACTGGCTGGGGTCGCCGGCACTGATGCGCGAGTCGGAGCCGAGCACGAGGATGTTCGTAGCCGGGTCCTCGGCGTCCTGCTCGGGGGCGCGGTCGCTGGAGTCGATCGCGGCGAAGGGATCGCCGATCGTCTCGATGTTTCCCGCCAGGCGGCTGCGCAGCCACAGTCCCCCGGCCGCCGTACCGACTACCAGCACCAGCACGACGGCTAGCACAGACACCAGCCCTATGCGCCAGCGCCGGCCACTGCGGCTCTTCCCGGAGCGTCCGCTCGCGGAGTCGGTCCGCCCTACGCCGCCGAGCACATCATCCAGTTTGCCGGAGTCACCGTCGCCCACGTGCTGCTCATTATCGCTCATGAGTCAATCTGACCACACCGAGCCGGGCGGGAAGCCGCGCTGGAGAGGGGAACCGATCACAAGCAAATTGCGACGTCAGGCCAGGCGGTACATCCAGTCGTAGGGGTCCTCCAGGCGCCCGTACTGGATCCCGGTCAGCCGCTCGTAGATCTCGTGGGTGACCTCGCTGCCCTCGAGGGCGACGTCGAAGTCCTTGCCCTTGAGCCGCCCCAGCGGGACGACCACGGCGGCGGTGCCGCAGGCGAAGACCTCCCGCACCTTGCCCGAGGAGATGTCCTCCAGCAGGCTCGTGAGCGAGATGGTCTCCTCCACCACCTTCCGGCCGGAGTCCGCGAGCAGGCGGATGATGGCGCTGCGCGTATTGCCCTCCAGGATGGTGCCGGTCAGACGCGGCGTGCGCACGGTGCCGTCGGCGTCCACCACCATCACGTTCATGCCGCCGAGCTCCTCGAGGTTCTTCTCGGTGACGTCGTCGAGGAAGCACACCTGGTCGCAGCCCTGAGCGGCGGCCTCCTGCTGCGGCAGCAGGGAGGAGGCGTAGTTGCCGCCGGTCTTGGCGAAGCCGGTGCCGCCACGGCCGGCCCGGTGGTAGTCCTGGGCCACCCAGATGGAGATGGGCTGCAGGCCGTTGGTGAAGTAGGCACCCGACGGGGAGGCGATGACGTAGTAGTCGATGGTGCTTGCGGCGTGCACGCCGAGGAAGGGTTCTGAGGCGAAGGCGTAGGGGCGCAGGTACAGGGACTCCCCCTCACCGGAGGGCACCCACTCGGCGTCGGCCCGTACCAGGTCCACCAGGGAGGCGATGAAGTCCTCCTCCGGGAGCTCCGGGACGGCCATGCGCCGGGCGGACAGGTTCATCCGGGCGGCGTTGTAGCGGGGCCGGAAGGTCCAGATCGAGCCGTCGTCGTGCCGGTAGGCCTTGATGCCCTCGAAGATCTCCTGCGCGTAGTGCAGGACGGCGGCCGCGGGAGAGAGGGTCAGGTCCCCGAAGGGAACGATGGCGTGGTCCGCCCAGCCGCCCTCGCGGGTCCAGCGGGCGTGGGCCATGTGGTCTGTGAATACGCGGCCGAAGTGCAGGTCGGTCAGGGCCTGGGCGCGCTCGGCGTCGCTGGCGGGGTGCGGGTGCGGCTGCCGGGGGTAGCGGCCGGCGAGGGAGTCGGCGGGAGGGACCGGGACAGCGGCGGCGCGAGCCAGAGGCGTGGTGAGGGAATCGGGCGTGGATGCGGCGGCTGGGGTCACAGACATACCGGCACTGTACCGCCGCTCCACCTGCCGGACGGGCGTCTCTCACATGCTGGTTCCGCAAGGCCTCCCGCCCGGCGCGCCTTCGGTGCGTGCCCGGGATGCCGTACAACGACGGCGCCCGCCCGGGCACGCACTCGCGGCTGCGGCCCCATGCCGTCCAGGAGTGAGGTTACGGGGCCGCGCCCGGGCACGCACTCGCGGCTGCGGCTGCGTCAGCCGCGCAGGGCGGCGGTGATGGCGTCCCCGATCTCACTGGTGGTGCGCGCCAGCGGGGTGCCGGCCGCCTCGGCCGCGGCGCGGGCCGCCATGTCGGCGTCGACGGCGGCCTCTACGCGGGCGGCCGCATCCGCCAGGCGAAGGTGCTTCAGGAGCATGGCGACCGCTGAGATGGTGGCGACCGGGTCGGCCTTGCCCTGGCCGGCGATGTCCGGGGCGGAGCCGTGCACCGGCTCGAACATGGAGGGGAACTCACCGGAGGGGTTGAGGTTGCCCGACGCCGACAGGCCGATTCCGCCGGTGATGGCGCCGGCCTCGTCGGTGAGGATGTCGCCGAAGAGGTTGTCGGTGACGATGACGTCGAAGCGGCCCGGGTCGGTGACCAGGTAGATGGTGGCGGCGTCCACGTGGGAGTAGTCGACCTTCACCTCCGGGTACTCGGCGCCGACGGCCTCGACGGTGCGGCGCCACAGGTGCCCGGCGTTGACCAGCACGTTGTGCTTGTGCACCAGGGTCAGGTGGCGTGCTGGGCGGGACTGGGCGGTCTCGAAGGCGTAGCGCACCACGCGCTCCACCCCGTAGGCGGTGTTGACGCTGACCTCGGTGGCGATCTCGTGGGGGGTGCCCACGCGGACGGCGCCGCCGTTTCCGCAGTACAGGCCCTCGGTGCCCTCGCGCACCACCACGAAGTCGATGTCCCCGGGGTCGGCCAGGGGCGTGGCCACACCCGGGTAGTACTTTGAGGGGCGCAGGTTGACGTAGTGGTCCAGGGCGAAGCGCAGGCGCAGCAGCAGGCCGCGCTCGAGCACGCCGGAGGGGACCGACGGGTCACCGACGGCGCCCAGCAGGATGGCGTCGTGGGCCTTGATGTCCTCCAGCTCGGCGTCCGTGATGGTCTCGCCGGTGCGGTGCCAGCGCTCGGCGCCCAGGTCGAAGTCGGTGGTCTCCAGGGTGACGCCGCTGCCTTCAAGGGCCGCCTCAAGTACCTTCAGACCCTCGGGCACCACCTCCTTGCCGATGCCGTCGCCGGGGATCACTGCAAGCTTGATGGTCTGCGTCATGGCGCGACCCTAAGCGGAATGCTCGCAGCCCCGAGCGGGCATCTCAGATACCGGCGCGCGGTTGGCGGGCACTCCAGGAGACGCTGCGCCGCTCCTGCCCACCACCTGCCGCCCCCCCTGCCACCTGCCGCCCCCCCCTGCCACCTGCCGACCTCCTGCCACCTGCCGCCCCCCCCTGCCACCTGCCGACCTCCTGCCACCTGCCGCCCCCCTGCAGACCTCCTGCAGACCTCCACGGTACTGACCAGTACGCGGCACGCTGTCGCCACGGCGCAGTTCCACGACCTTGGTGTGTATTCCACGACCTTGGTGCGCGTTGCACGACCACCCCGGGGTCGTGGAACGCGCACCAAGGTCGTGGAGTGACGCCCGGGGTCGTGCAACACGTATACGCCGCCGCGACCGGGCAAGCGGTCCCAGTCGGCCACGGCACTGACCATGCCGGCACACAGCCGCCGCGAACCGGGGCACCCGCGTTACTCGTTGCGCAGGTACGGCCTCACCCTAATCAGGGCGTCACTGAGCTCGTCTTCGAGCCTCTTCCAGGCCTCCAGTTGCTTGACGTCACCGTATATCTGGATTTGGCCGACGAGTTGGGAGCGCCTAGAGGCAAACTCGGTCGACGTCATGAAGCTAGGTCCGGTTGTGTAAGTGCTCGGGCGGGGTGCGCGGTTGGGCGTCTGTGCGCGCGGCCGTGAAGCCCGCCAGTTGGACCCCTGTGCCCCCGTTGGACCCCTGTCCCCCCGTTGGACCGCCGTAGACGCTGGTTACAGCGGTCCAACGGGGCGTGAGCGGTCCAACGGGGCGTAAGCGGTCCAACCAGGGGCGGCGCAAAAGCCACCCGCCCCCTTCGGCTGCCGGCACCCAGGCCCCCGGCACCGCAGAAACGCCGGGGCCCTGGCTGCGCACAACAATCCTCACCGAGCACACAGACCCGTCCGACCACAGGTCCGCCGGCACCCAGGCTTCGATCATCGTCACTGGGATCACCGGTACGACGCGCTCGTCGTCCGGCTTGCGGCACTCCTCGGTCCGAGCCTCAATGTCCTTAGGCTCGGTACTGTCGGCGTCCACCGATGAAGGCGCACCGCCACGCATCGGTCTCCTCCGGCTCTGACGGGTTGCGCAGGAAGGCGAACAGCTTTGAGCGTGACACCGGTGCCGAGCTCCGTGGGCGGTCATCCGAGCGCTCCCACCGCTTAGACCGCCAGGTTCCCGGCAGCGGGTTGAAGGTGACGGACTCCGTGATGCGCCCATCGGGTTCCCGACGTCGCCATGGCACCGCGCACAGTACGTCGTCGGCGTGGTCTTGCATGACGTCCTGGACCAGGTAGGGCGAGTGCGTGTTGACGAGGACCTGCCCGGCGTGGCCGTCACGGGCTTTGGTCATGGAGCGCAGCAGCTCGACCATGCCGCCCATCTTGGCGGGGTGGAGACCGTTCTCCGGTTCCTCAATGGCAACCAGGCTGGGACCGTCATCAAGGACCGCGAGGGCGGCGAGCGCAATAAGGCGCAGGGTGCCGTCGGAGAGGCTGCGCGCGGACAGCTCGGGACCGTCTCCGATCCTGGCGCGCAGCTCCAGGTAGTCGCCGTTGGGGACCACTCGCAGCGTGCGCATCTCAAGGAACGGGGCCAGGGCATCGATGATGTCCTGGTAGACCCGGCTGTCGTCCCGAGCGGCACGCCGGTAAAGGACCGAGGCCAGGTGCGCTCCCGACGCGGTGATGTCCGCCTCCTCATCGCGGTCATCCGCGCGCCGCAGCGCGGACGGCTCTAGGGAGAGGAAACGCCACGAACGCATCTGCGCGGCGACCGCGGCGACGGCCCTGGAACCACCGCCCCCACTTCGAGAATCGCCCAACGTTGTTCTTATGCCGAAGCCGCTGCGATACCACACCGGGTCACTATCTCCGCCGGGCTCAGATGGAGACGTATCTTGGAGGACAAAGACCACGTCGACATCCTCCACCCACTCCTCCCACTGGCCACCTTCCTCCGTGCCAACAGGCATGCGCACTTGGCCTGTCCAGATGTACTTCACGTCGTCGTCGAGTGAGACGAGGCGTTCCTCGGACAGGATGAGAGAGGTGTCGCCATCGCTTTCATTGACGCGGAACTCCACCTCGTAGCGGAATCTCTCGGCACGTGTGGGGACCGATGGCGACTCCGACCGAGGATCGCGCGGTACCACCTGCCCGGGCGGCGTCACGTCGACGTCTGCCGTAACCTCCGCAGCAATCCGGACCGTGTGCCCGCCGGCGAGCGACTCGGGCGGGAAGAGCACGCGCAGTGGCGTCTTCTGGCCGCCGTCGGAACGCAGGCGCCGGAAGGCCTCGCGGTAGGGGTACTGCACGAGGAGGCTGAGCAGCTCAATGGCGTCGAACAGGTTCGACTTCCCAACGCCGTTTGGCCCTGCAATCACCGTCATAGGACCGAAGTCAACGGCAACGTCCCGGAGGTTCTTGAACCCCGAGACCTCGATCCTGGTCAGCACGACCCCGACTCCTTCCCGCAACGTTCGCACCGGTCACCGACCAGGCTAACAGCCGTGCCACTCCAACATGTGGGGGCGAGGGCATCCTCTGCCCCGCTCCTCACCCCAATGCCTCGTGCGGGTTCTTCAGGTAGGCCATGACGGCGCTGCGCGGAACCGGGCGGATGCCATCACCGCCGCGCCAACCGCGGGCGCTCCAAGTCCCGGCCAGGGGACGGAAGTCCACCACCCGAAGCCGCTCACCATCCTCGAGGCGCACCGTGCGCCCGACGGCGCACAGCAGCTCGGCATCCTCCGCGCACTGGAACAGGAGCGGCGAGTGCGTGTTCACGATGACCTGCCGCAGATAATGCTCGGTCGGCTCGGCCAGGTCATGCAGCAGGTTGGACAGGTCCGCGATCTTGGCGGGGTGGATGCCGTTCTCTGGCTCCTCAAGGCACAGCAATCCGGAGTAGTCCGTACTAGCGCCGATAGCGGCGAGGGTGAGCAGGCGCAGCGTCCCGTCCGACAACGCCCGCGCGGGAAGCTCGGGAGAGTCCCCCACCTGTGCACGCATCTCCAGCGTCTGGCGCACTGGATCCTCCGCGATCACCAGGCTACGGATGTCAATCAACGCCCTGACGGCGTCGCACACACGGCGGAGCACCTCGCCGTCCCTGTCAGATGCGAGATCCTGCCGGAACAGCGACGCCGGCACATGGGCTCCGTCAGCGGAAATGGTGCGCCGCTCCATTAAATCGTCGGGGGCGCGCATGGCACTGGGCTCAAGTGCAAGGAATCTCCAGGACTCCATTTCTGTGCGCGCCGCAAGAATAGTCGGATACTCGGCACTGGCGACGGCGGACAGCACGGTCCTCTGGGCGCCGTCGGCAAGAACCTGACGCGACCTGCCAGCAGCCTCGCGGTGCACCACTACTACACCGTTGCGGCCAGAGCGCTCATACTCCATGAAACACTCACCGGATTGACCTGTGGCAGAAGTGATGAACCGGCTGTAGGCATCGGCCTCCGGGAAACGGAGAGGACGCTCTTCCGCGGTCAAGGAGCGCAGCCGCTCGCACGCCAGGCGCAGGCGCAACCCGCCGGGGACAGAGGCGTCGCGCTGCACGGCGACCTCAACCTCATAGCGCACGTATCTGCACGATGGCACCACGGTCTGCCCGAACTCGTCCTGCGCGCTCGGCGGCAGGATCATCTCCGCAGCCAACTGCAGCCGACCACGCCCGGCCATCACGTCGGCGGAGAGCAGGGACGCGGCGTCGAACTGCTGCCGGGCCGTGGGGCGCACCTGCACACAGGCGTCGTGGAAGGAATTGCGGCTGAGCAGGGAAAGGAACTCAAGGGCATTGAGCAGATTGGATTTACCCACCGCGTTGGGACCGGCGATGCAGGTAAACGGACCGAAGTCCACGGCCACGCCTACGAGATTCTTGAACCCTGTCACCTCGAAACGGGTAAGCACGCCTCCGCCCCCTCGTCTCCCGCCTATGGTCCTCTCAGTTTATCCTCAGGTATGTAGCAATATGCGGTTATGCGCCAGCGTGCTCAAAACGCGACATTACCCGCGTTCTGTAACGTTTAAATCCGGGAAAACATGTGGGGGCGGCGGGCCGAAGCCCACCGCCCCCACCGGGACGCATGCGTCAGATCAGCCGACTACGCGGACGAGGTCAAGCAATAGCCCCCGCGCAGCCCGCCAGGCCGGGTCGCGGCCACCCGCCGCTCAGCGCGCGGCCGAGCCCTCGGTGTAGTCCTTGTCCAGGTCGGCGCGCCAGGCGAACATGGAGCGCACCTCCCGGCCAACGGACTCGATCGGGTGCGCCTCCCCCTCGGCGCGCAGGCGCTTGAACTCCGGGGCGCCGGCAGCCTGGTCGTCCATGAAGCGCTTGGCGAAGGAGCCGTCCTGGATGTCCGCGAGGACCTCCTTCATGTGCTCCTTCACGTCCGGGGTGATGACGCGCGGACCGGAGACGTAGTCGCCGTACTCGGCGGTGTCGGAGCAGGACCAGCGCTGCTTGGAGATGCCGCCCTCGTTGATCAGGTCAACGATCAGCTTGAGCTCGTGGCAGACCTCGAAGTAGGCCATCTCGGGCTGATAGCCGGCCTCGACCAGCGTCTCGAAGCCGTACTCGATCAGCTTGGACACGCCACCGCACAGGACGGTCTGCTCACCGAACAGGTCCGTCTCGGTCTCCTCGCGGAAGGTGGTCTTGATGGCGCCGGCGCGGGTGCCGCCGACCGCCTTGGCGTAGGACAGCACCAGCGGCCAGGCCTGGCCGGAGGCGTCCTGCTCCACGCACACCAGCACGGGCACCCCGCGGCCGGCCTCGAACTCGCGGCGCACGGTGTGGCCGGGGCCCTTGGGGGCGACCATGACCACGTCGATGTCCGCGGCGGGGGTGATGTAGCCGAAGTGGATGTTGAATCCGTGGGAGAACAGCAGGGCTGAGCCGGCCTTGAGGTTGGGCTCGATCTCCTGCTTGTACAGCTCGGCCTGCACCTGGTCGGGGGCCAGCACGACGGTGACGTCCGCCTCAGCCACGGCGTCGGCGATCGGCTTGACGGTCAGGCCGGCCTCCTGCGCCTTGGCAGCGGAGCTGGAGCCCTCGCGCAGGCCGACGACGACCTCCACCCCGGAGTCGCGCAGGTTCAGGGCGTGGGCGTGGCCCTGCGATCCGTAGCCGATGACGGCCACCTTCTTGGACTGGATGACCGACAGGTCGGCGTCGTCGTCGTAGAACTTCTCAGCTGCCATAGTGGGTTCTCACTTCTCCTTGAGTTGATCGGTGATGGAACGGGGACCGCGCGAAATCGCGACCGCACCGGATTGGACGATCTCCTTGACCCCGTGCGGGGCCAGGGCGTCCAGGAGGGCCTTGACCTTGGACTCCGAGCCAACGGACTCGATGACGACCGAGGTCGGGGACACGTCCACGACGTGCGCCCGGAACAGGTCGACGATCTGGAGTACGGCGGTCCGGTTGGAGTCGTCAGCACGGACTTTAATCAGGTACAGCTCGCGGCCGACCGAGGTGTCCGGATCCAGCTCGACGATCTTGATGACGTTGACCAGCTTGTTCAGCTGCTTGGTCACCTGCTCCATGGCCGGGCCCTCGGCGTCGGCGATCACCGTGATACGCGAGATGTCCTCGTGCTCGGTGGGACCGACCGCCAGGGAATGAATGTTGAAGCCGCGGCGGGTGAACAGGGCCGACACGCGGGTGAGCACGCCGGGCTTGTTCTCCACCAGGACGGACAGCGTGTGCTTCTCGCTCACGGTCTCACTCCTCCTCCCACGCCGGGCTCATGCCCCGCGCGTGCTGGATCTCGTCGTTGGACACGCCCGCGGCGACCATGGGCCACACCTGGGCGTCGGCGGACACGATGAAGTCGATGACGACGGGCCGGTCATTGATGGCATTGGCCTGGGCGATGACGTCGTCGACGTCCTCGAGGCGCTCGCAGCGCAGGCCGACGGCGCCGTAGGCCTCGGCCAGCTTGGCGAAGTCAGGAATGCGCTCGGTGCCGGCACCGGTGTGCAGGTCGGTGTTGGAGTAGCGCTCCCCGTAGAACAGGGTCTGCCACTGGCGCACCATGCCCAGGGACGAGTTGTTGATGATGGCCACCTTGATGGGGATGTTGTTGAGCGTGCAGGTGGCCAGCTCCTGGTTGGTCATCTGGAAGCAGCCGTCGCCGTCGATCAGCCACACGGGCCGGTCCGGGCAGGCCTCCTTCGCGCCCATGGCCGCCGGAACGCCGTAGCCCATGGTGCCGGCGCCGGCGGAGGTGAGCCAGGAGCGGGGCTGGTTGAAGTGCAGGTAGTGGGCGGCCCACATCTGGTGCTGGCCGACGCCGGTGACCCAGATGGTGTCCTTGTCGGCCGCCTTGTCCAGGTGGGGTGATGACCTCCTGGGGCTGGAGCAGGCCATCGTCGGTGTCAGTCCAGTCGGTGGGGTAGGTGGCCCGGATGTGGGCGACCTCGGTGAGCCACTGGTCGATCTCGGTGCGCGGCTCGGCGGCGAACTGCTCGCGGCAGGCCGCGGTCAGTGCGGGGACGACGTCCTTCAGGTCGCCCACGATCGGGATGTCCGCGGTGCGGATCTTGGAGATCTCCGCCGGGTCGATGTCCACGTGGATGACGGCGGCGTGGCGGGCGAAGGTGTCCGGCTTACCGGTGACGCGGTCGTCGAAGCGGGCCCCGAGGGTGATGATCAGGTCGGCCCGCTGGAGGGAGCCGACGGCGGCTACGGTGCCGTGCATGCCGGGCATACCCAGGTTGAGCTGGTGGTCGGTGGGCAGCACGTCCAGGGCGGTCAGCGTCGTCGTGAACGGGGCGCCGACGAGCTCGACCAGCTCCTTGAGCTGCTCGACCGGGACGCCGGCGCGGCTGAGGCCGCCGCCCAGGTAGAAGACCGGCCGCTCGGCGGAGGCGATGGCCTCGGCGGCCTGGGCGATACGCCGCTGGTTGGGCCGGCCGGGCAGGCTGTAGCCGGGCAGGTCCATGCGCGGGGGCCAGTGGAACTCGGTCTCCCCCACCTGGGCGTCCTTGGTGAAGTCGAGCAGGACTGGGCCCGGGCGGCCGGTGGAGGCCAGGTGGAAGGCCTCGGCCACGCGGCTGGGGATCTCGTCGGGCGAGGTGACCAGGAATGAGTGCTTCACGAACGGCATGGTCGAGCCGACGATGTCCGCCTCCTGGAAGGCGTCGGTGCCGATGGAGGTGGAGCCGACCTGGCCGGTGATGGCGACCATGGGCACGGAGTCCATGTGGGCGTCCCCGATGGCGGTGACCAGGTTGGTGGCGCCGGGGCCGGAGGTCGCCACGCAGACGCCGACTCCCCCGGTGGCCATGGCGTAGCCCTCGGCGGCGTGCCCGGCGCCCTGCTCGTGGCGCACGAGCACGTGGCGGATCTTCTCGCTGGCCAGCAGCGGATCGTAGAAGGGGAGGATCGCACCCCCGGGCATGCCGAAGATGTCGGTAACGCCGATCTCCTCCAGGGAACGCACGAGCGCCTGGGCACCCGTCATTACTTGTCGGTCCTGGTCCGAGGAACCTCTGTCACGAACCATCGTCCGCCCTCCTATCCGTGAGATCCGAGTGTTTGCGCGATTGCCGGCCGACGCGGGGCCGGTTGGGTGGAACCGTATGCCGCCCCGCTGCCCGCCGTCGATTTCGCAGGTCGTGATCTCACATATTGGAATCACGGACGACGGCGGGGGTGCCGGGGGTGAGTCGGCGAGGCCGACGGCGGGCGGCGCCAGTGGCGGGCGAGGGGCGGCTGCCGCGAATGTCAGGTGTCTCTCGTACCGGCGCGGTCTTTGGTCCGCACGACGACGGCGCCGCGGATGCCAGAATGCAGCAGTAAAGCACTCATCGACTCGGCCGCGGCACAGGCAACGCCGTCGGCCCGGCATTATGGAAGGCGGCACCAGCCCTTGGTCATCGGACTGCTCAACGCCCTGGCCGAGAACCCGGTTCTCGTTCTGTTCCTACTGATCGGCATCGGCATGCTGGTCGGCCGCATCAAGGCCGGCGGCGTCAGCCTGGGGGCGGCGGCCGTGCTCTTCGCCGGAATCGTCCTGGCGGCCTGGGGCACCGCTGAGGGGATCACCATTGAGATCCCGCCCCAGATCGGCACGCTCGGGCTGGCGGTGTTCACCTTCGCGATCGGTATCCAGTCCGGGCCGAACTTCTTCCACGTGCTGCGCACTGCGGCCGGCCCGCTCGCGATCATGCTGGCGGTGCTGGTGGTCGGCGCCGCCGCCGGCCTGGGGGTGGGCCGCTGGCTGGGGATGAGCCCCGCCATGATCGCCGGAGCCTTCGCCGGCGCCCTGACCAACACTCCCGCCCTGGCCGCCGCCGGCGGTGCGGCCACGGCCGCGGGCAACCCCGACGGCATGGCCATCGCGACGGTCGGCTACGCCGTCGCCTACCTGTACGGCGTCATCGGCATGCTGTTCTTCTGCCTGCTGGCACTGCGCTACCGCCGCTCGGACAAGGACGCCCCCTCTCCCCTGATCAACCGCACCGTGCGCGTGGAGCGTGAGGACGGCCCGCAGCTGGGCGACATCGCCGAGCGCGTGAGCGGGGAGATGAAGTTCTCCCGCCTGCGCCGCGGCGAGACCGGCCCCATCACCCGCCCGACCCTGACGGACAAGATCTACAAGGACGACCTGATCACCGTGGTCGGCACTCAGGACGCCGTCAACCAGGTGATTCGCGAGATCGGCCACTCCTCCTCCCACTCCCTGATCGAGGACCGCCGCTACCTGGACTTCCGCCGCATCACCGTCTCCGACCCGAAGCTGGCCGGGCACGCGGTGTCCGAGCTCGACGTCGACCAGAAGTTCGGGGCCACCATCTCCCGGGTGCGCCGCGGGGACGTCGACATGGTGGGCACGCCCGACCTGGTGCTGCAGCTGGGCGACCGCGTGCGCGTGGTCGCGCCGACCGGGCGCATGGCCGAGCTGTCCAAGTTCTTCGGCGACTCCGCCCACGGCCTGTCCTCCATCAACCCGGTGGCGATGGGGCTGGGCATGGCCGTGGGCATCATGATCGGTGAGTGGGCGATCCCGCTGCCCGGCGGCTCGACCTTCTCCATCGGCTCGGCCGCGGGCACGCTCATCATCGGCCTGATCTTCGGGCGCATCGGCCGTATCAAGGGGTTCGTGACGGCGATGCCCTTCACGGCGACGGCGGTGCTGTCCGAGCTGGGCCTGCTGATCTTCCTGGCGCAGGCCGGTACTCGTGCGGGCGGCCAGATCGCGAACGCCTTCACCGGTGGTGACTGGTGGAAGATCCTGATCACCGGCTTTGTGATCACCACGATTGTGGGCCTGGGCATGTACGCGTCCATGCGGTGGGTCGTGAAGATGGGCGGCACCCGCCTGTCCGGCCTGCTCGGCGGCCTGCAGACGCAGCCGGCGGTGCTGGCCTTCGCCAACGAGCGTACGGGCGCCGACCCGCGCGTGGCCCTGGGCTACGCCATGGTCTACCCCGTGGCCATGATCGTGAAGATCTTCATCGCCCAGTTCCTGGGCGGGCTGTAACCCCACTTCTTCGGGAGATACCGGGCTCCTCACAGGTACATCGTCCGCTCGGCAGAGCATCGCATCGGTCACCATCCGCGTCACCCTCTTGACGCAGATGGTGACCGATGTCGCATATGCATCCTCGCGCGAGCAATACCCCCCGGGGTATTGTTCGGGGTGCGCCGCGATGGCGCCGGGCGACCGACAGCGCCGTAGAGGCACCACCACGCGAAAGGCATGACGATGACCCCAGCCACCACCTCGCCGGATTCCGCTTCTACCCCCGAGGCCGCATCCCCTTCCGACGACGGCGCCCGCTCGAACCCCGCGAGCACCACCCCTCGCCCCTCCCGCACCGGCTCCGCGCGCCCCCGGCGACTGGTCGTCGTCGGCGGTGTCGCCGGCGGGATGAGCTGCGCCGCCCGCGCGCGCCGCCTGAGCGAGGAGGCCGAGATCATCGTCCTGGACCGCGGGCGGCACGTCTCCTTCGCCAACTGCGGCCTGCCCTACTACGTGGGCGGCGAGATCGAGGACCAGGCCGACCTGCTGGTGCAGACCCCCGAGCGGCTGCGCGCCTGGCTGAACCTGGATGTGCGCACCGGCCACGACGTGGTCGGCATTGATCCCGTGGCGCAGGAGGTGATCGTGCGAACCGCCGACGGCGTCCAGCGCCTCGGCTACGACGCCCTGGTCCTCTCCCCCGGCGCGCAGGCCACGCGCCCGCCCGTCGACGGGCTCGACTCGCCGCGCGTGGCCACTCTGCGCAGCGTCGAGGACGCCGTGGCCCTGCGCGAGTGGGCGGACGCGGGTGCCCGGTCCGCCGTCGTCCTGGGCGCGGGCTTCATCGGCGTTGAGGCGGCCGAGGTGCTGGCCAGGCGCGGTATTGCCACCACCATCGTCGAGTACGCGGAGCACGTGCTGCCGCCGTTGGAGCGGGAGCACGCCTACCCGATCACCCAGGAGCTGCGCGGGCTCGGCGTCGACGTCCGCACGGGAACCGCCGCCGAGTCCATCACCCACGGCGCCGACGCCGACGAGGTCCACCTGGCCGACGGCACGCGCGTACGGGCCGACCTGATCGTCCTGGCCACGGGGGTGCGCCCGGACACCGACGCCTTCGCCTCCTCCGGCCTGGAGCTGGAGCGCGGGGCCATCGTCGTCGACGAGCACGGCCGCACGAACCTACCGAATGTCTACGCCGTCGGCGACGCCACCGTTTCCACCGATCCGGTGACCGGGGCCCGCCGCCCCGTCCCCCTGGCGGGACCGGCTAACCGGGCGGGGCGCCTGGTGGCCGACTTCATCATGGATCCCGAGCACGCCCGCCCGATCCCCGCACCCCTGGGCACGGCCATCGTGCGCGTCGGGGGCATGACGGCGGCGATGACCGGCGCGAACCGCGCCGCTCTGGACTCCGCCGGGATCGAGTACACGACCATCCACCTGCACCCCAACCAGCACGCCGGCTACTTCCCGGGGGCCTCCCAGCTGCACCTGTCGGTCAGCTTCGCCCCGGACGGGCGGATTCTCGGCGCCCAGTGCGTGGGGCGTGACGGCGTCGACAAGCGCATCGACGTGCTGGCCACGGCCATCCGCGCCGGCCTGGGCGTCGCGGACCTGATCGACCTGGATCTGGCCTACGCCCCGCCCTTCGGCCAGGCGAAGGACCCGGTGAACCTGGTGGGAATGCTGGGCTCGAACGTGCTGGATGGAAGCGTGGAGGTGTGGGATGTGCGCGACCTGGAGCAGGTCCGCCACACCCACCTGCTGCTGGACGTGCGCACGAGCGCCGAGGTCGCCCGCGGCATGGTGCCGGGGGCACTCAATATCCCGCACACCGAGCTGCGCACCCGGATCGACGAGGTGCGGCAGGCGGCGGCCGGCCGCCCCATCGGCGTGATCTGCCAGGTGGGGGTGCGGGCGAATATCGCCCACCGGATCCTGGCGGGCAATGGCCTGAAGTCCTCGGTCCTCACCGGCGGCATGATCACCCTGCGCGCCTGGCTGGGCGACGACGCCGACTCCTACCTGGCCGGGGCGTGATCGCCGTGGCCAAGACTCAAGGTGCTGTAACTCGAGGTGCCGCCGCGCCGACGGCAGGCGCTGAGGCGACGGCGGCCCCGGGATTCGAGTGCGATCCGGAGACGAAGCGCCGCATCGTCAACCGGCTCAAGCGGGCGCGCGGCCAGCTGGACGCCGTCATCGACGCCGCCGAGCGTGAGGCCTCTTGCAAGGAGATCGTCACGCAGCTGTCGGCGGTGACGCACGCGCTGAACCGGGCCGGGTTCGTCATCGTCGCCACCGCCATGCAGGCCTGCGCCGACGGCGAGCGTACGGCGGCGGCCGAGCGGGACGGTGGGGACGGCGTCAGCGAGGCCGACGGGACCGGAGCTTCGTCGGACGGGGCCTCCCGGCCGGGGGCGCTGACCATGGACGAGCTGGAGAAGATCTTCCTGTCCCTGGTCTGAGCGCCACCCGGGCGCGATCTCCCCTTTTCTTTCATCACCCGATCACCACAACGAGAGGAGAACATCATGTGTCGCAAGGTGACGTGCAAGCAGTGCGGCAAGCCCACCTGGGCCGGCTGCGGGCAGCACATTGAGCAGGCGCTGGCGGGCGTGCCCAAGTCGCAGCGCTGCCAGGGCCACGACGACGAGCCCGCCTCATCTGCTGCGCCGTCAGGCTTCCTGCGGGGGCTCTTCGGGAGGAAGTAGCGCCGCAGCCAGCGCCCTGCCGACGCCTGCGACGCTGTTTCTCAGGCGTGACCTGGGGCGTCTCCGCGGGTTGGTCTTCCGCCCTACAGTCATGTCATGGCTGAGCTCCCTTCCCTGCTGCCGGTCGCGAAGAGCGCGACCAGCCTGCTGTTGCTAGGTGCCGACTTCGTTTCGGGCCCGTCCTTTGCGGGTGCGGCAGCGGTTGTCGGCGAGGCCGCGACGTGGTGGGATCGTCTGCACGCGCTCAAGGGCCGGGATCAGGAGCAGGAGGCCCTGAGCCGGCGGATCGAGGCGCGTCTGCGCTCGCAGCTAGAAGCCATGCAGCCTGCGATCCAGGCACGTGATATCTCCTCGACCGTGCTCGCCAGTGCCGTCACCGAGGTTGAAGTTCTCATTAAGGAGTTAGAGGCCGACCCGAGCATCTTTGTGGCTGCGGTACGGAACCCTGAGAGTTTCAAAGCTGGGCTGCGTCAGCGCGGCGGCGCACGCAGGGCAAACCTTGAGGAGAAGGCTGAGGAGTTCTTCGATCGCCTGGTTGACACCACCGCCGATGAGATCATCGTGTTGGCGCCGTCGTCTCCCAAGTTCCAACTCGGAGCCTTGCAAAAGCTATTGGACGGGCAGGACAGGATACTTGAAAATCAAAACCTGCTCCTCGCCAACGACCAGAAGATGCATGCGAAGATTGATTACCTCATAGCGACTGGGCAAGCATCCTCGGTATCCCAGCGCCAGGAATCGTCTCGCTTCGGCACGCGCCCGACCGTCGCCGACGGGTTTATAAAACGACCCCAATTCACTCGACTCCTAGAGTCGGTGGTCGCGCAGTCAGCTGAGCGCACGGTTCTGGTGGGTATGCGCGGATGTGGTAAGTCCCAGCTCGCAGCCGCCCTGGCGCGATACTGCGAGAAGCAGGACTGGCAGCTTGTCGCCTGGATTAATGCCCAGTCTCGCGATTCGGTGTTGGCAGGGCTATCGGAGTTGGGCCTGGCTCTGGGAGTGCCAACCGGCGAGGATTTGACCCCTGAGGTGCTTGCACAGCGTTGTCTCAACGCGCTCGCCTCAGACAAGGCCTCCGATCGTCTCGCGGTCCTGGACAATGTTGAGCGCCTTGATGATCTGCGTGACGTGGTGCCACGGGGCCAAGGACTGCGCGTGCTCGCTACCACCACCCGGCACTCCGGCTGGGACGGGCAGGGATGGGACCAGATCGACGTCACGGAGTTCGACAGGTCGGAGGCCGTCGACTTCCTGCTGCGCAGGACAGGTCAGGACGATGCAACTACTGCTGGCGAAATCGCCGAGAGACTCGGCGATCTGCCGTTGGCAATCGCTCAGGCCGCCGCCTCCATCAAATACGAGAGCTGCACCTTGGGCGAGTACCTGGTTCGCCTGAGCCAGACCAAGCTTGAGGACGCTGTGCCCAAGCTCGACGGAGACCTCTACCCCGAGGGAGTCGCCTTCGCGTTGTGGATGGCGATCGAAGGAGTGCTCGAGCGGATCGCTGCCATCTCATTGCCACGGGCAAAGATCGCCCGCGACCAGCTGGGAGCCCTGGCGCTGCTCGCCGCATCGGGAGTACCCACACGGTGGCTTTCGGCAGCCACAAACGATGCGGGCGAAGCACGCCGGGCGCTGGCCGAACTCCGCAACTCCTCGATCTGCCAAGTCTCGGATGACGGTGCCACAATCACAATTCACCGCCTACAGGGGCAGGTATTCAGAGAAACGCGCACTGAAAGCCAAAAGAAGGAGATGACGGCCGCGGCAGTCGGCACACTGACCGCAATTGACTTCGACGCGATCCCACAAAACAACACACAGGAACGTCGCCGCGAAGTACTGGACCGCGTCGCACAACTGCGAACCATCGCAGAGCAAGAGCACTCACGCGAGCTTTTTAGATATTCACGCATCAGCAACTTACTTTCCGATACGCTTAGGCGCGCCTCCGAGCTTGGGGCACCGCAGGATGCGCTGTTTCTAGAAGCAGCGGTAGACGTCCAGACGACCATCCTGGGCACAAACCACGCCGACTCACTAAGGAGCCGCAACAACCTTGCCTACGCCTACCAGGCAGCGGGCCGGACGGAGGAGGCCATCGAACTGTGCGAGCAGGTCCTGCAGGACAGCCTGCGCATCCTCGGCCCCGACCACCCCCAAACCCTGACCAGCCGCCACAACCTCGCAGGCGCCTACCAGGATACGGGCCGGACGGAGGAGGCCATCAACCTGTTCGACCAGGTCCTGCAGGACAGCCTGCGCATCCTCGGCCCCGACCACCCCCAAACCCTGACCAGCCGCCACAACCTCGCCTACGCCTACCAGGATACGGGCCGGACGGAGGACGCCATCGACCTGTACCAGCAGGTCCTGCAGGACAGCCTGCGCATCCTCGGCCCCAACCACCCCGACACCCTCACGAGCCGCCACAACCTCGCAGGCGCCTACCATGATACGGGCCGGACGGAGGACGCCATCGGCATGTTCGATCAGGTCCTGCAGGACAGCCTGCGCATCCTCGGCCCCAACCACCCCGACACCCTGACCACCCGCAACAACCTCGCCTACGCCTACCAGACAGCGGGCAAAGTGGAAGAGGCTATCGACCTGTTCGAGCGTGTGTTGGAGGCCAGCCTGCACATCCTCGGCCCCAACCACCCCCACACCCTGACCACCCGCAACAACCTCGCCTACGCCTACCAGGCAGCGGGCCGGACAGAGGACGCCATCGGCATGTTCGATCAGGTCCTACAGGACAGCCTGCGCATCCTCGGCCCCAACCACCCCGACACCCTGACCACCCGCAACAACCTCGCAGGCGCCTACCATGATACGGGCCGGACAGAGGACGCCATCGGCATGTTCGATCAGGTCCTACAGGACAGCCTGCGCATCCTCGGCCCCAACCACCCCCACACCCTGACCACCCGCAACAACCTCGCAGGCGCCTACCAGGCAGCGGGCCGGACAGAGGATGCTGCCAAGCTAACGGGTGCAGCCGATTCCGACCCCAAGGGCTCTTGAACCTCTGAGGCACCGCACAGCGCAGTGAAGTGATCGCTCCCCTGGCATGTGGAGCCTTCCAGCGGACTGGATGCACAGATCCCGTCATGCTCCATCCCTCGGTTACCTGCACGCCCATCAGGCATCGCTGGCTGCGGAGCTCCCGCTAAGCCTGCCCAACGCCCTGCCTCAGTGTGATGGCGAGGTCGCCGCCCTCGCCGTCGGGATTGGCAATAGCCCCGCTGTCGGGGTCGGGCACACGCGGCCCCTCGGAGTCGTGCACCGAGGTCATAGCCGCACCGACGCCTATCCGCCGGTCTAGGACGGTCCTCGACAGCCCCACCCTCGGTACCCCGACTACGCCGCGCGCGGGAGCCCCCAGGGATCGAGGACGATCACCTGACTCAGAGCGCCTTGTCTGCTCAGGACGCCACCTGAGGCAGTTACGCTGTAGCCTGGTGGCATGGCCGCCCAGGAGTCGCTCGGACGAATCGTCATCCAGGGGTACCGCTCGATTCGCGACCTCGACCTGGAGCTGACAAGTGACGTCACCGTCCTCATCGGCGCCAACGGGTCCGGCAAGTCCAACCTGGTCAGCGCCCTTGAGCTCATCTCCCGCGTCTGGGATGACACGTTCCAGAACTACCTCACGGACCGCGGCGGGCTCGCGCCCTCCCTCCGCGACGAGGACGGCGCCGCGCGCATCTCAATCTTCGGCGCAGCCACCCCGGGGCGTCCCATCAACGGCTACCGCGTAGCGCTCGCGCTTGACGACGACGACGCTCCCCGCGTCACAGAGGATCTCCTGTTCCAACAGCCATGGGAGCACAATCGCCCGTTCGAGGAGAGGATATCCCGACGCGACCTGCATGGAAGGGGCAAGACCGTCCCTCACGAGAGGCAGGGTAAACGTGCTATTGCCTATTACGTCGCGCCTATCGTCTCCGGATGTCGCGTATTCCACTTCGACGACGTCTCCCCCAACGCCCCTGTACGGCAGTACAGCAACACCGCAGACGATATTGCGCTTCACTCCGACGCCTCAAACATTGGCCCATTCCTGCTCAAGACTCGCGAAAATCACCCCCACCGCTACGAGCAGATCGTCTCGACCGTACGCTCCGCGGCGCCATTCTTTGAGGACTTCGTGCTGGAGCCGAACCAGAACGAGCGGCTCCGACTACGCTGGCGACAGCGTGGGCTCGACCGCGTCTTCTCCTCCCGCGAGATGAGCGACGGCACCTTGCGGTTCGTGTGCCTGGCGACTCTACTGCTGGGCCCAGATCTTCCCTCGACCGTAGTTCTGGACGAGCCCGAGCTCGGCCTGCACCCAGCAGCGATCACGCTGCTCGCGGAGATGATCCACGCCGCAGGCAGGATGGGGCATCGCGTCCTGGTAGCCACCCAGTCGGTGCCCTTGCTGTCGCACTTCGAAATCGGTGAAGTACTGGTGCTGAACCGGGTCGACGGCACCACGGTCGCCACGCGCCCCGACCCTGAACACCTCACAGGTTTTCTCGAGGAGTACTCGGTAGGAGCCCTGTGGGAGATGAACCTGCTCACAGGCCATCCGTCCTTCCACGAGCAGCCGATCGAGGTTATCTGATGACAGCTCCCAGACAAGTCATGGTGCTCGTTGAAGGACAAACCGAGAAAGACATCTTGGAGAGCGTTTTCGCCCCCATGGCGAAGTCTCGCTCGGTGTACGTTTACCCGATTCCCGTCACTACATCCCAAACGCCCAAAGGACCCAACCGGGGCGGCGGCACCTGGGGAAACTATGATCACAGCCTGCGTAACCTGCTTAAAGGCACCCACCTGAGCAGTGTCGGCCTGCTGATAGACTTCTACGGCTACCCGCGCAATGCACCCGGCTACGTTTCCAACGGCAAAGGGGAGTCGTACCGGCTGTCCTTGGAACAGGCGCTTCGAGACCACTTCGAGGACCCCAGGTTCCACCCACTCGTCGTCAAGCATGAGATCGAGGCACTGGCGCTCGCATCCATCTCCGCCGGTCATTCGACGGGAGCCTTCTCAGCAAAGGCGCTGAAGCAACTCATCAAAGACGTCGAGGCAAGCGGAGGCCCAGAGGAGGTCAACAACGGGCCGGACACGAGCCCGTCCAAGCGTATTCTCCGGGTCTGTCCCGAATACCGCAAAGTGCAACATGGCCGGGAGCTTGCAGAGTTGGCGGGTGCGGAAGAGCTTCTGAGGCAGTGCCCCACGTTCGCGGCCTGGTGGAAGAGCCTTCTCGAGGACGCGCCGTCCTGAGCCGTCGACGGTGCGCGCCGCGCACTCGCTAACCACATGCCGTACGTCCGCTGCACGCCACCCGCTAAGCACCTCGAATTCGTGTCGGAGGTCTGTGAGAGGCTGCGGGCATGCGGATCCTCCACACCTCCGACTGGCACCTCGGGCGCACCTTCCACGGCCGGGTGCTCGACGACGCCCAGGCAACCTTCGCCGACCACCTGATCGAACTGGTCGACTCCGCGCAGGTGGACGCCGTCGTCATCTCCGGAGACGTGTACGACCGCGCCATCCCGCCCACCGCCGCCGTCCGCCTGCTCGATGACACCCTGTGCCGCCTGGCCGACCGCACCCGCGTGGTGCTCACCCCCGGCAACCACGACTCCGCCCAGCGGCTCGGCTTCGCCGCCTCCCTGCTGCGCGAGGGACTGGACCTGCGTGTGCGCGTAGCGGACGTAGACCGCCCCGTCATCATCCCCGACGCCGCCGGCCGCCCCGGCCTGTACGTCTACGCCCTGCCCTACCTCGACCCGGACGCCGCCCGCGAGACCCTGCCCGGGCTGCTCTCCGAGCGCCTCGGGGAACGCACAGGCGCCCCCGCCGCTCCGCCCGAGCCCCCCTCCCCCGCCGACGCCGACTCCCTCGCCGACGCCGCAGCTTCCACCGAGCAGTCCGGCCCGACCGCGCCCACCACAGCCGACGGCCACCCGCTCCTGCCCCGCAGCCACGAGGCAGTGGTCTCCGGGGCACTGCGGCTGGTGGCCCGGGACCTGGCCTCCCGCCGCGCCGACGACGGCGAGCGGGTGCCCGCGCTGACCATGGCGCACGCCTTCGTCGTCGGCGGGCAGGCAAGCCCAGACTCCGAGCGGGACATCCGCGTCGGCGGAGTCGACTCGATCCCGGCGGGAGTGTTCGCCACGCTCGGCGGCTCGCCGCTGGCCGGAGCCTCCGGCGGGCTCGACTACGTTGCCCTCGGCCACCTCCACCGCCCCCAGGAACTGCACGCGCCCACCGCCGAAGCACACCCGTCGGGCGCGGGCACCCCCACCAACCCGCGCCTGGCCTACTCCGGCAGCCCACTGCCCTTCTCCTTCCCGGAGGCCGACGCCGCCAAGTCCTCCATACTGCTGGAACTGGGACCCAGCGGCGTCACCAGCCTGGAGCGGATCCCCACGCCCACCCCCTACCGGGCCACCACGCTACGCGGCACGCTCGAGGAGCTCCTCACCCCCGCGAACACGATCCACTGCCGCGACTGGGTGCGCGTGGAACTCACCGGCCCCATGCTCCCGGACACCATGGTGCAGCTGAAGAAACACTTCCCCAACCTGCTGGCCTTCTCCCACACCCGCCCCGAGCAGTCCGAGCGCGAAACCATCACCGTCACCCGCGCCTCGGACCCGGTGGACGTCGCCGACCGCTTCCTTGCCGAAATGCTCGGGCGCAACCCGACTCCCGCCCAGCACGCGGTCATGTCCGAGGCCTACGACGCCGCCCGCGCCCACGCCCAGTCCAAGGAGGAACGCTGATGCGACTACACCGCCTGACCATCACCGGGGTGGGTCCCTTCGCCGGCACCCAGACCATCGACTTCGACCGCTTCGCCGACTCCGGCCGCTTCCTACTGACCGGCCCCACCGGATCGGGCAAGACCACCATCATCGACGCCATCGTCTTCGCCCTCTACGGGGAGGTGGCGGACTCGGACGGCTCCTCCAAGCAGCGGATCCGCTCCACCCTGGTGGCCGGCACCGACCCCAGCGAAGTCGAGCTCGTCTTCTCCACCTCCGCCGGCGTCTACCGCATCCTGCGCACCCCCGAGTACATGCGCCCCAAACTGCGCGGAGACGGCACCACCAGGCAGAACGCATCCGTGAAGCTGTGGCGGCTGTCCGCCCCCGACGGCGCACCCGCCACCGAGCCGATCACCCGCATCGACGAGGCCGGCCAGGAGATCCGGCGAATCGTCGGCCTTGACCGCGAGCAGTTCACCCAGACCGTCATCCTGCCCCAGGGGAAGTTCGCCCAGTTCCTGCGGGCCGAGTCCAAGCAGCGCCGCCGACTACTGCGCGACGTATTCGGCACCCGCATCTTCGACGACATGCAGGAGGCGCTGCGCGTGCGCGGCCGCGCCCTGGAGCAGCAAGTGGAATCCGCCCGCCAGGCGCTGCGCGCCCGCGCCGACATCCTGGCGCCACTGCTTACCGACGCCGAGCCCGCAGCACAGCTGGAGGCCCTCGTGGCCGCCCACATGCCCGACGCCGAAGCCATCACCGCCATCGGGGCCGCTGCCGTGCGGGCCGCCACCGCGGCGGTCGAACCCGCCCAGCAGGCTCTGGACGCCGCCGCCACCGCCCACCAGGCGGCGACCGACGCCGTCAACGCCGCCACCTCCCTGCAAGAACGACTGGACCGGCGCGCCCGCCTGGTGGCCGAGCACCAGCAGCTCGAAGCCTGCGCCGCCCAGGACGCCGCCGACGCCGCCCGTGCAGAGGCCGCCCGCAGGGCCGCCACCGTCATCCCCGTGCTGGCCCGCGCGCAGGACGCCACCCGCACCGCCCACGACGCCCACCAGGACGCCGTCAAGCTCCTGGCGGACAACCGCCCCCTCGACACCGGCACCGAGGCCGACCCAGGCACCGCGGCCCCGCTCACCATCGCCGAGTACGAGCCCACCCGGGCATCGCTGGAAGGGCTCACCACCCTGATCCCGGCCACCGACGCGCCCACGCCGACCGCCCCGGACTGCCCACATGCGCGCCCCGCCCTGGACGCCCTCACCGAGGCCGCCCATGCCATCACCACCCGCAGCCATTCCCTGCGCACCCGGGCGGGGAGCCTCAGCGCCGTCGTCGAACTCGAAGACGGTATGGACGCCCGCACCCTGGAAATGGAGGCGGCACGGCAGCGCCTCGCCACCGGCCAGGCGGACACCGACGCCGCCGCCACCCAGCTGGCACAGCGACCAGCTCGGCAGGCCGAGCTGGAGGCGGCGCTCACCGCGGCGCGCGCCGCCCAGGGAAGAGTGCCCGAGCTGCGCGTGGAGCGGGCCGAGCATGCCGAACGCCTTGAGGCCGCCCGGCGCGCAGATGCGCTGACCGGCCGGATCGCCGCCGCACAGGTCGGCGTCGAGTCCGCCACCGCCGCAGCACGCGAGGCCGGCGCCCTCGTGTCGCAGCGGCGCGAGGCGTGGATCAGTGCCACGGCCGGCTCAATCGTCACCGAGCTGGCCCCTGGCCGCCCCTGCCCGGTGTGCGGCTCAACCGAGCACCCCGCACCCGCCGTCCCCGGCCAGGAGACCATCTCCCGCGCGGAGGTTCAGGCCGCCGAGGCCGCCCAGCGCCAGGCAGACACCGACCTCGCGGAGCAGGTCAAGAACCACGAGGCGCTCGTCGCCGAGCAGGCAACCGCCCGCGCCACCGCCGGGCCGGCCCCCACCACGGAACTCGACCAGGCACTGGAGGACGCGCGCCGTGAGCTCGACGCCGCACAGCAGGCCGCCGCGCCCGCAGCGGAGCTGGAGTCCCAGCTAGCCGACTTCACCCGCACCACCGAGCAGCTGCGCACCCGGCTCGAACAGCGGCGGACCGAGCTCGCCCAGGAAGGCGCCCGACTCGACTCGCAGGCAGAAGCACTCACCCGCGACCGGGAGCGCTGCCGCACCGCGCAGGGCGGCTACGAGTCCGTCGCCGCACACATGCACGCCCTGAGCGCCGCCGCCGACACCGCCGGGCGGCTAGCGGACCTACTCACCCGGGCAGCCGAGGCCACCAAGCGGGCCATGCACGCCCACACCGAGCTGGCCGAAGCCATCACGCAGGGCGGCTTCGCCTCCGCGGCCCAGGCCCAGGCCGCCTCCCTGAGCGGCCCCGAGCTCGCCGCCCTGGAGCAGAAGGTCGCCGAGGTCACCCTCCGGCGCGAACGCGTCCGGCACGGCCTGACCCAGGATGAGACCATCGCCTCCCTCACAGGCGAGGAGACCGCCGACGTGGCCGGCGCCCGCGCGCGCCTGGCCACCGCCGACTCCGCCTACCGCACCGCAATGGAGGCGCTGGAACAGGCCGGATCCCGCCGGGACCGCATCCAGGAGGCCGCCGACGGCGTCGAGCACGCCGCCACCGCCCTGGCCGCCACCGCCCAGGACTCCGCCGCGCTGTGGGAGGTGGTCGCCATCGCCTCCGGGCACAACGACGCCGCCACCCCGCTGGCCACCTGGGTGCTGCTGGAGCGCTTCAAGGAGGTGCTGGTATTCGCCAACCAGCGCCTGTCCCAGATGTCCGCGGGCCGCTACGAGCTCGTGCACGTAGACGATGAGGCCGGCACCAGGAGCCGCACCGATCGCGGGCTCGGCCTCGGCATCATCGACCACTTCTCCGGCTCCGGGATACGCGGACCCAAGACGCTGTCCGGCGGGGAGACCTTTTACGTGTCCCTGTCCCTCGCCCTGGCCCTGGCCGACGTCGTCACGGCCGAATCCGGCGGCGTGACCATGGACACGCTGTTCATCGACGAGGGCTTCGGCTCCCTGGACCCCGAGACCCTGCAGAACGTACTGGCGGAGCTGGGCCGCCTGCAGGCCGGCGGCCGCACGGTCGGCATCGTCTCCCACGTGGAGGAGCTGCGCCGGCAGGTGGCCGACCGCATCGAAGTCACCCACTCCCCCACGGGCTCCAGGCTGCGCGTCATCGCCTCCTGACCGCACCGCCGCCCGGCACCCTCCTACGTCATCAGTGCCGGCCTCGCCGTGTCGCGAGCGCCGCGCGCTCGGAGACGTCAGGGGGTGGCGGCCAGTTCCTGTGCGAGCGCCGCGCGCTCGGAGACGTCGTACCACAGCAGGTCCGCATCGGCGGCACGCTCGAAGGCGGCCTCGTCCCCGGTGCGGGCGGCGCGCACATCGGCCTCCGCATCCGCCTCATCCACCAGCAGGGCCGCCACCGACTCCCACTCGACGGCTGCGGTCACCTGAACCGTGCCGGGCAGGACGTCACCCTCCACCGGCACCTCCCGGACCAGCTCGTCATCAACATCCGCAGCGATCACCACGCGCCTGTCGGCCTGGTCCCGGGCACCGGGCTCAGCCAGCAACAGCACCGAGGCATCGGCGGCGCACAGGCTCGCCGACACCTCCAGGCCCTCCTGGTCCTCCTCCGGGAACACCGCGGCCAGCGTGGGCGTGGCGGCGTGGGCGGTGCGGGCACTGATTCGGGCGGCGGCCAGATCGGAGGCCGTGGCGGGAAGGTAAACGCGCATGGGCCAAGTGTGCCCCCAAACCAGCGCGCACGCGGGCCACCCGACCACCCCGCCTTCGCCTTGGCGTGGCGCCGCCGATGTGGTGTGCTGCGGGCATGAACTGGGACAACCTCCTGGCCGACCTGGAAAGCCGCTTCGATGCGGAGCGCCGCGCCGACCTCGCCGCCGAGGCCGCCGAACTCGCCGAGGCGGAAATCGCCGGCCTGCACCTGGCGGACCGCCTGCGCGGCGCCGTCGGCCGCACCGTGCACCTGCGCACCCGTGGTGGGACAGGAGTCGACGGCGTCGTCAGCCGCGCCGAGCAGACCTTCGTGCTGCTGGACGAGGGTGACGGGCTGCAGTCGCTCGTGCCGCTGCAGGCAATCGCCCTGGCCTCACCACTGCCCGGCCCGGCGCCGGCCACCACCGGGCGCCGCCCCAGCATTCAGGCGCTGCTAAGGCAGCTGGCACGCGCAGGCACACAGGTACGCGTGGTCTTCGCCGCAGGCGAGGTCACCGGGCGGCTCGCCCGCGTAGGCGCCGACTACATCGACGTCGTCCGCGACGGCGCCGCCTCGGTGCGCGCGCCCGGAGCAGTCACCATCGCACTGTCAACGATCGAGGTGGTGCGCAGCCGCTGAGCCGGCCAACACGCCACCCGCCCGGCACCTACTCCTCCGCGCCCCTGGGCGTCTTCCCGGCTCCGGCTCCGGCCGCCACCATCTCACGAGTGGCGGCCAGCTGCCGCTCCACATACCCGTCGAACGCGCTCTCCGGCACGCGCCACAGGTGACGCGCCCCCACCTGGATCGCCGGGAGCTCCCCCGACTGAATCAGGGCACGCACCCCCTGGGCGGACAGCTGCAGGTGCTCGGCTACTTCGGCAATGGTCAGAAAGTTCTCCGGCATGGCACTATGCTCTCACCATCTTGCCGTTCGCGCCATAGTTGAACATACTTGTGGATAACCAACCACTCACTTAAAGCACTTAACGGCAGCGCACACGATCAAGGAGGATCCCCATGAGTCCCGCTCGACGACGCGCCACCGACTCCGCCAATACCACCGAGCCCACGCGCCTCAGCCCGCGAGGCCGCGTGCGCCGTCCCACCTGGCGGGACCCCCGCCTGGCCGGCGGGGTCGCCCTGATCGGGGCCGCGGTCGCCTTGGGCGCCTGGGCCGTGAACGCCGCCGCGGACACCGAGCAGATCTACGTGCTCGCTCACGACGTCGCCCCCGGCACCGACCTGGCTGCGGACGGCGTGCTCGCGCTGGTCGACTCCCACCCCGGCACCGACGCGTATGTGGCGGCGGGCGAGCTGCCACAGGACGCCGTCGCCACCCGCTCCCTGCAGGCGGGTGAGCTGCTGCCGTCCGGCGCGGTCGGTCGGGCCGCGGACGTGAACCTGCGCTCGGTGATGCTCACCCTCGCCTCCGGCCTGCCCACGGGCACGGGAGCGGGAGACATCGTGGACCTGTGGGCTCTGCCCGCCACACAGGCCACCGCCCAGGAGCCGGGTACCGCCGACGTCGTCGCCAGGGGGCTGCTGATCGCCTCCGTGGGTGAGACCGGCAGCAGCCTCATGGGCGGCACCAGCGTGCAGGTGGAGGTACTTGTTCCTGAGGATGCGGTCGCCGACGTGCTCACCGCCGTGGGCGCGGCCGGCCCGCTCGTGCTGGTCCCGACCGGGCAGGGGCAGTGATGGCCGACCGGCACGCCACCGCACCGACCGCCCCCCATGGAGTACTCCTCGCGCTCTCCGGCGACGACGCCGAGGTGCTGCGCGCCCTGGACGCGCCCGGCTCGGGACTGAAGGTGGTTCGCCGCTGCGCGGACACCAGCGAACTGCTCAGCGCCGCCATGGCCGGGCTGGCGGTTCTCGTAGTCGTAGACACCGGCTTCGACGAGCTCGACCGCACGGTCCTGGACCGGCTCGGCCGCGCCGGCGCGTCGGGACTGCTACTGGCACCGATTGCCGAGCACGAGCGCTGGGCGGGAACGGGCTGGCCCCTGGAATCAACCACCGCCACGCCCGCAGACATATGCTCCAGGCTGCAGGCCATCGCCCGCAGCCTGGAGGAGAGCCCCCGGGATGTGCCGCGCGCGGCGGCACCACCGCCCCCGGACCCGACGCCGGCAGCGACCGGCACCGACCTGTGGGACGACTTCGAGTCGGCGGCCCCGCCCGGACCGCCGCCGTCCTGGGCGCCGCAGCCGCTCATCCCGGGCACCGGTGGCTCGGAGCACGCGCACGGCCGCCTGGTGGTCGTGTGGGGATCACAAGGAGCGCCGGGGCGCTCAACCGTCGCCGCGTCCCTGGCCTGCGGGCTCGCCCCCGACACCATCCTGGTGGACGCCGACACCCAGGCCCCCTGCCTGACACAGCTGCTCGGCACGCCGGAGGACTCCTCCGCCCTGGCTACCGCCGCACGGCTCGCCTCCCGCGGACGCCTGGACGCCGAGGCACTGGGCCGCATCCTCTTCCCACTCGGTGACGGCCGTAGCCTGCTGACCGGCCTGGGCCGCCCCGGCCGCTGGCGCGAGCTTCCGGCGGCCGCGATGCCGGAGGTGTGGGAGCAGTGCCGCGCAAGCGCCGCGTGGACCGTGGTCGACGTGGCCGGCGGCCAGGTCGACGACGCCGTCGACGACTTCACCCTGGAGCCGGGTCCCGGCGCCGTCACCGCGAATCTCCTGAAGGAGGCCGACGTGGTGGTGATCGTCGGCGCCGGGGATCCGATCGGGGTACGCAGGCTGCTGCAGCTGATCGACGACATGGAGGGGCAGCCCCGGCCAGCGGGACGCATCGAGGTAGTGGTCAATCGGGTGCGCGCCTCCGCCGCCGGCCCGTCCCCGCAACGGGCGGTGCGGGAGGCGCTCGCGCGCTTCGGCGGCATTGAGGAGGTCACGCTCCTGCCCGACGACGCGCCCACCGCAGACCGCTGCCTGATGGAGGGGCGAAGTGTGCTCGAGGCCGCCCCGGCCTCGCCGTTGGGGCGGGCACTGGCCGAGCTCGTTGACCGCATCGACCCGCGCTCCGGGGCGTCCGCCCGGGCCTCACGCGCCGGCCGAGGCGCCCGCCTGCGCCGGGTGGCGACGCTACTCGGGCCACGCCGCCAAGAGCGGCCAAGCGGGCGGGGGCACGCCGACCGGGCCGCCGCGGAAGCAGGCTCCGCTGCCCCGGGCAACCCTGGGGCAACCTCCACGGTCACGCCGGCGGCGGTTGGAGCCGCCACCCCCGCACCCCCCCGCCGCCGGAGCCCGGCGCCGACGCATCCCCTCGCGGCCGCCACCGCGCCTGATCGGCGCGCAGCCGGCGCGACCACGGCAACCTGCCCGAGGACGGCCTCCCACACCCGCGCACGCCGCCGCACCCGCGCACGCCACCACATCCTCGAACCAGAAGACCCATCAAACCGCTTGACACCCCCAGCGCCATAGACCATGATCTAACATCATCAAACATCATCAATACAGATGGAGTAGGACATGAGCGCGTCAACACGGATCATTCAGTCCGTGAAGGGACTCAGCGGGCGAGCCGCACTCGGCCTGGTCGGACTGGTTTCCTTCGCCCTGGTCCCGGTACTGCTGAGCGCTGCGACCACAAGCGCCCGGTCCCTGCTGGAACTGCCCCTGGCCTGGTGGGGCCCCGCCCAGTTCTCCGCAGCCATCACCGCCGTCGCCTGCGGCGCCGGAGCCGCAGGGGCGCTCTGGCACCTGCTGTCAGTCATCCTGGCCCTGCTCGCCTGTTCCGACGGCCGTCGCGGATCCCTGAGGGCTCCCGGCCGCGGAGCCCGTGCGGCCGCCCGGATACTGCGCCGCTGGGGCGCTCCCGTGGTGCGGCGGATCGCCGCCGGAGCGCTTATCGCCGGCATGTCCTCAAGCCCGGCCCTCGCCGCCACCACCGCCGCCGCTCCCGGCAGCGACGACCTGGGCTGGCAGCCCACCCAGACGGCGCCCACTGACCCCGGGGACTCAGGCACCGGCTCCTCCCCCACCGATCCGGGGCAGCCGCAGGAGAGTCCCGCCCCCACCCCCGGGCACACGGTGACGGCCGGCGAGTCCCTGTGGTCCATCACCGAAGACCTGATCGGCCCCGAGGCCTCGCCGGCGCAGGTAGCCGAGGCATGGCCACAGCTGTACCGGGCCAACACGGACGTGATCGGCTCAGACCCCGAGCTGATCCTCCCCGGAACACCCTTGTCCGTTCCCGGCTTCACCGACGAAGCCGAGTCCTGAGCCATCCAGCCGAACACCGCGAGCGCCGCCTCCCACCACCACAGCCCCAGGAGAAGCATCATGTCCGCCCTCACCGCCGCCGCCCCGGCATATCCCCAGTCCGCCCCGTCACCGCAGTCGCCCGCCACCAACGACAAGCCGCAGTTGCGTGCAGTCCCGGCACCGGAGACGATCGAGCGTCCCGGCACACCTCCCCGCAGCCGCACCCGCCCGGCCCCGGCCGCACGCACCGCCCCCGGCCTGCGCCTCTCAGCGAGCACGCCCGCCGGCACCCTCGTGCCCCGCCCGGTCCTGGACGGCGCCCAGCAGCCCAAGGACTGGGACCGCCTACGCTTCCGCCCCGTCTTGAAGCAAGGCGGCGATGACGCGAAACAGCCGAACGCCGAGGCCGAGATGCCCGATCCGGCGCGCTTCGCCGCCGTGGTCGTGACCGCCGCCGCCGAAGTGCTGTCCGGGCACCGCCGGGCGGACAACCTCGCACGCTGGACCACGCCGGAGCTGTTCGAGGCGCTCACCCGGCGGGCGGGACTGGCGTGCAGACTGCTCGGGCAGGCGCCGACGCGACTACGCCCGCGCTCGGCGCACGCCCAGCCACCCAAGCACGGCAGCTGCGAGGTGACGGTCCTGCTGGACGACGGCACCCGCGTTCGCGCGGCGGCCGCCCGCCTGGAGACCTTCAGGGGACGGTGGCTGCTGGCCGCGCTCGAAATCGCCTGAGGCTACTTGCGCCGCTTCTTGGCGGCCCGCCGCTGCTTGCGGTTACCGCCGGTGGACGCCGACTTGCCCGCTCCCGCGCCGGCGGCTGCCCCGGTCGCCGACGCCGCAGGCTCCGCGGCCCCACGGCCCTGCGCCCCCGCAGCCGGGGTGGCCGTGGCGGTGCCGTCCTCAGCGGGCGCCGTATAAGTGACGCGCTGGTTCATGGGCTCCTGGCCGGTGCTGCCCAGCACGGACCCGCGGGACGCTCCCCGCCCGTCGGCCGCAGTCCTCCCGCCTCCGGCCGACGGCGCCGCGTCCTTACCCGCGGCCTCGGCCTGTGCCTGCTGGGCGGCGGCACGAGCGGCCGCGGCGTCGAAGCGGGCTGCGTTGGCGAATACCTGCTCGACCGTCTCCTCCCGGATGCCCTCCATCATGGCCTTGAACATGTGTGCACCCTCATTGGCGTACTCGACCAGCGGGTCCCGCTGGGCCATGGCGCGCAGGCCGATGCCCTCCTTGAGGTAGTCCATCTCATACAGGTGCTCGCGCCAGCGCTTGTCCACGACGGCCAGCAGGACGCGCCGCTCCAGGGAGCGCATGGGCTCCTCCCCCAGCTGCGCGCGGGCGATGGGGTTCTCGCTCAGGCGCTGCTCGGCCTCCTCGTAGGCGACGGCGGCGTCCTCAGTGAGCTCGGCGGACAGCCGCTCGGCGGAGAGCAGGTCGCGGCCGCCTACCTCCTCGATCAGGTCCTCCTGGGTGAGGCTGACCGGGTACAGGTGCGCCAGGTCGTTCCACAGGGCGTCCAGGTCCCACTCGTCGGGACGGCCCTCCTGGGTACGGGCGGCCACGATCGTGCCGACGGCCTGGGCTCGGAAGCCGACCAGCTGCGGCTCCAGGTCCTCGCCGTCCAGGACCCGGCGGCGCTCGGAGTAGACCTTCTCGCGCTGCTCGGTCATGACGTCGTCGTACTTGAGGACGTTCTTGCGGATCTCGTAGTTGCGGGACTCGACCTGCCGCTGGGCTGAGGCGATGGCGCGCGTGACCATCTTGGACTCGATCGGCACGTCGTCGGGGTAGGCACCGGAGTTCATGATGCGCTGGGCGGCGCCGGAGGCGAACATGCGCATCAGGTCGTCCTCCATGGACAGGTAGAAGCGGGACTCCCCCGGGTCTCCCTGGCGGCCGGAGCGCCCGCGCAGCTGGTTGTCGATGCGGCGGGACTCGTGCCGCTCGGTTCCCAGCACGTACAGGCCGCCCAGCTCTACGACCTCGTCGTGCTCCGCGGCGCAGGCCTCCTGTGCGGCGGCGAGCGCCTTGGGCCAGGCCTTCTCGTACTCCTCGGCGTTCTCCTCCGGATCCAGGCCCGCCTCCTTCAGGGCGGTCACCGCGATGTGCTCGGCGTTCCCGCCGAGCATGATGTCGGTGCCGCGGCCGGCCATGTTGGTGGCCACGGTCACGGCGCCCTTGCGTCCGGCCAGGGCTACGACGGCGGCCTCACGGGCGTGCTGCTTGGCGTTGAGCACCTCGTGCTTGATGCCGCGCTCATCGAGCAGTTGGGACAGCCGCTCGGACTTCTCCACGCTGGTGGTGCCCACCAGGACGGGCTGGCCGGCCTCATGGCGCTCGGCGATGTCGTCGACGACGGCGGCCAGCTTGGCGTCCACGTTGGTGTAGACCAGGTCCGGCTGGTCCACGCGGATCATCGGCTTGTTGGTGGGGATGGGAACCACGCCGATGCCGTAGGTGCCGGCGAACTCCGCGGCCTCGGTCTCGGCGGTACCGGTCATGCCGGCGCGCGAGCCCTCCGGGTACAGGCGGAAGTAGTTCTGCAGGGTGATGGTGGCCAGGGTCTGGTTCTCGGCCTTGATCTCCACCCGCTCCTTTGCCTCGATGGCCTGGTGCATGCCCTCGTTGTAGCGGCGGCCGGGCAGGACGCGGCCGGTGTGCTCATCGACGATGAGTACCTCGCCGTCGCGCACGATGTAGTCCTTGTCCAGGTGGAACAGCTCCTTGGCCTTGATGGCGTTGTTCAGGAAGCCGATCAGGGGCGTGTTCTCCGACTCGTAGAGGTTGTCTATGCCCAGGTAGTCCTCCACGCGCTCAATTCCGGGGGCGAGTACGCCGACGGTGCGCTTCTTCTCGTCGACCTCGTAGTCCCGGCCGGCGCGCAGGCGCTGGGCGAGCTTGGCGAACTCCTTGTACCACTTGTTGACGTCCCCGGTGGCGGGGCCGGAGATGATCAGCGGGGTGCGGGCCTCGTCGATGAGGATGGAGTCGACCTCGTCTACGATCACGAAGGCGTGACCCCGCTGGACCAGGTCCTCGGGGCGCTGGGCCATGTTGTCGCGCAGGTAGTCGAAGCCGAACTCGTTGTTGGTGCCATAGGTGATGTCGCACTCGTACTGCTTGCGCCGCTGGGCGGGATTCTGGGTGGCCAGCACGCAGCCGGTCGTCAGCCCCAGGAAGCGGTGCACGCGCCCCATCAAGTCGGACTGGTACTCGGCCAGGTAGTCGTTGACGGTGACCACGTGCACGCCCTTGCCGGTCAGCGCCCGCAGGTAGGAGGGCATGGTGGCCACCAGGGTCTTGCCCTCACCGGTCTTCATCTCGGCGATGTTGCCCTGGTGCAGGGCGGCCCCGCCCATGATCTGCACGTGGTAGGGGCGCTGGCCGAGCACGCGGTCGGCGGCCTCAACCACGGTGGCGAAGGCCTCGGGGAGGAGCTCGTCGAGGGTCTCCCCGTCGGCGTACCGCTGCTTGAACTCCGCTGTCTGCTCCTGCAGCTCCGCGTCGGTGAACTGCTTGTAGTCCTCCGCCAGGGCCTCGACCTGGGTCGCGAGGGCGTCGAGCCTCTTGAGGGTCCGTCCCTCACCGATGCGAAGGATCCGATCGACGATCGACACGCTGCTTTCTCCCCTGGTAGCTGATGGGAGCCCGCCGGCATGCGGCGCCTAGGAGGGCGGGCCCCGTGCCCGGGTGGACCGGGCGCGGACGCCGCCATGGTATGCCATTGCACGGCTGGGTCCCGGGCAGGGGGCGGGCTATCGCTCACCGCTGAGCGCATCCGCCGTCGTCCACAGCCGCCCTCGAAGACGGCCCGCCCGCGGCGCCTGTGGATAACCCGCGTCCGCGGCGGGCGCCCCGCCGCGGACGGGACGCACACTGTGCGCATGCTCCGTCACCTGCCGGGCGCGCTCGCCGACGCCGTGCACGTCGCCCTGCCGCTCAGTTGCGCCGGCTGCGGCCGGTGGGACGTCTCCCTGTGCGAGGACTGCGCGGCACTGCTCGAGGCGGCGCCGCACCGGGTCGAGCACGCCGACGCCGCCGCCGGACTGGCCGTGTGGGCGCTGGCTGCCTACGCCGGTCCGGTCAGGTCCCTGGTGCTGAGCTGGAAGAACGGCGCCCGGGAGGAGCTTGACCGTGTCATGTCCCGGGCGGGCCGACGGGCGGGCCGCCAAGTGGCGGAGGGCCTGTCCGCCCGGACGGTGGCGGCAGTGTCCGCGGCCGACGGCCTGCTGGTGGTTCCGGCACCGTCCGGCCTGCAGCGGCGGGCGCGCGGCAGGCTGGTGGCGGCACGGCTCGCCGACGCCATCGCACTCGGCATGGCCGAAGGCCTGCGGGAGGTGTCCCGGGACGTGTCGCGGCGGCCGGTGACGGTGGCCAGCGCGGACGTGCTGCGGCGTCGGGCCGGTGCGGGCGGCGTGCGGCAGGCGGGCCGGTCTGCGGCCCAGCGGCGCGCCAACCGCTCGACGCCGCCGCGGGTGGTGGCCCCGGTCGCAGGGATGGCGGTGGTACTGGTCGATGACGTGGTTACCACCGGGGCCACGCTGGGGGCCTGCGCCCGAGCACTGCGCCTGGCGGGCGCAGTGGTTGAGGAGGCCCTGGTGGTGGCCGCGGCCCCGCCGCCGGCCCGGGGGCGTCCGGTGGTGGTCCCCGGCGGCCCGGTGCTCCCCGCAGACGGCGGCGGGATGGCCATGAGCGCCCCAAAAATGGTGTAGGTTATGTGTCGTAACGCACACACTAGTGCGCGGCGGCCGAGGTCGGCGCCGCGCCCCGGTTCTCCGCCGGCAGCACACGAGGAGGTGGCCAACCACTCCGAAGCCGCCGCGAGGTGCGGCGGCTGTCTCCCCCCCAGCCCGATCCCCTCACAAGGATCACTTGGACTCAGAAAGAGGTTCCACCATGGACATCACCGTCGTCGGTCGCAATGCGGAGATCAGCTCTCGCCTGCGGGACTACGTCGAGGAGAAGGCCGCCAAGGTCGAGCAGTTCGACCCGCGCGTCCAACGAGTCGAGGTCGAGGTCACCCACGAGCGCAACCCGCGTCAGGCGGACACCGCCGAGCGCGCAGAGATCACCGTCATCTCCAAGGGCCCGGTGATCCGGGCCGAGGCCAGCTCCTCCGACCGCTTCGCCGCCTTCGACATCGCCATGGGGAAGCTGACCGAGCGCTTGCGCCGGGCACGCGACCGGAAGAAGAACCACCGCCGCCACATCGTCGAGCTCCCCGACCAGGTCGCGTCCGCCCCCGCCGAGGAGCCGGAGCTGCCGGACACCGACGACCTGCCCATCGAGGACTCGCCCTCGGCGCCCACCCAGCCGGGTGTGGCGGTGGAGTCCCAGCTGGGAGACTCCCCCGTGGTGGTACGGCAGAAGCTCCACGACGCAGTGCCGATGACGGTGGATGAGGCCCTGTACCAGATGGAGCTGGTGGGCCACCCCTTCTACCTCTTCATTGAGAAGTCCACGATGCAGCCCTGCGCCGTCTACCACCGGCACGGCTGGACCTACGGCGTCATCCGCCTGAACGCGCAAGTCACCACCGGCGACTGAGCCACCCGCCACGATCGTGGCAGCGCCCCGCATGCAACCTCCGGCATGCGGGGCGCCCCGCATGCTCGCCGCTGCCGGGCCCGTCCGCCGCGGCGCGGCGGGCAGTCCCGCCGCGGCGCGCTCCCTCAGGGAAGCGGGTAGGCGATGTCGGTGATGCCGGTGGCGCTCACACGCCAGGCCGCGCCCGTGTGCTGCCAGATGCGCCCTTCGGCGTCGGTCAGCTGGACCGCTCCGGTAGCCCGGTCCGCAGTGACGGCGACCGCAGCCGGGGACGTGATGGCGGCGGTCAGCGGCCCGCCGACGGGAACGCGCAAAACACCCGACGCCACCTGGCCGTCCTCGGAGGCGGGCAGCACGGCCACGCTCAGCGGGTCATACCAGACGACGGCGTCGGTGCGGGCCGCGGCTGCGGCGGGCAGCTCCAGGGGATCTCCCAGGCCGGTCGGGGTGCCGTCGTTACGGACGATCACAGCCACGCTCACACGGTCATCACCGTGCTCGCCGCTCCCCCGGTGGCGCACCACAATGCGAGCCGACTCGGCGGCCAGGTCGAAGGCCACAACCGTCCGGCTGCTCAGCCACGGGGCGTCTATCGACGCCCGCCGGCCCCGGCCGTCAACGGCGATGATCCGCCCCTCCGCCCCTGTCCACACCCACTGGTGGCGGTCCACGATCGGGGGCAGCAGCCCCTGGGTCGCGGCCTCGGCGCCGTCCGCCTCTCCGGCCCCGTCCGGGTCCGGGGCGGCACCGGGCTCGGCCTCGGTGTCAGAGTCGGCGCGGGAATCGGCCTCCCCCACAGACATGATGACGTCGGCCGCGCCCTGCCCCGGTGACACGCGCAGCAGGCTGGAACGGGTCAGGGCGTACACGGTGCCGTCCTGGGCGAGCGTGGGGTGAGAGGCGACGTCGGCGCCCATGGTCTGGGCCGCCACCAGGGTGGTACGGGTGGAACTCGTGCCCTGGACGACGGCTCCCGCCCACATCCCGACCACTTGCCCCGGCGGCGTGTCGACGGCGGGCAGCGCCGTCGGCGCCCCGAGCTCGTCGCCATCGGCCCGCACGGCGACGTCCCGCACCTGCGTGAGGTCGGATGCACCCAGAAGCGTGGCGCGAATCTGCGCCACCAGGAGCCGTGCCTGCGCCTCATCTAGGTCACCCGGACCGCCCAGGCCGATCAGGTCGACGCTGGCGATCCCGCCCTCGACTACGACGCCGTCGTCCCCGATGGTGACGCCGGCGGGAATCGCGGTGGACACCCCCGCGGCCATCCAGGTCGAGGGCCCCTCCAGCAGCGCCTCGACCAGTCGCCGGGACAGCTCGTGGCGGGGCAGCCAGCGCAGCTCCGGAACCAGGCGGGTGTGGTCAGGGGTCAGGAAGAACAGCGGCGCGGAGCCGAAGCCGGCCATCAGGTCACCGTCGGACAGGAGCATCCCGTCGGGCAGCTCGGCTATGCGCCACTGGCCCGACGCATTGGTGGTCAGCGCGTAGCGGTAGGAGTGATCGGGATCGGCAGCTCCGGTGAACACGCCGACCGGGTCGACGACGCCTATCAGGTCGACCGTGACGGTCACCTCGTGCTCGACCAGGGCGACCACCGGCGTGGTCGAGCCCTCGTAGACGCCCACCGCGGCGGTGGGCTGCCAGGAGGCGGAGGCCGCGTCGGTAAGGAAGGCCCGCGCGGTGGCGAAGTCGTCGAACAGCCCGGCGGCGCAGGCACGCAGGAACCCCGTGACGATCTCATCCGGGGTGGCGCCGTCCGCGGGGCCCGCCGCGGTCTGGACGAGCTGTTCGTCACCCGCCCCCAGGACGTCGGACTCGGCCACGCCCCCGGACGTGGGCAGGGCGGTGCAGGCGGCGAGCGAGCCGCCACCGAGCAGCAGCGCGGCGAGCACCGCGCGACGAGGCACGTCCCGGGCGGGGCGGCGCTCGGGCAGGGCGGATGCGGGACCCGTCACCGGCGGCCCCCCTCCTGCTTCCTGCGGGAGTCGGTGTCCTCGGGCGTACGCGCCGTCGGGCCCTCCCCCGGGGCGATGACGGTCACGCGCACCTGCGCGTCGGCCTCATCGGCCTCGGTGGGCGTGGCGACCTCCTCCTGCTCGGAGTCGCGATCGACGTCCGAGCGGCGGGAGGCAGGCGAGGGCGTGAGCGCCGGGACGGCCGGAACGGTGACGTCGACGTCCTTGGTGCGGGCGCCGACCCGGGAGACGGGCGGGGCGTCGTCGGGAACCACGTCCAGGGGGCCGGGCTTGGTAAAGGTGCCGGGGGTCGCATCGGGACCGAGGCGGCGCGGCAGGGTCAGCACGAAGGAGGCGCCGTCCGCGGGCCAGCCCCAGGCGGTCAGGGTGCCGCCGTGCAGCACGGCGTCCTCCAGGGAGATGGACAGGCCCAGCCCGGTGCCGCCCAGGGTGCGCTTGCGGGACGGGTCGGCGCGGTAGAAGCGGTCGAAGACCTTCTTGACCACGTCCGGGCTCATGCCCACCCCGTGATCGCGCACGCGTACGGCGACTGCGTCACCGTTGGCGGCGACGGTGATGTCAATGGGGGATCCCTCGGCGTGCTCAAGCGCGTTGACGATCAGGTTGCGCAGGATGCGCTCGACCCGGGCTACATCGACCTCGGCGACGCAGGGCTCCTCGGGCAGGTGCAGGCGGATCGGCGAGCCGGAGGCCTCAACGTGGACGGCGACCAGGTCGAGTACGCCGTGCAGGACGGCCCCGATATCCGCCTCCGCGGCGCGCAGCTGCACGCGGCCGGAGTCGATGCGGGAGATCTCCAGCAGGTCTGAGAGCATCTGCTCAAAGCGGTCTATCTCGCGCATGAGGATCTTCAGGCTGCGCGTGGCGAACGGGTCCTGAATCTCATCGCGGGCCTGCCAGATCTGCTCCGCGGCCAGCCGGATGGACGCCAGGGGCGTGCGCAGCTCGTGGGATACGTCGGACACGAACAGCTTCTCCACCTTCGACAGGCTCTCCCAGGCCTGGATCTGCGCCTCGAGGGAGTCGGCCATATTGTTGAAGGAGCGCGACAGCGTGGCGATCTCATTCTCCCCCGACACCGGCAGCCGCTCCTGGAGGTGGCCGGCCGCCAGGCGCTCGGCCGCCAAGGAGGCCCGCCGGATGGGGATCAGCACCCGGGAGGTGAGGGCCCACAGCCCGACGATGAGCAGCAGCAGGAAGCCGGCGCCGGCGATGATGATGGCCCGCGTGGCCAGGTCGATGACGTGCTGCTCGGGCGCCAGCGTGTACACGAGGAACAGGTTGTACCCGCCGGCCAGCGGCAGGTTGACGCGAGAGCCGACCATGAGTCCCGGGGCGGTTCCGTCGCCGTCGGGTATGCCCACGGACTGGAAGTACTGGGTGCCGGTTTGGCCCGCGTCGATCTGGGAGACCAGGTTGTCGGTGATCAGCGCGGCCAGGTCCGCATCGGTGGCCAGGTCGTTGATGATGATCGTTGAGGTCTCGCCACCGGCGCGGCGCAGCACCACGCCCACACCGCCCGCCCCGACGAAGGAGTCGTTGATGGAGGCGAGCTGCGCCTGCGCCGTCGCGGTCAGGTCATCGGCAGTGTCGACCTGGGCGACGTCGAAGGCGGACTGGGCTGCGGCCGTGCGCTGGCGAGCATCGGTGAGGATGGCGGCGCGACGCTCGGCGAACACGTCGTTGCGAATGGTGATCGTGACCGCCACCAGCAGCACGGCGATGAGGACCACGCCGGCCACCGTGGCGAACAGCACCATGGAGGTGCCAAGAGAGCGGCGTGCCGCCCCCAGCGGAGTCGGCACGCCGCGACGCCCTGTACGCCGACCCCGGAGTCGAGCTTCCACGGTCAGCGAGCCACGGGACTCGGGTGGCGAGGCGGGCGGGACTCAGGCGTCACCGCGCCCGCAGTCACTTGCCGTCGCCGGCACGGTAGCCGACGCCGCGCACCGTCACCACGATGCTGGGATGCTCGGGGTCCTTCTCGATCTTGGCGCGCAGGCGCTGCACGTGCACGTTGACCAGGCGGGTGTCGGCGGCGTGCTGGTAGCCCCACACCTGCTCCAGCAGCTCCTCACGCGTGAACACCTTCCACGGGGTGCGGGCGAGGGTGACCAGCAGGTCGAACTCCAGCGGCGTGAGGTTGATGACGGTGTCACCGCGGTGGACCTGGTGGCCGGAGACGTCGATGTCCAGGTCGCCGGCGCGCACGTGCTCAGCGCCATTGGCGTCGATGTTGCGGCGCAGGCGAGTGCGGACGCGAGCCAGCAGCTCCTTGGACTTGAAGGGCTTGGTGACGTAGTCGTCAGCGCCGGCCTCGAGCCCGGCCACCACGTCCTGGGTGTCGGTGCGCGCGGTGAGCATGATGATCGGCACGTCGGACTCGGAGCGGATGAGCTTGCAGATCTCCACGCCGTCGAGCCCCGGCAGCATCAGGTCCAGCAGGACCAGATCCGGATCAGTCTCGCGGAAGGCCTCGAGGGCCTTCGCGCCGTCGGCGCAGAAGGACGGAGTGTAGTCCTCCGCCTCCAGCATGATGCCGATCATCTCGGCCAGGGCAGTATCATCGTCAACGACCAGAATGCGAGTGCGCATGGCGCCTATCTTGACACGTACATAAGGCACGAATGGCGCCTACATGCCACACCGCGACGTTCCTCACATGCAATTGAGGTTGACTTAAGCCCTTCGATCGGAGGGACTTTCGGCCCCCTGCTTAGGTTTCGCGCCTGTCCCGCTCCCCGCACCCGCCCCCGCGGACCGTGCGAAAAACACTTCGCAGGAACATGCAACCCGGGCGTGTCCGCACCCCAGGAGCACCGGCAGCCACGCCACGAAGCAGCACCGGCAACTGCACCTCGACCCTCACCGCGGCCGACGCCGCGCCTCAAGAGCCCGCCCGCCCCGGCCCGGCCCCGGCTGGCGCTTCTCCTCCTCGAGGGGGAGAGCACCGGCGCCAACACCGTGAAACAGTATGCACATGAGCAGCGACAACACCGGATGGCAGTCCCCCTCCGGCGGCGACCCCGCGGGGTCGTCCCCCGCCCCCGGGCAGTACCCGCAGTCGTCCTCCGGCTACGGCACCGACTCCCCCCAGCCCGAGCCGCCCGCCTACGGCCAGTACCAGCAGGCCGCCCCGGGGCAGGCCGCCGGCACCGAGGGCCAGTACGCCCAACAGGCGGGCGCCTACCCCGCGGGAGCAACCGGCTTCTTCGTCGCCCCCAAGCCCGGAATCATTCCGCTGCGCCCGCTGAGCATCGGCGAGATCATCGGCGGTGCCTTCGAGTCCCTGCGCGCCAACCCCCGGGCGATGTTCCTGCCCGCCCTGCTGGTGATGGGAGCCGCAGGCCTGGTCTCCGCACTGCTGATCTACGTCTCCACACGCTCCTTCTTCACTGACCTGACCTCCGCCGACTACTACAACGAGTACGACCCCACCGTCTCCGAGGCGGAGGTATTCCGCAGCTCTCTTTCCATACTGGGCGGCAGCTTCACCACCAATGTCGTCACCCTGGTGATCACGTCGCTGGCCACCGCCGTGCTGACCGGCCTGCTGATCGTGACCGTGTCCCGCTCGGTCCTGGGGCGCATCGCCACCCCCACGGAGGTTTGGGAGCGCACCAGGCCGCGCATCTGGGCCCTGATCGGCCAGGCCGCGCTGACCGAGCTGTTCACCTTCATCGCCGCCGCACTGCTCGTGACGGGGCTGGCGCTGCTGATGGCCGCGATGCTCCTGGCACTGGCCGACTACGAGGGCGCCGGAGGCGCCCTGCTGATCCTCATGGGATTCCTGCTCACGATCCTGGGCCTGCTCGCCGCCGCGTTCCTGTGGGTGCGCCTGTCGCTCGCCAGCGCAGCACTGATTCTTGAGAATGTCGGAGTCTGGGAGGGCATCCGCCGTTCCTGGCAGCTGACCCGCACCGGCTTCTGGCGGATCCTGGGCACTTTGCTGCTGGTCGAGCTGCTGGTCACTGCGGTAACCATGGTCATAGCAGTACCGCTCGGCTTCATCTCCGGCGCCGGCTCCGTCCTGGTCACCAGCGCGGCCACCTCCGCGCTGCTGTCGGCTTTCGCCACTTTCGCCTCATCGCTGCTCAGCGCCGTGATCCTGCCGTTCTCCGCGGCCTCCCGCGCCCTGATCTACATCGACCTGCGCATGCGCCAGGAGGGCCTGGACGTTGAGCTGCGCCGCTCGGCGGGAGTCTGAGAGCACCCGCGCCGCCACACCGTCATGATCTCGATGCCACCCGTCACCGCAGCCGCTCGCGCCCTCGGCGCCGGCGGACTGCACGTGCTCGTCCCCCGGGACGTGCCGGCCACCCCCGACGCCGACGCCGCCCGCCGCGCCGCCGAGGAGGAGCTCGCCAAACCCGTATACCGCGAGACCGAGAGCCTGCGGATGCGCATCTGGCAGTGGCTGGCCGAGCACCTGGACCCCCGCGGGGCCGTGCCCGGGGTGCCGGCGTGGCTGTCGGTCCTGATCGTGGTGCTGCTGGTGACCGCACTGGTAGTCGTGCTGGTGGTGCTGTTCACCCGTATCACCTGGGCGCGCCGCGTCACCCGCCCCGGCGACCCGCTGTTCGACGACGATCGCGACGCCGCCGCACTGGCCCGTGCCGCCGACACCGCCGCCGGGCGGGGCGACTGGACCACCGCCGTCGTCGAGCGGTTCCGTGCGATCGTCCGCACGCTCGATGAACGCGGCGCCCTTGAGGACTATCCGGGAATGACCGCGCATGAGGCGGCGGTGCTGGCGTCCCGGCCGCTGGGCGGGATGGCCCCCCAGATGCACGAGGCCGCCCGCCTGTTCGACGCCGTCCGCTACGGCCGGGTCGTGTCCACCTCAGAGCAGGACGCATGGATGCGGGCCTTCGCCGAGCAGGTTGCCCGCACTCCCCTAGTCCCGGCAATGCCGGCCGGGCAGGTGACGCCATGAGCGCATCCGCTACCACGTCCCCCAAAGGCGACGGCACAGCACCCGCGGGCTCCGCCGACCAGGTGGTCGGAGCCCGCCCGGGCGAGCGCCTGCAGCGGTGGCGTCCCTTCCTGGCCGCCGGGGCGCTGCTGCTGCTTGTCGCCCTGGCGACCTTCTGGACGAGCCCGCAGTCCTCCAAGGTCCCCTACGCGATCAACAACCCCCACCCAGAAGGCACCCAGGCGCTGGCGGAGCTGCTGCGCGACCAGGGCGTGGACGTCTCCGCCGTCACCTCGGCCGACGCCGCCGTCACCTCGGCCGCGGACGGCGCCACCGTGGTCGTGCTCAACGTCGGGGACCTCAGCAGCTTCGACCGCCACCAGCTCGCCCAAACGGGCCAGGAAGTCGTGGTCCTCGGCTCCCTGTACGAGGACCTTGCGCAACTCACCGACATGACTCCGACCGGGGTCTCCGCGAGCACCAACACCACGCTGGAGCCCGAGTGCACCGACCCCGACGCGGTGGCCGCCGCCGCACTCGCAGGCTCGACCGGCTCCGTCGACCTGGGGGACGTGGAGGGCGCCGTCGGCTGCTTCCCCGTGGGCGACGGCACCTACGCCTACGCCACCGCTCCCCTTGCGGGCGGCGGGACCCTGCGAGTGATCGCCGACCCGCGCATCGCCACCAATGAGAACCTCACCACCCAAGGCAACGCGGCGCTGGCGATCCGTGCCATGGGCCGCAGTGACCGCCTGGTCTGGTTCGACGCCTCCCAGACGCTCGCGCTCAACGTGTGGGACACGCCCCTGCTGCCGCCGTGGCTGCCGGCGCTGATGCTCCTGGGCGGGGTCGCCGTCACTGCGCTGGCGCTGGTGCGCGGGCGCCGCTTCGGACGGCTCGTTTCGGAGGACCTGCCGGTGGTTGTGCACGCCACCGAGACCGCCGTCGGCAGGGGCAGGCTGTACCGCCGGGCCGGGGACCGCGATCGCGCCGCCCAGGCACTGCGCGCCGGAACGGCCCTGCGGCTCGGCCGCTCACTAGGCCTGCCGGCGTCGGCCGGCCGCGGCGAGCTGCTCCAGGCCGCCGCCCGCGCCAGCGGCTGGCCCGCTGCCGCCATCGACCATGCCCTGTACGGGCCCACCCCCGCGGACGACCATGCCCTGGCGGACCTGGCCGTACGCCTGGAACAACTCGAGAGCGAGGTCCATCCAAGATGACCACACCCCCCGCCCCCCGCAACGAACCGCCGCACCGCACCGGATGGGCAGACGGCCAGGCCGTCGACCAGGCCGACGTGCCGACCACGGCGCTGCCCACCAACGCAGCACGGCCGGCCACGCCGGGCGGTGATGATCCGCGCGCCCGGCTGCGGGCGGTGCGCGCAGAGGTGGCCAAGGCGGTCGTCGGCCAGGACCCGGCCGTCACGGGACTGGTGATCGCCATGCTCGCCGGCGGCCACGTACTGCTGGAGGGGGTGCCCGGGGTGGCCAAGACGCTGCTGGTGCGCTCTCTGGCCACATCCCTTGACGTGCGCACCAAGCGGCTGCAGTTCACCCCCGACCTGATGCCCGGAGACGTGACCGGCTCCCTGATCTACGACGCGCGCACAGCGGAGTTCTCCTTCCGCGAGGGCCCGGTGTTCACCAACCTGCTGCTGGCCGACGAGATCAACCGCACCCCGCCCAAGACGCAGGCCGCCCTGCTGGAGGCCATGGAGGAGCACCAGGTCACGGTCGACGGCTCCCCCCGGCCCCTGCCGGATCCGTTCATGGTGGTGGCGACCCAGAACCCGGTTGAGTACGAGGGCACGTACCCGCTGCCCGAGGCCCAGTTGGACCGCTTCCTGCTCAAGCTCATACTGCCGCTGCCCGAGCGCGGCGAGGAGATCGAGGTCCTGTCCCGCCACGCCACCGGCTTCAACCCCCGTGACCTGCCGGCGGCGGGCCTGCACGCCGTCGCCTCCCCGGACGATCTGCGGGCCGCCCGCGAGCAGGTGCGCACGGTGGACGCCTCACCCGAGGTGCTCGCCTACGTGGTCGACCTGGTGCGGGCCACCCGCACCTCCCCGTCGGTGTCACTGGGCGTGTCCCCGCGTGGTGCCACGGCGCTGCTGACGACGGCGAAGGCGTGGGCGTGGCTGTCCGGCCGCGGCTTCGTAACCCCCGACGACGTCAAGGCGCTCGCGCTGCCGACGCTGCGCCATCGCATCCAGCTGCGGGCCGAGGCCGAGCTGGAGGGCGTGTCCACCGAGTCCGTGATCAGCGGCGCCCTGCGCTCGGTGCCGGTGCCGCGGTAGTCGGCTGCTGAGAGGAGGCGCCCGTGTACCTGACCATGCGTACCGTCTGGCTGCTCGTCGTCGGGGCGGTGCCCGTGTTCCTCGTGCCCCGTCCGGCCACGGTCCTGGCCTGGACGGCGCTGGTGACCGCGCTGGTGGTGGTCGACGTGGCAGCGGCGCCCTCGCCCCGGGGCCTGCGCGCAACCAGGTCGGTGCCCCGGTCGGTGCGCCTGGGCGAGACGGTCACGGAGACGCTGACCCTGTTCAACACCACTGGGCGCAGCATGTCCGCGGTGGTACGCGATGCCTGGCCGCCCTCGGCCGGCGCCCCGCAACAGCGGCGGGCGCTTGTGGTCCCGGCCGGGCGGCAGCGGCGGATGCGCACCACGCTGACCCCCACGCGCCGCGGTGACCGAGTGGCCGACCTGGTCACGGTGCGGTTGCGCGGCCCGCTCGGCCTGGCCGGACGCCAGGCGTCGCTGGCCGTGCCCGCGCGACTGCGCGTACTCCCGCGGTTCGCCTCGCGCCGCCACCTGCCGAGCCGGCTGGCCCGCCTGCGGGAGATGGACGGGCGCAGCGCCGTGATGGTGCACGGAGCGGGCACCGAGTTCGACTCCCTGCGCGAGTACGTCGTCGGCGATGACGTGCGTTCAATCGACTGGCGCTCCACGGCACGGCGCGGAGAGGTCGTGGTCCGTACCTGGCGGCCGGAGCGGGACCGGCGCGTACTCATTGTGGTGGACACCGGCCGGATGGCGGCGGCACGGCTCGACGACGCGCCTCGGCTCGACGCCCAGATCGAGGCGATGCTGCTGCTGGCGGCGCTGGCCTCCCGTGCGGGCGATCGGGTGGATGCGGTCGCCATGGATGTGGAGACGCGTGCGCAGGTGCGGGGCGTGTCCGGCTCCGCGCTGCTGGGGGCGCTGGCGGACGCCTTCGCACCGCTCAGACCCGCTCTCGCGGCCACGGACTGGGCGCTGGTGGCGGCCACGGTGGAGGCCGCCCTCTCCCAGCACGCGCTGGTGGTCGTGCTCACCGGCCTGGACGGTTCGGGGGCGGATGCCGCCATGCTGCGCGCCCTGGCAACCATTGCCCGCAAGCACACGGTGGTCGTGGGCTCAGCGACCGACCCGGGCCTGGAGCGGCTGCGCTCTCGGCGCGACGACGCCGAGAGCGCCTACACGGCCGCGGCGGCCGAACGCGACCTGGTGGAGCTTGACGCCGTGCGCACCCGGCTGCGGCGCGCCGGCGTGGAAGTGGTGGAGGCCCAGCCGGGGGCGCTGGCACCGGAACTGGCCGACACCTACCTGGCGCTCAAGGCCGCGGGGAGGCTGTGATGCGGAGGCTCGCCGTCGTGCCCGCGCAGGAGTCAGCCGACCTCGGCCTGGACGGCGCCGGCCTCGTCGGCCTCAAGGTCGCCGGTGTGCCCGGCCAGCACGGCCCGGCGGCCCGGCAGCAGCGTGTAGACCCAGAACACCACCAGTGCCAGCAGGCCGATCAGCCCCTTGACCGGCCACGGCAGCGGCGCCGGGGTCACGAATGCCTCAATGAATCCGCTGACTGCCAGTGCCGCCGTCAGCCCGGCCGCCACGGTGACCAGGGAGCGCCCCTCGGCAGCGAGCGCCACGCCTCGCGACCGGCCGCCGGGGGCGAGCATGGTCCAGAACAGCTTCAGACCAGCGGCGCCGGCTACGAACACGCAGGTGAGCTCCAGCAGCCCGTGCGGGGTGATGAGCGCGAAGAACTGCCCGAGCAGGCCGTGATCGGCCATGATTGCTCCCGCCTGCCCGACGTTGACGGCGTTGGCGTACAGCATGTAGGCGGGCAGCAGCCCGGTGATGCCGCCGGCCACGCACAGCGCGGCGATGCGCGCGTTGTTCGTCCACACCAGGCCGGCGAACTCGGGGGCGGCGTAAGCGGAGTAGTAGGCCTCGAAGGACTCCTGGGCGTAGGTGTCGAGTGTGCTGGGAGAGCCGAGCGCCGCCATGGCATCGGGACTGCGCAGTGTCCACACGCCCACGACCACGGCGATCACCACCTCCACCGCGGTCACCACCACCGTCCACCAGCGCAGGCGATACAGTGCCGCCGGCACGCTGGCGAGCCAGAAGCGCCTCACATCGCTCATGCGCGCCTCCCGCGTGCCGGTGATGCGGCCGCGTGCCGCAGCCACACGAGTGGACAGCTGGGCCAGCAGCGTCGGGTCCGGGGCTCCGGTGCGGATGCGCGAGAGGTGGCCGGCCGCAGCCCGGTAGAGGGTTACCAGCTCGTCCGCCTCGGCGCCGGTGAGTCGGCGCCGGGACGTGAGCTCATCCAGCCGGTCCCACTGGTCGCGGTGGGCGGCGGCGTAGGCGTCAATATCCACGAGGGGAGTCTGTCATGGTGAATGAGGTTGCCGCCTCGTCCGAGCGGATGATGACGCCGGAGTTGATGGTCACCGGGGAGGCCGTGGCCCTGGAGGTGCTGCCCGCATCCCCCGGGGCCCGCATCCTGTCGGGGCTGATCGACTACGCGCTGTACGGCGCGGGCCTGGTGGTCACGGTGCTGACGGGTGTCCCCATAGGCGGCCGCATCTTCCCGAACGCCTCCGACGCCCTGGTGGTGGCAATGCTGTCCCTGGTGTTCCTGGGGTGGCTGGTGGGGATGCCACTGGCGGTGGAGGTGCTGTCCCGCGGACGCTCCGCCGGCCGCCTGGTGACCGGTTCCCGCATTGTTCGCGACGACGGCGGCGCGGTGCGACTGCGCCACAGCCTGGTTCGGGCCCTGGTGGGGGTTGTCGAGGTCTGGCTGCTCGGCGGGATCCCGGCGATCGCCACCAGTGTGGTGACCCGCCGCGGTAAGCGCCTGGGAGACCTCTTGGCGGGAACCTACGCGGTGCGGATCCGCAACGGGGGTGTTGATGCTCCGCCGATCCTCATGCCGCCGGAGCTGTCCGCATGGGCCCGGGACGCCGACCTGCGCTCCCTGCCAGGCCACTTGGCGCTCGTCGTGCGGACCTTCTTGCAGCGGGCCTCCTCCATGCAGCCGCAGGCGCGCATGCGGCTGGCTACGCAGCTGGCCGCGCAGGCGGAGCCCTACGTGGCGCCGCCGCCACCGCCGCACACTCACCCCGAGCGCTTCCTGGCGGCGCTGCTGGCGGCCCGCCGCGACCGCGAGTTCATGCTGGAGCTGCGGGATCGGCGCCTGGAGGACAACGCGCTCACCACCATGCAGAACCCGCCGCATGAGGTGGCCGCGCCCGCCGCACAGGCGTAACCGGGCGGCACCGGGCAGCCCGGAGACTACGGGCGCCGCGCCGGGGTGTAGAGCCCCGGGGTTTGTGGGGGTGCACCCCGGGGGCGAGCAAAAAAACCCGGGGGCGTGCAGCAACACCGCCCCCGCACGCCGCCGGGCAAAAGTGCACTGAGCACCGAGGACCCCGGAGCGGTGGCACCGCCCCCGCACGCCGCCGGGCAAATGCGGCTGTTCCGGTTGGGGTGTGCTCATGGGCGGTTCGGCTGCGTGCTCGGTGAGGATTGTTTGGTGCAGTCAGGCGCCCACGACGTTCCCGTGGTGTTGGGCGCCTGGTTGCCGACAGTCGAGGGGCGGGTGGGTCCTACGCCGCCCTGGTTGGACCGCTCACGCCCCGATGGACCGCTCACGCCCCGATGGACCGCTGTAACCAGCGGCTACGGCGGTCCAACGGGGGCACAGCGGTCCAACGGGGGAACAGGGGTCCAACGGGCAGGCTCAACGGCCACGCGCATCGCCCCCAACCGCGCACCGCCACCCAAGCACTCTCGCAACCGGGCCAAGTGGCGCTTTAGTGGGTGACCTGTAGGTCGATCAGTCCTCGGTCTTCTCCCCGCGCAGCACGCGCAAGTGACCGCGGCGGGTGATCTCGCCGTCGCCCAGACCGGTCAGGTGGTCCGGCAGCGGGGCGGTCAGCGATGCGGGCAGCAGGCCGGTGGGCCGCCCCGCGTGCTCGGCCGGCTGGGGCTTGGGGCGCGGGGCCCTGGAGGCCTCCCGGACGGCGTCGGCCAGGGCGGTCAGGTCGTCCTCCGACGGCGGGGCGGGCTGAAAGTCGGTGGCGAGTCGGATCACTTGCCAGCCGCGCGGCGCGGTGAATGACTCCACGTGCTTGGCGCACAGGTCGTAGGCCTCGGGCTGCGCCTGCGTGGCCAGCGGGCCGAGCACGATCGTGGAGTCGGCGTACACGCTCGTCAAAGTGGCTACGGCCGGGTTCTCGCATCCGGGCCTGCGGCAGTGTCGGACTCTTCTCACACCCGCAGGCTACCGCGGGCCGGCCGACAGGTGCGGGAGCCACGGGCCCGCGGCGCCGTGATAAGAGCGAAGCGCGTGGGGCTCACAGTCCCGGGTCGATCTCCTCAGGCCGACGGCCCAGCATGAGGGCCACCTGCTCCAGCACGACGCGCCGCACCAGCTCCGCCAGTTCGGCGTCATCGGCGGCACGGGAGGTGATGGGGCGCCGGTACAGGACGATCCGGGCGGGGAGCCCGGCCCGCGGCTCGGCGGCGAATCCGCGGCCGAGCACGACGCCGTGCTCCCACGGGGCCGGATCCGACGGCGGCACCTCCTCCACGGCGAACTGCATCACGGAGACCTGCGGGTTCCGTCGGGTCAGCGCCGCGGCGGCCTCAATGACCATCGCGTCGAAGCGCTCGGCGCGGGTGCGCCAGGCGGGCAGTCCGGGCGGCAGCAGCGGTCCACGCAGCCCGCGCCCGTGACGGTCACGGCGGCGCGGGGATGCGGGAATACGCACCGGATACCGACGAGATGACCTGGGCACGTGTCCCACCCTAGAGGATTGCCGACGCCGCGTCCCATCCATCAGTACAGCAGGAGGCTGCGGGACCCCTGGGCGGCGGCGTCGGGCACCGTGGGCACCACCGCGATGAGGGTTCCCGGCACGTCCCCCTCGACCTCGGTGGTGACCACCGCCGCGGCGAGGACCGTCCCCCCGCCCGTCCCCGCGATCACCAGGGCGGACACGTCCTGCGGAACCTCGGGGGTGAGCGTGGTGGCGGCGGGGACCTCGACATCCTGAGTCCACTGCCCGTCGGCGGAGGCCAAGGTGAGGGACGCCGCGGTCTGCGCGGTGTTGGTCAGCACCAGGGACGTCTCCAGCCCCGCGCCCCGGGGCAGGGCCAGGGCGGCGCCCTCCGCTGCGTCGACGGCGGCCTGCACCCAGGCGATGTCATGGGCCAGGGCGCCGGAGCGGTCGGGATACTCCCCCGCGCTGCGCACAAGCCTGACGGCGGCACCGACGGGTGCGTCGGCGGACACGCGCACGGCGTAGGCGCCCGGACTCACCCCCGCCAGGGAGAAGTCGAAGACCGCTCCCGGGTCGACGGTCGCAGCGGTGGCGCCCGGCAGCTCCTCCTCGTCGTCGGCGCCGATCAGTGAGATGGACACGGTAGCGGGCGCCGCCCCGGGGTTGACCACGCGCACGGCGGGCCCCTCCGAGGAGACCGCCCCGGACTCGGCCTCGGTCTCCCCCTGTGCGGCGGCGTCGACGAGCACCACGCCCGGGATCGCCTGCTCGGTGGCGGGGGCGGCGCCGGCGGTGAGCGTGTCGACCCCGGCGGGCGTCTCACCGTCCAAGGACTCGGTGACCAGCACCGGAATCAGTGAGCCGCCTTCCGCCTCCACGCTGAGCGCCAGCCGGTCGTCGAGGGCGCTCGCGGTCTCGAGCAGCACGCCGACCGTCTCACCGGCACCCACCGACACCTGCCCGGAGGCGGGCAGGGTGAGTTCGCCGGTGGAGCCGTACAGGTGGATCGTTGCGGTGACCGTGGTGATTCCGGGGTTCGTCAGCCGCAGCTCGGAGGAGGAGCCGATGGCTGCGGAGCCGCCTACGATCCAGGCGACCGAGGTGGGGGCGGCACAGGGTGCCACAGTCAGGCCCCGCAGGTCGCCGCCCGCCGTCACGGTGGTAACCACGCCGACGGCGCCGGTCGGCGTGCCGCCGGACGCCTGGACGGTGAGGATGCCGCCTGTGGCCGAGTCCATTGTGGTGGAGCCGCCAAGTTCAGCGGACACGGCCGTCGGACCCGCTGCGGCCCCGGCAGAAGCCTCAGCCGTTGCGCCCGCCGTGGCCCCTGCAGACGCCCCAGCAGACGCACCCGCCGTGGCCTCAGCCGTTGCGCCCGCCGTAGCCCCCGGCGTCGCCTCCGCCGTGGCCCCTGCAGACGCACCCGCCGTGGCCTCAGCGGTGGCCTCCGGCGTCGCCTCCGCCGTGGTCCCGGTTGCTGCGGCGTAGCTGAGCGTGGAGTCTGGATCGAGCGCGGTTATGACGGTGCTCCCACTGGTCTCATCGATGTCGACGCCCCCGATGGTGTTGTTCGGCGCGGCGGGGCAGGCATAGACGATTCCGGCGGCGGGCGCGGGCACGGCGGTCGGGGCGACGTCCCGGCTCACGGCGCGGGGCGTGCCGGTCCCCCACCAGGTCAGCGCAAGCACCGCCGCCAGGATCAGGAGTGCGGCGGCAACGCGGCCGACCAGGGCTACTGCTCTGCTGCGGGACGGGCTCATGTCAGGCTCCTCCGGCGACGCAGGGGCAGGGCGAACAGGGCCGTCACCACCCAGGTGACCTGGATCGCCAGAGCGGCGGCGGTACCCGCAGCGGTTCCGTGGGTGACGACGAGCTCACCGCCGTCGGCGGGCACGATGAAGGCGGTGCGCCAGCGGCCGGCGGTTCCGGCGACGGCGGTGGTCTGGAGGGCCTCACCGTTCAAAGTGGCCCTCCAGGTGCCGTCATCACGCTCGGAGAGCATCAGGACGCGGGGGCCGGATGCTGCTGCCAGGGTGGTGCGGATGACGGTTCGACCGTTGGCTGCGGCCGCGACCGTGGTGCCGGTTCCGGCGGCGTCCACCAGCACCGCGCGGGCGGACTCGGAGGCGGCGTCCGGCGATACCCGCCAGGAGGTGCCCGAGTCGGTGCGGGCGAGCTGCTCTAGTCCCGGGGTCGCGTCCAGTCCGGCTCGTGTGGATGCGGTCAGGTCATCGCCGGCGGCGTCGGTCAGCAGGACGACGGCGATGCCGTGGGCGGCCAGGCCGTCGGCGACGTCCTCGTCCTGGCCGGCGGCCGCACGTACCACCAGGTCGGCGAGTTCGGCGTCGGCCGCGTCATTGAGGGAGGTGGCGAGCGTGGCGGCCGGGTCGGGGGCACCCGGCAGGCTCTGGGCGGTGGCGCCGGGTACACGCGCGGCCAGCTGCGCACCCAGGACGTCGGGGGTGACGTCGGTCAGCTGGGTGCCGTCTCCGCGCCAGAGGCGCACGCGCAGCCCGGAGTCCGTGGCCGACAGGACCAGCACGCGTCCGGCGGCGTCGGAGGACTGCAGCTCGGCGGCGATCACGGGGATCTGCCCCCCGGCGGGCCGCAGCGCCATGACGGCGGCGTCGGGGCCGGTGGCCGTGGAGCTGCGGGCTGTCAGCACCCAGGCTCCACCGATTCCCAGTGGGGCGGCGACGGCGATCACGTTGAGGCCGATCACGCAGCCGCGTGCCCAGCGCCTCCAGCCGGTGCCGCCGACGGGCAGGGCCGCATAGGCGGCGTCGCCGGCGGCGATGGCCGCGGCCAGCAGTCCCGCCAGCGCCAGGCAGACGCCGGTGCCGGCCCAGGCGGTCACGGTCAGGGAGCCGGTGCCGTCGGCCTGGGTGCCGACGGCGGTGATGGTGCGCGTGCCTGCGGCGGCGAGTGCGAGCCCACCCAGGGCCATGAGCACGCCTGCACGGGCCCGGCTGCCGCGGCGCCCGCCGACGAGCAGGCCGCAGGCCGCCGCCGCGGGGATGACGGCGAGCACGGCCTTCGTCGCCAGCGCGAGCCGCGGGTCGGTGATCAGGGACTCCACATCCACGGGCATGCCCAGGACGGTCTCGATGGCGGAGGGCGGCGCGACGGCAACAGGCAGGCCGGTGTCGGTGAGCAGGTAGCGCCAGGCGTCCGCCGTGCCACCCGCCTGCGCCAGCCGCAGGGCACGCCACCAGGCGGGCGTGGCGGTGACCGCCACCGGCAGGAGCGTGAGCAGCAGGCGCAGGGCGCTGCGGCGCACGCAGGCGCCCAGCACGATCAGTCCGACGACGATGAGCACGGCCGTGGCGGGGGCGGCGGCAACGATGAGGCTGAGCAGCAGTCCGGCCACTGCGGCGGCGGTGGGCGATCCGGGACCATAGCGCTCCGGCGGGGGCGGCGGCGCGTCCTCGCTATCGTCCGCATCCGCCGCGTCCCCACCATCCGCGTCGGCACCGTCCGCATCCGCGTCCGGCGCAGCGGCCTCGTCCGCACAGGCACCATCCTCGCCTGCGCCGGTGCGGGTGGCGGCGTGCGCCGTCGACCGCGGCTCGTCGGCGGCGGCGTGCGCAGGCGCGGCCGCCGCACCACCGTCTGCAGCATCCTCGGCTACGCCGTCTGCCAGGTCCTCTGGGGCATCCTCTGTCACCTCGTCCGCCAGCTCTGCCAGGTCCTCCATGCGGGCCTGGGCGAGGCGGTCGATCTCGGCACGCTCCTGCGCGGTGGTGTGGTGCACGCCGACCATCCCGGACACGACCACGTCGCGCCTGTCCGCCCCCACTGCCCGGGCGAGCGCGGTCAGCGCCCACGGCAGGGCCAGGTGCACGATTACGGCAGTCAGCCGCCCCTGGCCCACAGCGAGCAGGAGTGACGGGGCGAGCCCCCAGGCGCAGGCCGCCCAGGCGCGCAGGGGATTGCGGCGCGTGACCGTGCCGGCCGCATACCAGGCGCCGAGGGCGCCCAGCGGGATCGCCAGGATCAGCAGCAGGTGGGCGAGCGCGCCGCCGTCCAGCCCGAACCAGGACCCGACCGCGACGGGCAGGGCCAGCGCGGCCAGCAGCGGGCTCAGCGCGGCGGGATACCCGTCCCCGGAGGGTGCCCAGGTGGACCAGGCGGTCTGCCACAGCTCCCGCCAGCTCGCCCCCAGCCCCGGCAGGGCCCCGCCGGTCACGGCACGGGCGACCAGCACCTGCGACAGCCCCACCACGCCGACGGCGGCCACAACCATCAGCGTGCAGGCCAGGGTGATGCGGCGCCGCCGGGTCAGCGCGGCGAGCTCGCGCAGCTCCAGCTCGCTGCGGGCCGCCTCCCGGGCGGCGCGCTCGCGCTCCTGCCGGCGCCGGTCGCGCCGGGCGGCACGGATATCCGCGGCGCTCACGTACAGCTCCGCCAGCACGGAGCGGCGCACGCCCTGGTGCGCGGCCAGACGCCGACGCCCCTGACGGATGACGGCGCCGCTATGGGCGACGACGGAGGCGGCGGCCAGCTCATCCCGGGCCAGGCCGGGCGCCTTGGTCAGCAGCCGCCAGGCGCCACGGGCCGCGCCCAGCACAACGATCCAGGCCAGCAGCAACGGCACCGGCCGCGCCGAGAACGTGGCCCATGCGGTCAGCTGGGCGATGCGCCGCGCACGGAAGGAGCGGTCCGGGTCCGGATCCGCAAGCGCTGCCGCGGGGGCGTCTACCACCCCTTCGGCGCCCCGCCCGGCGGCGTCCTTGCGCGCAACCCGGTCCTGCTGGGCGGGCCGCAGGCCGAGGAGGCTTGCGCGACGGTGCCGCACCACGGCGTCGGGGACGACAACCACCCGGTGCCCCGCCAGGCGCACCGCCCGGGAGAGCTCGAGGCCGTCGTCGAAGACCGGGAACGCCGGCGACATGCCGCCGACCTCGTCCCAGACGGAACGATCGATCAGCGCGCCGGCGGTCCCGACGGCCAGCACGTCGGAGCGATCGTCATGCTGGCCCTGGTCCACCTCGCCCTCGACGACGTCATTGGCGCGCCGGGCGGACGCGGTGGTGCGCAGGCCCACCTCCAGCAATTCGTGGGCGTGGTCCCAGTCGACCTGCTTGGGACCGGCCAGGGCGACGGAGCGGGCCGACCGAACCGCCACCAGCAGCGTCTCCAGGCAGTCAGGCTCGGGCGCGGAGTCGTCGTGCAGCAGCCACAGCCAGGCCCCCGCCGCGGCCTGCGCACCGGCATCCGCGGGCGGAACTGCGCGGCGGGTCTCGGACTCGGAGATGGGCGACATCGCCCCGGTGGGGCCGGTGAGCTGTCCGTCGGCCGACGACGTGGACACGTGCCCGGCCGGGCCGGAGCCGGTGCAGCCCTCCGAGCCGCGGCGGCGCCTCCGGTTGCCCCGGGCCACCAGCTCGGCGTACTTCTCCAGGCCGCGGCCCACGGCGTCACCGAAGCCGGTCGCGTCGGGAACGTGCACCACGCGCACAGCGGTGACCGCATCGGCGCCGGAGTCGACCACCGCCTCCTCGATCGGGGTTCCGTCACCCAGACCGTTGCTGCGGGAGGCGACGTCGACGATCAGCAGGACATCGGGGGCGACGGTCTGGCCGGCAACCGCGCGCAGGGTTGTCGGCAGGTAGGGGGTGACCCCGGCAGAGACCAGGACCGCTAGGGCCCCGCCGAGGGGTGAGGACTGCGTTCCGGCTTCTCCGGCCCGGCTCATACCGCGCGCCGTTTGAGCTTGCGGCGCTCGCGCTCTGACAGTCCTCCCCAAATCCCGAAGCGCTCGTCGTTGGCCAGGGCGTACTCCAGGCATTCCTCACGAACTTCACAGGAGGCGCACACGCGCTTGGCTTCGCGGGTGGAGCCTCCCTTCTCAGGGAAGAAGGCCTCGGGGTCGGTCTGAGCGCACAGCGCGCGCTCCTGCCAGGCCAGGGGGCCCTCATCGGGATCGTCGTCGCCGAGCAGAAGGAGGAGCGCCTCGTCGTCGGCGTCGTCGGTCCGCTCAAGCGGACCGTCGCCGAGGATGTTCCACACGATGGCTTCCCTTCAGGATACGGACGATGTTCATGAGAATTACACGGGTGTGAGCCGCCGTGAGTCAAGCCGGGACAGTGAAGTTCACTCAATTGCGACGGCGCTGAGCCCACCTCGAGCACACTCCCACCCGGAGCCGCTTTCGCGCGGCGTGACACCACTGACCGCGAATGCGCACAGAGCCGCGCGCGACCCCTCCAAGCCCTTCATGACAATCGGCTGTGAGACGGCTGTGCGCTCGCGCTCACGGGCGTTCCTCTGCTTGGATCGACTCGTGAGCAACTCCCTTGCAAACTCCGTTGCAGACTCCCTTGCCGCCCTGCTGCCGTCCGCCGCGGACGCGGACCGCCCGTGGCTGGTGTGGTACGCGCCCGGTGAGCGCGTGGAGCTGACCGGCCGCGTCCTGCACATGTGGCAGTGCAAGATCGCCGGCCTGCTGATGACCGAGGCCTCCAGTGCGGCCCCCGCAGGGCCCCTCGTGCACCTGGACCTGGGGGTGCACTGGCGGACGCTGACCTGGTGCGGCGGCGTCTGGCTGGTCGGCGGGGCCGCGGTCTTCGCCGCCCCGGACTCGGTCGTCGACCAGGTTGACATCTCGGTCGCATTCGCGCCGGAGGGGCTTCATGCCGACGCCGAGGTGCAGGTGCTGGTACCGCGCGAGCCGTTGGCCCGCCGCTGGCCCGGCGCTCTGCCGCCGCTCGTGCTGGACGGCGTCGCCGACGTCATGCCCCACCCCGATTCCTTCACTGCGGGCCCATTCAACGGGGCCGCGGCCGCGATTGTGCAATACCCGGGGCAGGCGCCGGACGTCCCCGTCCAGGTGTCGCGCGATGCGCTCGCCGCCGACCCGGCCGGCCCCCGCACCGGCCCGGCCCGTGGGAGAGGCGCAGGCGCACGCAACGTGGGCTCACGGGGCCCTGGTGCACGCCGAAACCGCCCCGGAGGCGGTCCGCGGGGTGCTTGCGGCGTGGCGCGCCGGCCTGACCGCAGCACTCGTCTCCCCCGCTGCCGACGACGAGCTCATGCGGGCGGCCGCCCGGCAGGAGGGCGCCGATCCGCTGGCGCCGCAGTGACGCCACAGTGACGCCGCGGCGGGCTCAGGGCACGTCGGCCTGCACCACCGTCCCCTCCCCCTCGACGGCGAGGGTGCGCTCGTCGGCGCCGACGAACAGGGCCTGCCCGCGGGTGAGCCGTGCCTGCCCCGCAGGCGTCGTGATCGTCGTCTCGCCCTCCGTGGCCAGCACGATCCGCGGCCCCCGGCCGGGCACCTGCACGCGCCCGTCGGCAGGCACGACCGAGGTGACCAGCAGCTCGAAGTCTTCCACGGGCGCGTAGTAGGCGCGAGTGGCCCGGGAGAGGTACTCAGGGGCGGGACGCACCGGCGGCGCCGCCACATAGTCCACACAGGCCAGCATCTCCGGCACATCCACGTGCTTGGTGGTCAGTCCGGCGCGCAGCACGTTGTCCGAGGAGGCCATGATCTCGATCCCCATGCCGGTGACATAGGCGTGTACGGCGCCTGCGGGCACGAACACGGCCTCACCCGGCCGCAGCGTGACGGGATTGAGCAGCAGGGCCGCGGCCACACCGGGATCGCCGGGGAAGGCGCGCCACATGCTGATGACATTGGAGTCAACGCGCCGCGAGGGGGAGTCGCCGGCGGTCAGCCGCGCATCGATCTCAGCCACCAGCTCCGCGATCTCCCCGGCCTGCGGGCGGGTTCCCGCGGAGATCAGCTCGGTGAACACCTGCCGGATCCCGAAGCGTGTCGGATTCAGCCGCAGGGTGCGGCGCATGCGCCTGGCCAGCGGGGAATGCAGGTCTGCGAGCACCTCCGCGGCCCGCCGCGGCGCACGGAAGCCGGCAACCGCCTCGAAATGGGTCAGCGCCAGCACCATCTCCGGCTTGTGGTTGGTGTCCTTGTAGTTGCGCACAGGGCTGTCCAGGGGAACACCGGCCTCGTTCTCAAGGTCATAGCCCTCGACGGCCTGCTCCAGGGACGGGTGCACCTGGAGGGAGAGCACTCGGGCCGGGGCGATCAGCTTGAGCAGGAAGGGCAGCTTGGGGCCGAAGCGCCGCACCACGTCCTGACCCAGCAGACGCTCCGGAGCGGAGTCGATCAACGCGGCGAGGGTGCGCTCACCGGCCCGCGTGACCCCGGCGGGGTGGGCGCCGAACCACTGCTCGGCCCACGGCTCCCCATCGGCCCGGACGCCGAGGAACTCGGGAATGGCCTCGGCCGAGCCCCAGTCGTAGCGCTGCCGCGCACCATCAAGACGTTCCATGGGGGCCAACGGTAGCCGACGGAGCGTCGGCGCAGCTGCGGGCGGGACGGAATGATCAAAACCGCTCCGGCGCATTTGCAGCGAAGAGGGCCACGGATGGGCCAGACTGTGTCCATGCGAGGCATCATCCTGGCCGGCGGCTCCGGCACCCGACTCAACCCCATCACCCTGGGCACCTCCAAGCAGCTGGTGCCGGTGTACGACAAGCCGATGATCTACTACCCGCTGAGCACCCTCATGCTCGCAGGCATCCAGGACGTGCTGGTGATCACCACCCCGCATGACGCGGCCAGCTTCCACCGGCTGCTGGGCGACGGCTCGCAGCTGGGCGTGAACCTGTCCTACACGGTGCAGGAGGTCCCCAACGGACTGGCGCAGGCATTCGTCCTCGGCGCGGACTTCATCGGCGACCAGCCTGCCGCCCTGGTGCTGGGCGACAACATCTTCTACGGTCCCGGCATGGGGACGCGGCTGCGCCGCCACACCAGCCCCGACGGCGGCGTCGTCTACGCCTACCAGGTCGCCGATCCGACCGCCTACGGCGTGGTGGAGTTCGACGCCGACTTCAAGGCCGTCTCCATTGAGGAGAAGCCCTCCCGCCCCAAGTCCGACTACGCCGTGCCCGGCCTGTACTTCTACGACAACGACGTGGTGGAGATCGCCAAGAACCTCACTCCCTCCGCCCGCGGCGAGTACGAGATCACCGACATCAACCGCACCTACCTGGAGGCGGGCAGGCTCGCCGTGGAGGTGCTCCCCCGCGGCACCGCCTGGCTGGACACCGGCACCTTCGACTCCCTGGCCGACGCCACCAGCTTCGTGCGCACCGTCCAGCACCGCCAGGGACTGAACATCGGCTGCCCGGAGGAGGTCGCCTGGCGCATGGGCTTCATCGACGACGACGGCCTGCGCGAGCGCGCCGAGCCGCTGGTGAAGTCGGGCTACGGCCAGTACCTGCTCGGCCTGCTCGAGCGCGAGCGCCGCTGAGCCCGTAATGGGGCCGGGCGAGCCCCGGCCTGACCACCCCGCCACACCCGAGACCCGCATCCGCACGATCATTGGAGACTCATGACTGACACCCCCGACACGCCCGGCACCGACGGCAACGGCATCGAGCTGGCCAAGCCGCTCGGCGTCGAGACCACCCCCATCCCCGGATTCCTGCGCATCGACCTGACCGTGCACGGGGACAACCGCGGCTGGTTCAAGGAGAACTGGCAGCGGGAGAAGATGACGGCACTGGGACTGCCGGACTTCGGGCCGGTGCAGAACAACATCTCCTTCAACGACGAGGTCGGGGTGACCCGCGGCATCCACGCCGAACCGTGGGACAAGTTCGTCTCCGTCGCCACCGGGCGCGTCTTCGGCGCCTGGGTGGACCTGCGTGAGGGCCCGTCCTTCGGCACCGTGTACACCACCGTGATCGACCCGTCGGTGGCGGTGTTCGTACCCAAGGGCGTGGGCAACGCCTACCAGACGCTGGAGCCCAACACCGCCTACACCTACCTGGTCAACGACCACTGGTCGCCCGACGCCCAGTACACCTTCCTGAACCTGGCCGATGAGACCGTCGCCGTGCCCTGGCCGATCCCGTTGGAGCAGGCCATCCAGTCGGACAAGGACCGCGGGCACCCGCGCCTGGCCGACGTCGTCCCCTTCCCCGCCGCTGACACCGCACGGCCCGTGGCGGGCCGGCGCGTGCTGGTCACCGGCTGCAAGGGACAGCTCGGCCGGGAGCTGATGAAGCAGCTGCCCGAGGCCGGCTACGCCCCCACCGGCGTCGACCTGCCGGAGGTGGACATCTCCGACGCCGAGGCCATGGCCGCATGGGACTGGTCGGCCTACGACATCATCATCAACGCCGCCGCCTGGACGAACGTGGACGGCGCCGAGACCACCGAGGGACGGCGCCTGTCCTGGCGGGCGAACGCCACCGGCCCGGCCAACCTGGCCCGGCAGGCGGCCCGGCACGGGCTCACGCTCGTGCACATCTCCAGCGAGTACACCTTCGACGGTGAGCTCGAGCCCCACACGGAGGCCGAGCCCCCCAGCCCGCTGGGCGTGTACGGCCAGTCGAAGGCGGGCGGCGACGCCGCCGTCGAGGCCACTCCCAACCACTACCTGGTGCGCACCTCCTGGGTGGTGGGCGACGGCAAGAACTTCGCCAAGACCATGGCCTCGCTGGCCGCCCGCGGCATCACGCCCAAGGTGGTGGACGACCAGACCGGCCGCCTCACCTTCACCACCGACCTGGCCGCCGGGATCATCCACCTGCTGCGCACCGGCGCCGAGTACGGCACCTACAACCTCTCCGGTGAGGGCCCCGTGGTCTCCTGGTGCGACGTCGCCAAGCGGGTCTTTGCGCTGGTGGGGCACAGCGCCGACGAGGTCACTGCCGTGTCCACCGCCGAGTACTACGCCGGGCAGGAGGGCATCGCCCCCCGCCCCCTTCGCAGCGCCCTGGACCTGAGCAAGATCGAGGCCACCGGCTTCACCCCGGGCAACTCCATGGAGCGCCTGGACGCCTACGTACCCACCATCGAGCTGTGAGCGCATAAGCGCTATGTGCGCGTGGCCGTCGAGCCCGCCCGTTGGACCGCTGTCCCCCGGTTGGACCCCTGTGCCCCCGTTGGACCGCCGTAGCCGCCGTTTACAGCGGTCCAACGGCGCGTAAGCGGTCCAACGGCGCGTAAGCGGTCCAACGGCGCGTAAGCGGTCCAACGGCGCGTAAGCGGTCCAACGGCGCGTGAGCGGTCCAACGGGCGCACGCAGCCCGCTCAAGCTGAGGCCCCGCAGCCGCGTCGTCGGGACTACTCGGCACGGCTGAGCGCCGACGCCCCTCCCAGCCTGCCGATCCGGATCACGACGAACGCCCACACCATGAGCGCCGCACCGAGCAACAGCGTCGCGAGCACGGGCCAGGTCGGGAATCCTCCGCCTGGGCCGGCCAAGCCCCGCTGCGCCTGCTGCCCCCACCAGCGCACGAAGAACACCGCCCACGCGGCGAACCAGGCACCGGTGAGCAGACCGGCCAGACGACGCGAACAGGTCAGCCCCGCGGCCATCACCACCGCCAGCGCGAGCAGCGCCGGCAGCAGGTAGCGCGGATGCAGTCCGCCTCCACCGGCGGAGTACTTCAGCTGCATCACCACGACCAGAAGAAGCTCGGCGCCCAGCAGTCCGGCGACGAGCAGATCCTCCCAGGTAACACGTTTACGCGCCACGGCCCCTGCGGCGGCACCGAGTCCGCAGACGGTGGGCGCCACGATCAGCACCAGCCCGACGCCACCCAGGGCGGGAACCGGCACGAATAGCGACAGCAGCCGCTGCCAGGTCTCCGGGCGCGCGGCAAGCTCACCCACCGACACCTGGACGGTATTGAAGTGCTCGGCCGCCCACTGCGGATGCCCGCCGGTGATCGTCCCGGTGAGCCGCAGGTTGCGCAGATAGAACCAGCCCGACGACAGGACGACCAGTCCCCCCACGCCGACGGCGTTGAGCAGCGAGGTCCACCGGCCCCAGCGGTCCCGTCCCTGGCCCCGCACGATCCCCTCGGCGACGATCGCGAGCATGCACACCGCAACCACCACCATCAGGGACAGGCGGGTGAGCAGCGCGGCGCAGCACACCACGGCGAGCAGGATCCAGCGCCGACGCGATGGGCCCAGCCGGATGAACCGGCAGGCGAGCGCGGTGCAGGCGGCCATCATGAAGGTGGCCAGGGTGTCGTTGTACACGGCCCCGGCCACCCCCAGCATCGAGCAGCACAGTGCGGCGACCAGCGTCGCGGCGGGAGCCAGCAGCCGGTGGTTCGGGAAGGCCGCCCGCGCGGCGTAGCCGATCATTGCCACGGCGGCCGCGCCGAGCAGTACGTTGACCGCCCGGGCGGCGAGTCCCGCGATCAGCACGCCGAAGGAGTCCGTCAGCCCTCCCGCAAACGGCGCCATGATCAGGTAGAACAGCGGCGGATGCTGGGAGACCGCCTGCACCGACAGCGGCGACCTGGGGCCCGCCCCCGGGATGACCGGTCCGGCGAAGAAGTCGGGCCACTGCCCGTGGAAGAGCTGGAAGGCGTAGTCGAGGTGGTTCACCTCGTCCGCACTGCCGAACAGCGGTATCAGCAGTGCACGGCCGGCGGCGCACAGGATGAATCCGACGACCACCGGCCGCTGGACTCCCACAGTTGCCGCGGGGGCCTCCCCCCGCCGGGGAGCCGCGGCGGCCCGGGCGCTCGGTCCGCCGTTCCGAGTTCTCGCATCTTGCACCGGTTCACAATAGAGGGACTACACGACGTCGCCACAGGCACACGAACGTGATCCGCACCCCGCGGCTGTGCGCAACTGGCCGAAAATGGCGGGGCGCTACAGCCCGCGACACGCAGCGAATCTAATCCGCGTCCGTTAGCCTGCCTGCATGCGTATTTCCGTGATTGGTTGTGGATACCTGGGCGCCGTGCACGCCGCCTCGATGGCCGAGCTGGGTCACACCGTGGTGGGTGTCGACGTCGACGCTCGCAAGGTCGAGCTGCTCTCCCAGGGCAAGGCCCCCTTCTTCGAGCCCGGCTTCGAGGAGATCCTGCAGCGCAACGTGCAGTCGGGCCGGCTGAGCTTCACCACCGACTATGCGGCTATCGCCGGCGCGCAGGTGCACTTCATCGGCGTGGGCACGCCCCAGTCGGAGACCGGCGCCGCCAACCTCACCTATGTGGACGCCGCGGTGGACGGCATGCTGCCGCACCTGGGCAAGTGCACCGACGGGCCGGAGATCGTCGCCGGCAAGTCCACCGTCCCGGTGGGGACGGCGGCCCGCCTCGCGGAGCGGATCGCCCCCACCGGGGTCACCCTGGTGTGGAATCCCGAGTTCCTGCGGGAGGGCTTCGCGGTCCAGGACACGCTCGCCCCCGACCGTATGGTCTACGGGCTGCCGGCCGACGCGCAGGCTGCGGCGGCGGCGCAGGCGGTGCTCGATGAGCTGTACCGGCCGATCATCGACGCCGGCAAGCCGCGTCTGGTCATGGACTACCAGACCGCGGAGCTGGTGAAGATCTCCGCCAACGCGTTCCTGGCCACCAAGATCTCCTTCATCAACGCCATGGCGCAGATCTGCGACGCCGCCGACGCCGACGTGACCGCCTTGGCCGGTGCCATCGGCCTGGATGACCGGATCGGCAAGCGCTTCCTGCGCGCCGGAATCGGCTTCGGCGGCGGCTGCCTGCCCAAGGACATTCGTGCCTTCCAGGCGCGCGCCCATGAGCTGGGCGTCGGCGAGTCGCTCGGCTTCCTGGCGGAGGTGGACAAGGTAAACGACGCCGTTCGCCATTCCGTGGTGGACACCGCCCGCCGCCTCCTGGGCGAGGACCTGGCCGGCAAGCGGGTGGCCGTGCTCGGGGCCGCCTTCAAGCCCGACAGCGACGACATGCGCAACTCCCCCGCCCTGGACCTGGCTCAGGAGCTGGTGGACCTGTCCGCCTCGGTGGTGGTGGTGGACCCGGCCGCCGGCCCGATCCTGGCCGACCGGGAGGATCTGCCCTACGAGGTCGCCGACTCCATTGAGGCGGCACTGACCGGTGCCGACCTGGTGGTCCTGGGCACCGAGTGGAAGCAGTTCACCACCTTCGATCCCGCCAGGGCCGCCGAGCTGGTGGCCCGCCGCATCGTCATCGACGGCCGCAACGCGCTTCCGCGCGAGGACTGGAAGGCCGCGGGCTTCACCTACGCGGGCATCGGTCGGCGCTGAGACGTCGGCTCAGAACGACGCGACCGTCCAGCTGACCGCGTTCATCCCGTCGCTCGACGGCACCAGGACGGTGGTGCCGTCGGGCGACAGCGCCGGGCGCGAGTACCCCGTGGCGTCACCGAGCCGGACCAGGTCCGTCCCGTCCCAGGCGACGGCGTACATGCCTATCTGCTCGCCGTCCGAGCCGGAGCCCCAGGCGAAGCGGGCGGCGCCCGCCGAGCCGATGACGATGGTGGACGGCGCGTGCAACCAGGTGTCCGGGGCCGGCTGCCCCGCCTCCCACAGGCCGATGTAGGTGCCCGCCCCCTCCGCCGTCGAGGACACGGCCACGGCCCGGTGGCTCCCACTGGCCCACAGGCCCGTGAGCTGCCATGAGGCATCCGCCGAGGTGATGGACAGTACCGTGTCACTGCTGTCGGCCGACTGGTCCCAGTGGGCGACTGTGGTGAGCATGCCCTCGGCGTTGGGCACGGCGTAGAGCACACCGCCGTCGACGGCGGCCGGCAGGTCACCGGGGCCGACGACGGTTGGGCCTCCCCCGCCGTCCAGCGGGTAGCACAGGACCTGACGCTCCCACTGGTCGCCCACCGTGACGGCGGAGGCCCAGTACACGTTGCCGCCGTCCGTGGTCGGCACGACCTCCAGCGGCCCTGCGGGGGTCTGCGCGGTTCCGTTCAGCTCCTGTGCGGAGCCGACGACGGCGGCCGCTCCGCCCCCGGTGCGCGGGTAGGCCCACAGCTGCCAGTTGTCGGTCACCGCCGCCGTCTCCGAGTCCAGGTCGACGGTGGCGGCCTTCCAGACTATCCACTCCTCGGTGGCGGTCCCGTCCTGCGGCTCGAAGTACTCCGCCGGATCGACGACGGCGGGAGGCGCGGGCGTGAGCCGCTCGGGCCCGTCCGCGGTCAGTACGGCGGCCGCGTACGACATGAGCGCATTCGGGTTGGCGCTGGCGGATCCGAACACCTCCTCGCTCGACAGCGGGAGCACGCCGATCTCGGCGAAGTCCCCGCCGAGCGTCCACAGCGGGGACAACTCGGCCGGGGAGGCCGCCTGCTCCACCTGCGTCGGTGCGGAGGTGACCGACACACCTGTCAGTGAGAACGGCAGGGTGGAGGCCGCTTCCGTGGCGGTTGTGCTCGCGCCCCCGGAGGCGTCCGGCGACGCGGCGCTCTCCGGCGGGTGGGGCGGCGTCTGATTCCGGCTGCAGCCGACGATGAGCATCCCGGTGGACGCGCACGCGGCGGTGAGGAGCCGGCGCCTGCTGAATACCCGTGTCATTGCCATAACCTGCCCTCAGGCTCAGGGGGTGAAGATGCCGATGTGCTGGCGCCCGTCATTGACGTACTCGTACTGGAGGAAGTTGCGGGTGAACGTCGACAGTGATGGGTACCAGAACTTCTGCGAGGCACCGCCCCACAGCGTGGCGCCGGGGTCGGCGAACTGCACCGCATCGGTCTTGGTGTTGTAGCCCGTGACTACCATGATGTGCGAGAACGTGGAGTTGCTGTGGCCGTTGAAGTGGGGCCCTCCGCGGCGCTCCTGCTCGTCAACGGCGACTGGGTATCCCTTCGAGAACGACTGCTTCACCTTCGTCTGCACCACTGCGGGCGTGGGCGTGTGGATCGTGGAGTACACGTTCCTGCCGAGCCAGGCATTCATGCCCTGCTGGAACTTGCGGTCGTGGAAGGAGGTGTAGCCGTAGCGCCGCGTCGCCATGGCGGATGCGACATTCTCAATGGTCAGCGAGGCACCGGTCGCCTTGGAGCTGCCGGCCTTCTTGTACCGCAGGATCATGTATCCCGAGGTGGGCCCGCAGAAGAAGTTGTTCGGCTGCCCGGCCCAGGCGACGTCGAAGGTGAAGACGGTCTGGGCCGGCTTGGCGGCCGGCGGACGGCGCAGCCCGAAGGTGTCCCTGCCGTCACCGTTCCAGTCGCCCACCAGTACCAGGTCGGTCGCCCTGCCGTAGGAGACCTGCTGGTCCGCATTCCCACCGGACAGTGAGTTCTTCACGTGGAACACGTTGCCGCGACGCACCGCGAAGGTGTCCTTCCCGTCGCCGTTCCAGTCGCCGGCGTATACCTCGTCTCCCGATCGCCCGTAGCCGAAGACCCTATCCGCCACCCCGCTCTTAAGCGTGTTGGACACGTGGTACTCCTTGCCGCGGCGAATGGCCAGGGTGTCCTTACCGTCACCGTTCCAGTCGCCCACGAGCACCTGATCCCCTGCACGCCCGTAGGTGATCTGCATATCGGCTACGCCCCCGCGCAGGCAGTTGAGGATGAAGTACTGGTTGCCGCGGCGGACGGCCAGGGTGTCCCTGCCGTCGCCGTTCCAGTCGCCCACGAGCACCTGATCCGTCGCGCGCCCGAAGATGATGACCACGTCCGCTGCGCCGCCGACGAGCCGGTTTGAGAAGAAGTAGTAGTTGCCGCGGCGGACGGCCAGGGTGTCCTTACCGTCACCGTTCCAGTCACCGACCAGCGCCGTGTCATTGTTGCGGCCATAGGTGATGACCGTGGTGGCCTTGGACGTGAAGGTGTTGGCGAAGTAGTAGGTGCTGCCGAGGTTCTTCTCGGTGCCGCGGGCGTTGGCGGCCCCGGCGGCCACCCCACTGGGCAGGGCGCAGGCGGCCCCGGCGTCCGTCTGCCCCTGCTTCGCTGCTCCCGCCTGCGAGTCCGTACCCGTCACCGCGGCGGGACCGATGGGCGATGCGCCGTCGTCCGCGGTGGCGGTGGGCTCCGCCGGGGCGGGCGCCGTCGGCGTGGACCGCACGGTCGGCTCCGCGGTGGCCTGCGGGAGTGCAGTGCCCTCGCTCGGCGGTGCCGACTCGGACGTCGCGGTAGCGGTCGCGGAGGGCGTCGGCGTCGGCTGCGCGACCGGGTCGGCGACCGCGACCGGCGATACGAGGGCGAGCGAGAGCATGAAGGACACGGCGACGGTGCGCGGGGTCCATGAAGCGTGACGCTGCATGGGGACCAGCCTGTCTGGGGTGGAGCGGGCGATTACCTGCGTCAGGCTACCGCACAGCATTCTTCCAGCGAGCTTCAATTGTGCGTCAGAGGTGACGGCCTGGTTACGGCCGGGCGCTCAGCACCAGACGGCGTCCCTGAGGGCGAGCAGGAAGGTGCGTCCGAAGCGCGTGGTCGGCTCCAGCACGGCGCTCTCGGCCCACTCGTTCCAGGCGTTGATGAACACCACCCGCTGCTCGGGGTCCCTGGACATCACGGAGTCGATCAGGCCCGCGACCCAGCGCCGGAAGGTGTATGGGTTGGAGCCGTACCAGGTGTCCGCCGTCCACTGCCGGCGCGCCGTGTTGTCGAAGGCCACCATGGCTCCCGGGTACTCGCTGTCGTCCAGCGTGCCGGCCATGGCCAGTGACGCCTTGACGGTCTCCTGGTAGCTCATGAAGTTCCCGCGCCAGCGCGAGTCGAGCCCGACCTCGGTCGCGGGACCGGCCACCCACGGCAGGTTGTGCGGCGGGAACTGGAGCGTGCCGTCGATGCCGGTCTGGCCGCCGAGGGACTGGATGCCGTCGAACTCCTCCGCAACCGCCACCGCGAGCACGTACAGCTCGCCGACGCCGGCGTCCCGGGCCTTCTGCCGCCAGGTCGCGACCACCTCCGGGAAGTTCGTCATCTGCGCCGGCCGGTAGACCGCCAGCACCGCCTTCCCGCCGATCCGCATGTAGCGCGGGTCGAGGAGGAACTCCATGACGTCGTCGATGAAGGTCTGCGCCGGAACCCTCGTGTAGTCCTGGCCGATGAGGATGTCCGCCGCCCGGCCGTCCCAGCGCCGCGTCCAGTTCTCGTTCGCCCACATGATGCAGTAGGGCTGATCGAGGTCGGATGCGTGCAGGCGCTCAATGGGGACATTCAGCAGCCTCTCGCCGGAGAACCAGTAGTAGTAGTACATGAAGCCGGCGATGCCGTGTGCGCGGGCCAGGTCCGCCTGCTTGCGCCGCACCTCGTCGTCGGCGAGGTCGTAGAAACCGAGCTCGGTCGGCAGCTTCGGCTGATAGTGCCCCCGGTACCCCGGGATCGCAGCCGTGACATTCGACCACTCGGTGAATCCCTGCCCCCACCAGCGGTTGTTCTGGGGGGAGTCGTGGAACTGCGGCAGGTAGAAGGGAATCACCTGGGCGCGCGCGTACCGCTCCGCCCCACGCTCGAAGCGGGTGTAGGCGCCGGCGGCCTCGGCCTCCCGCCCGCCGAGCTCGGCGACCTCGGCCATGCGCAGGCCCGCCTCCTCGGTAAGGATGCCCAGCAGGCGCTCGACGGCGTGAGCGGTGGTCCCGTCGACCTGCCCCTTCTCCTCATCGAAGTCAGCGTGCTGCAGGTTCAGCGCGCGCAGCCCCTGCAGCACGAAGCCGCGAATCCAGTACATGGAGCCGGAGGCGAAGCGCAGCGCGTCCGGATCGTCGAGGGACAGCTCGAGCCTGCGCAGCAGCTGCTCAACGATGTGCTGGTCCCCGCCCCAGAACTCGGCGCCGACCACGCAGTCGTCGGCGGTGACCAGGCCCAGGGACGAGTCCGAGGCGAAGGCGTTAAGAATCTCCTGCACCCGCTGCTGTGAGCCGAGCAGATCGCTCAGCAGCTGGTCCTTCCACCCGGCGCCGTCGCCGGCGAGCTCCGCATGCTCCTCCCGCCAGGGGCTCCGCTTGGTGTGCACCTTCAGCACGATGTCGTACGGGTCGAGCAGGCCGGCGTTGACCAGCTGGACAGTCGGGAAGATGTCCCGCCCGTGGTTGGCCACCTCCACGACCGACACGTGCCCCAGGTGCGGCAGCCGCTCCTGGGGAACCGTGAGCTCCTGTTCGGAGGCGTTGGTGATGAACAGGTCGAAGTCGACGGGGATGGCCCGCAGGTGCTCGAACAGCTCCTCCATCAGCTCCGGGTAGAAGCAGTGGATCACCACCGCGATCCGGGCCGGGTCGTCATTGACCAGCGAGTCGTCCACCCGCCAGTGGTCCGGGAAGCCGGAGTTCTGCCGTCCCCCCAGGCGCGAGACGTACTCGTTGAAGTCCGCGCAGTGCTTGCTCTGATAGCCGTGGATGCTGCCGCTGGCGACCAGGTTGGCGACGGCGTTGCGTCCCCTGGCGGCGAAGTAGCTGGCTCGGCGTACGAGCCCGGTCTTGGTGACTTTGGTCATCACAGGTCCTTACCACTCGTTGACGTCGGTTCCGAACCGTCGCCGGATGTACTGCGCCGCCTCGGCCGCCTCGGCCTCGGTAGACGGGTGCGTCATGATCGTGCGCTTGAGGAACGGCACCCCCGACTCGATCAGGTTCTTCCAGCCGTCGACGGTGGGGTTGCCGTACGGCACCCCCAGCTCCGGGCCGGTGACCCAGACCTCGGTCGAGTAGCACTCGGCGAAGGCCAGGCGGGAGACCCCGATCTCATAGGAGAGGACGACGTCCTCCTTCCCGGGCTCCACGCGAACGGAGTTGAAGAAGTCCCTCCAGGGCCGCTCGGCGAGAACTCCCCCCCGGTAGGACAGGAAGAAGCTCTGAATGTGGTGGGCGAACTGGAATGACGCGGTCAGGCCGCGGATATCGGGGCCCGGTGCCGCCGCCCACTCCAGGAGCTCGTCGACAGGCGCGAAGGGGCCCAGCAGCGAGTCGTTCGTGAGCAGTACCGTCCCCGCCTCGCGCACCTCGGGGAAGCATCCGAGCGCGGTGGCCCACGAGCCGAAGTCGTAGCCGAGGTTCGGCCGCCGAATAACCATGGTGTCCTGCGGGATCCCGGCGGGGAACTCCAGCTCCTCCGGGGACTCGCAGGTGGAGATGACCACGGTGGCGTAGCCGGCCGCGTCCAGCCGCAGCAGGTACTCCGACAGCGACCTGGGCTGGCGCGGGCCGACGGAGAACTGCGCCACCAGCGCCACCCGATCCGCGCCGACCACGGTGGCGGGAGTGCCGCGTTCGATGTGCACGCGTCCACGCGACACCTCCGACACCAGCGGGCCGCGAGCCCGCAGGCGCAGGGGCCTCACCGCAGGACTCCCCGCAGGCGGGTCTTGAAGGCGCGCACGGGTGCGGTGACCCGCCACGAGGAGGAGTGGCGCAGCACGCCCAGCTGCTCCCACGCGCCGGCGATGACCCGGTTCGCGCGGCGCAGCTCCTTCTCGAGCTCCTCGTTGCGCACGGACAGCTCCGCCATCTCATGCTTCATCTTGCGCAGGGTGGCGCGCAGCTGGCGGATCTCCTCGTCGCGGTCGCGCAGCATCGAGTCCACAGCAGCGTCGATCGGCTCCTGCGGCACGTTGGCGGGTGTCTTCATTGCTGTCCTTCCCCGGGGGCGGGAAGCCCCGGACGCTTGCTCCAGTGCCCCGGCACGAGTGTGACCAGGCCGGGTTCGTCCATGGTCCTGTCGGCGCGCACGATGAGTTCGGTACGCCGGTCGGACAGGTCGAATATCTGCCCGTCCCGGACGAAGCAGGTGGTCAGCCACAGCCTTCCGGGCTGGAAGACCACCTGATCGATCTTGTAGTCGATGAAGGAGTCACCCGCGTGCAGGGAGTACAGCGTCCCCGCGGCGCGGGAGTTCGGGCCGGCGACCGTGACGCCACCATCGGTTGAGAAGCCGAGTCCGAGCTCGACGTCGTGCAGGTCCTTCTTGGCCTTGACGTGCACACGCAGGGTCAGCGGCCGACCGTAGGTCGCGAAGGCCACCTCCCTGAGATCGCCGTCGAGCAGTTCCACGCCGGTCATGCGGCAGTCCCCGTTGCCCTGATTCAGCTTGTACTGGTCGTCCTCGGGGAACTCGGCCTCGGGCTGCTCCTGCGCCCGCTGCCGGGCCTCCTTCTCATTGACCGAGCTGAGGTAGGCGGACACGACCTCGTCGGCGTCCCCGACCATCTGCACCTTGCCGTGGTCCAGCCAGACGACCTCGTCGCACATCTCGGTGGCGAGGGACAGCGAGTGGGTCACCAGCACGATGGTGGTGCCGCGGTCGCGCAGCTGCCGCATCAGGTCGAAGCACTTGCGCTGGAACTCCTCGTCGCCGACGGCGATGATCTCGTCGACCACCAGGATCTCCGGCTGGATGGCCACCGCCGCGGCGAAGCCCAGCCGGACCGTCATACCGGAGGAGTAGACCTTGACGGGCTCGTCAATGAAGTCGCCGATGTCCGCGAAGTTGATGATCCAGTCGATGGACTCGTCGATCTGCTTCCTGGTGCGTCCGAGGATGGCTCCGTTGAGGTAGATGTTCTCGCGTCCCGTGAGCTCTCCGTGGAAGCCGGCCCCGACCTCCAGCAGGGCGTCGACCTTGCTGGCGACCATCACCTCACCCTCATTGGGCCGGTACACCCCGGCGAGGATCTTGAGCATCGTGGACTTGCCGGAGCCGTTGTGCCCGACGAGCCCGAAGGTGATGCCCTTCTTCACGGCGAAGCTGACATCGTCCAGTGCGTGGAAGACGTGGGTGTCGCGGGACCGCCCGCGCACGAAGCGCTCCTTGAGGGAGTCGCGCCTGTCGGCGTGCAGGGTGAAGCGCTTCGACACGCCACGCACCTCGATTGCGACATCATCCGCGACGTCGGCGTTAGCGCCGGCCCCGACCGAGACTGCTGCGGTGTCCATGTTCAGATCCTCTCCCCCAGGTCCGCGCCCCAGCGCCGGAACACCAGCACCGCTCCGATGAGTGCGACTCCCGCCCACACGCAGCAGGCCAGCCAGTCCCCGATGGACCCGGGCTGCAGCGAATAGACCAGTGAGCGGAACAGGCTGATGAACTGCGCCATCGGCATTGCCTGGACCAGGTCGTGGGCGGGCAGGCCCCAGACGGACTCGGGAACGATATCGGGATTGTAGATAATGGGGGTCGCGTAGAACATCAGCTGCAGGAATACGCCCACCAGGTGGGCGAGGTCGCGGACGTAGATGTTCCAAATGGACAGGATCACGCTGACGGCACCGGTGAATACGACCAGCAGCAGCATGAAGGGCACGAGCAGCAGCCAGGTCCATGACACGTTCGTCAGGCAGGCGAGCACCACCAGCAGCAGGCCGACCTCGATGCCCGACTGCACCCCGATCGCGAGGCAGGAGCCGAGCACCGCCGAGTATGCCGGGAAATAGACCTTCTGCAGCAGGCCCCCGGAGCCCAGCAGCCCGTTGATGCCCGCATTGATCGAGTTCTGGAAGAATCCCCAGATCGTCAGCCCCGCGAACAGCCAGACGGCGAAGATCCCGATGCCCTCATGGCGGGAGGCGATCGTCGCCGGGACCATTTTGAACAGTCCGCCGAAGATCAGTGTGTAGATTCCCAGGGACGCCAGCGGCACCACGAGTGACCACAGCCAGCCCAGCGCGGTCCCCTTGAACTTCGACTTGAGGTCGCGCTGCCCGAAGGCCTGGATGAGGTCCCGCTCCTGCCGGAAGGACCTCCTCGACCTCACGTTCGTCTTGTTCATGCAGTCCTCACTTGCCTTGGGGTGCACGCCGGAACACGAACGCACCCGCGGATGAGCTCTTGGAGGGGCTCGCTGCTGGGCTCCCGGACGAGCTCTGAAGGACCCGCGTGCACGCGTCCGCGCCGGACGGACCAGGCCACCATACCTGCTGCGCGGTGACCACATACCGGACCTGCGGGTGATGTCTCCCGCAGCGTCTCGGGCTGTGTCGCCTCCCGCCGCCGGGTTACCCTGTGGACGCCCATCTGCGCGAGCAATGCAAGGGAGGACGCGCATGCCGGTGGTGGTGGCCGTCGTCGTGACCTTCAACCCGGATCACGACGTCACCGAGCTGCTGCGGGTACTGGACCAGCAGTGCGATCGCGTACTCGTCGTCGACAACGGCAGTTCCGCCGCCGTACTGTCCCGCATCGAGGATGCGGCCGCAAGCACCGGCGCCGAGTTGCTGGCGCTGGGAGGCAACCGGGGCATTGCCGCCGCGCAGAACGTGGGTATTGCGCGCGCCCGCGAGCTGGGCGCATCGCACGTACTGCTGTCTGACCACGACTCCCTGCCCGCCCCGGGGATGGTGAAGCGCCTCCTGCGGGGCTTCGACTCCACCGGGCGGGTGGCTGCCGTGGGCCCCCTGCCTCAGGAGGAGCGTGCGGGCGCGGACCAGCTGGTTTACGTGCGCCGCCGCTGGAAGCCGGGCCGCGCCACCCCCGCGGAGCTGGACACCGATCTGCTGGATGTCGCCTTCCTCATCGCCTCCGGCTGCCTGGTGAGCATGGCCGCGCTGGACGCCGTCGGGGCCATGGACGAGTCACTGTTCATCGACCACGTCGACCTGGAATGGGGACTGCGCGCCCACCGCGCCGGGTACCGGCTGCTGGTCGCGCCCGCGGCCGGCCTGCACCACTCGCTGGGCGACGACGTCGTCATGCTGCCGGGCCGGTCGCAGCCGGTGCACGTCCATGGGCCGGCACGCAATTACTACCTGGCGCGCAACACCATCGCCCTGGTCCGCAGGCGGGCCCTGATGCCGTGGCGCTGGCGGGTGCGCTACGTGTACTGGCTGGCGAAGTACACGGCCTTCAACGGGCTGCTTCCGGATCGCGCCAAGGAGCGCAGGCGCATGCTGCGTCAGGGCATCCGGGACGGCCTGCGCGGCCGTTCGGGACCGCTCATCCCGCGGGCCTGAGCGCACCGGCGGCGACGCCGCGCGCATCCTGCCCGGCGGCGCTAGGCGAGCGCGCCCGCTCCGAGCGCGTCGGCGACGACCAGCACCAGCACCAGCGCGCACAGGCACCACAGCACCACCCGCCCACGCCGCTCCAGGGGCTTGAGCAGCAGGGCCAGTACCAGCACCGTCAGCGGGATCAGCGTGACCCCGTAGCGGGAGGAGACGATGGGGAAGTAGACCTCCTCACGCACCCACGACTGGATCTGGACCAGCAGGACCACCAGCACCGGCCCCACTGCCGCGGTGCCCGCCAGTACCCGCTCCCGGCCGCGCAGCGCCAGCAGCCCGCAGAAGGGCGCCACGGTGAGCGCCAGGCCGGCCAGGCCCGCCAGGAGCTGCCCGTAGTAGGTGGTGACGGGGCCACCCTCCCAGGATCCCGTGGTGTACCCGAACACATGAGTCAGCGTCGGCAGCCACTCGTCGACGGGACTGCCCACGTACTCGGTGTTGTTCTGCCCGAGCACCCGGTTCGTCCAGCCGCTTGGCGTGTGCGCGAGGACGTACCGCCCCCACAGCAGGGTCACCAGTCCTCCACCGCTCACGCCGGCGACCACCGTGAGCAGAGGCGACCACCAGCGGCCTTGCCTGCCCACCAGCCGCACCACCGCGACGATCACCAGCACCCCGAACACGATCACCAGGGATGCCAGGGTGATCGTCTTGACCAGCCCGGCGCCGGCGCCGGCGAGCAGGGCCAGCAGGGCCGCCGACCTGCCCGACAGCTCACGCGTGAGCACGATGGCGGAGAGCACTCCGAAGATGAGGAAGGGCGCGTCGGTGGACACGGTTGTGGCCACCATGAGGGTGAAGGGGTTGGCCAGCACCAGCAGTGTCACCGGCGCGGCGAGGCTGCGCGGCAGGGACCACATGCGCAGCAGGGCGTAGACCATGGCCATCCCGATCGCGACGATGACGGCGCAGGACAACCGCATCAGCGTCACCGGATCCAAGGATGTGGCGACCATGCCGAGGCGGGTCAGCAGCGCCACCACGGCGAACAGGCCCGGCGGCTGCCAGGCGTTGTAGTTCTCGGTGATCACGTCGCTGAATTCCGACCTGTCGGTCACGCCGCACTCGGGCAGCTCGCTGTACACGCTCGCCTGCTTGCGGCAGGACCACTCCTCAAGCGTGAAGGAGGTGTAGGTGTCGCCCCGGTGGGGAAGCTCCCCGTGCATGATGCGCCACACGTAGTCGATGTGACTCGCCTCGTCGATGGGGCTGATCTCGGTGACGCGGTGGATCTGCACCGCCGCGACGGCGAGGGTGAACAGTCCTATCGCCAGGGCGATCCCCGCGTCGGCTCGACGACGACGCCACAGCGACCCCCACCCGGCGCGCCCGCCGTCACCCGGCCGGCTACGGCGCGACGGCGCAACGGAGTCCGTACCACCCGCCACCATGTTCGTCCTCCTCATGAGTCTGCTCACCAGGTCCTGCTCCGACGCCGTCCGTCGGCTCACTCGGTCCGCGCCCGCCCGCGGCGCACGGAGAGGACTCCGGCCCCGCCCATCACCAGGTCGGCGACGGTCAGTACCACCCGGGACAGCAGCACCACGGCGACGGCGCCGCCGGCGGTCAGCGATCCCGCCAGGACCAGCCCCAGCACGCCTTCGCGCACGCCTGCGCCGGCAGGCACGAACACGATCAGGAAGCCGACGGTCCAGGCCATGGCGTACCCGCCGATGCACAGCGCCAGCGTGGTCGCCGAGCCGGTCATCCCGATGCCGACCGCCAGCAGCCACACCTGTACTCCGGCGACCGCCCAGGCGACGAGCGTCCATGCCGTGCAGGCGCCGATACCGGACCAGCTGACCGGGTGCTCCAGCGGCGGCCGCCCCGCGAGCCGGAGCACGAGCGCCAGCAGCCGGTTGAGAACCGGCGGCAGCAGCATGATGATGAACACCGGCAGCGTCCAGCTCACCCAGCCGTAGCTGTCACGCAGCCGCTCCGAGGCGAATGGCATGGTCACCACTGCCAGGGCGGCACCGGTGACGATGGAGACGATCACGGTCACGGCCATGACGGAGACGGAGCGGCGGCGCGGGATGTCGTGGTCCGCGCCGAGCTCCGCCGCGGCGAGGATGTTCCACACCCCGCCGGGCATGTACTTGCCCAGCTGGGAGACGAAGAAGACCCGGAAGGCCGCGCTGGGAGGAAGCGTCGTGCCCATATCCGCCAGCAGCACCCGCCACGCCAGCATGGTCAGCAGCACGTAGACGACGGCGGCGAGCAGCGAGCCCAGCAGCAGCAGCGGGCTCATGCCGGCCAGTGCGTCAACAATGTCATCCCACTGGGAGACGACTGCGTACACGGCCAGCGCAACCACGATCACCAGGAAGCCGACCCGGACCGGTGTGGAGTGCAGCGCCCCCATGGTCTTGCCGATCAGCGAGCTCACCGGGCGGCCTCCGCGTCGTGTGCGCGCTCCAGGGCGTCCACCAGTGGTGCCACGGCCCGCTCGGGCACGAAGTCCGCGGCCGCCTCCGCGGCGCGGGTGCGTGCGCCCCGCAGCGCCTCCGGCTCGGATGCCAGGTGCTCCAGGGCGTCTGCCAGGGCGCGGGGATCACCCGGCGGCACGAATACTGCGCCGTCTCCGAGCAGGCGCCGCTGCGGAGCGGTGTCGGAGGTGATCACGGCGCATCCTGCCGCCAGTCCCTGGTAGACCTTGTTCGGGACGACGTCGAGCGCCTTGTCCGTGGTCCCGACGATCCCGAGGCAGACGTCGTGCGCGGCCACCACCCGGGCGAGCTCACCGGAGTCCACCCAGTCGCGCCACTCGACCATGCGCTCGGCCGCGGAGCCCGCCAGAATCTGTTCGCACTCGGCTCGATCCTGCCCCGAGCCGATCAGCAGCGCCCGCAACGGGGTGCCGCGCTCGCCGAGCAGCCGCAGGGCGCGGGCGATGTGCGGCGCGCCCTGCAGCGGAGTGAAAAGCCCGAAGAAGACCACCGTCAGGGGATGGGCCGCATCACGCACACCGTCGTCGTCGGCGCGGGCCGCGGCCGCCTCGCGTCCGGCCTGATACCAGGAGGCGGGGGCGCCGACGGGGACGATCACTCCCCGATCGGCGATGGACTCATCCAGCTTGGCCGCGTGCTCGACCGTGTCCAGCACCACCACGTCGGCGGTGTGCGTGGCCAGCCGGTCCAGGACCGACAGCAGCCCCGCCTTCAGGCCTCCCTCACCCCGGTCGCGGGCGGTGCCGGAGGCGAAGATCAGGTGGTCCAGGATGATCGGCGTGCGCGGGTAGAGCATGCGGGCCAGCAGCACGTCGAAATGCCCCATGTAGCCCACGAGCAGGGCGTCGGGCCGGCTGGAGCCGCGGAAGCGCCGGCTGCCGGCAGCCAGACGGGACCAGCGCGAGGCCAGCCTCCCGGCCAGAACCGGTAGCCGCCACGGCTGCTTGAGGATCGCCACCCGGTCGGCCGTGCTCAGCCCCAGGGGCTCGTCGAGCTCGCGGACCTCGTTTCCGGGAGTGCGCCGCAGACCCTCCAGGAGCACCTCCACCCGCGGGTGTGAGGCGGCGTCATAGGTGCCGAAGCCCAGAACCTTGCGCATTCGTCAGTCTTCCCAGCTGAGCGGACCGTCCGCACCCGGCCGCGGTCGGGGGATCAGCGCGGCACGGATGCCGGGAATCTGCGTGTCATCCACACGCCCGTACTCGATGTTCTTCACCCGCTCCAGAGTCTCCTCTATCAGCACCCGGTTGGTGCGCTGCAGGTCCGCGATAACCAGCAGGGCCACGCACAGCAGGGCCGCCACCAGCATGGTGGTGCCGAAGACCAGGGACTGAATGTGGCCGCCGGCGGTGCCCATGCACCACAGGATGAAGAAGCGGATGAACGGGACCGCCCCGACGATCGCGAAGAACGCCGCCAGCCAGCCCAGCACCACGTGCGGCTTGAACATCAAGTAGGAGCGGGTGATCGCCCCACCGGACTTGGCCATGTGCTGGAAGATGTTGTTGAACAGCCGCGACTCACGCGTCTTGGGGTTGGTGGTGATGGGCACCGACGCGATACGCAGCCGCTTGTTGCCCGCCTGGATGATCGTCTCCATGCAGTAGGAGAACTGGGTGATCACGTTGAGCTTGAGCAGGGCGTTCTTGGAGTAGGCGCGGAACCCGGAGGCGGCGTCGGGCAGGCGGGTGCCGGCCGCGTAGTTGACCACCTGGCTGCCCACGTGCTGCATGCGCTTCTTGAACCAGGAGAAGTGGGCGATCTTGGCGGTCTGCCGGTCCGCGATGGCGATGTCGGCCTCACCGCGCACCACCGGCGCCACCAGGTCACCGATGTACTCCTGCTTGTACTGGTTGTCGCCGTCGGTGTTGACCACGATGTCGGCCCCGTGGGCGAGCGCGTAGTCGACACCGTCGCGGAAGGAGCGCGCCAGGCCCATGTTGCGGGCATGGCGCACGAAGTGCTTCACCCCGTGCTCGCGGGCCACCTCCACGGTGCGGTCCTTGGAGCCGTCGTCGATCACGAGGATCTCGATCTCGTCGATGCCCTCGATCTGGCGGGGGATCGTGTCCAGGACCATGCCTAGTGTCCCCTCCTCATTAAGGCAGGGGATCTGCACGAACAGTTTCATGAACTTCCTTCTCGGACGGGTGGGCCATCCCTGGGGGCGAGAGGCGGCAGCAGCCGAGGGACAGCCTACAAGTCGCATGCCTGCCGCGCCCGTCGAAGGACCCGGCCCCCACTGTTCAGCGCACCACTCCCAGCGTGTCCCGGCCGTCCCCGTTCCAGTCACCCACCAGGGTGGCGTCGCCGCTGCGACCGTAGGTCTGGACGATGTCCGCCACTCCGCTCGACAGCGTATTGCGTACGTAGTAGGTGGCGTTGCGGCGCACGGCGAGGGTGTCCCTGCCGTCCCCGTTCCAGTCGCCCACCAGCACTGCGTCAGTAGGCCTGCCGTAGATGACGACCCGATCCGCCTTGCCGCCGGTCAGCGAGTTCTTGATGTGGTACTGGCCACCGCGGCGCACGGCGAGGGTGTCCCTGCCGTCGCCGTTCCAGTCGCCGACGACGACCTCATCCGCGGCGGTGCCGTAAGTCACCACCAGGTCCGCTCCCCCGCCGTACATGGAGTTCTTGAAGTAGTAGGTGTTGCCGCGCCGCACCGCCAGGGTGTCGGTGCCATTGCCGTCCCAGTCCCCGACGAGCACCTGGTCGGTGCTCCGGCCGTAGGTGAAGGTGCGCAGACTGGCGCCGGAGGTGTTGGTGTTGCGGAAGCCGTAGGAGGCGCCGTTGCGCACGCCCGTGGTGTCCACGCCGTCGCCGTTCCAGTCACCCGCCAGGACGCTCAGGGCCGCAGTGGTGTAGGTGAACACCGTGTTCGCGCTCGCGGACCAGGAGTCGTTGAGATAGATCTGGTGGCTGCGCGCGCCGCCGGTACTCGCCGTCGTCGACGTCGAGCCGCTGCTCGAGCCGCTGATCTGGCTCTGCGCGGTGGTACGGACCTGCCCGAGCTTGGAGTAGCCGACGTCGCCGGGGCAGGTGGTGTAGCCGACGTCGCGATGCCCGGAGATGACGGGCAGGGAGATGGTCTGGCCCGCCGCATACTTCTCGGTGGACTTGAAGGTGAAGGAGGCGGCCCCGGTCGCGCTGGTGATCCCGGCCCGCTTCAGGAACCAGCCGGCCATCTTGCCTACGTTGGTCAGCTGGGCGGCGCCGGGAGCCACGCTGGTGTAGGTGCCCATCATGGAGATGCCCATGGTGCCGGTGTTCGCGCCGTAGGCGTGCCCGCCGATCACCATCTTGCCGGCGGCGGCACCGGTGGAGCCGTAGCGGCCCTCAAAGACCTGACCGTACTTGTCGACCAGGAAGTTGTAGCCGATGTCGCCCCAGCCCAGGGTTACCGCGTGGTAGTAGTAGATGCCGTTCACGATCGACGCGGACTGGCTCGAGGTGTAGTTGTTCGTCCCGGCCGTGTGGTGGACGATCACGTGCCTGGCCGCGGCGTATTCGGGCGACCAGGTCATGTAGGAGGAGCTGGCACCCCATTCGGAGCGGGTGACTACTGGCACGGGCAGGCCGTTCGCCGTGGTTGTCGACGCCAGTGCTGCAGGCAGGTTCGGACTCACGGAGGTACCGCCGCTCGTGCCGGAGGACGCCGCTGCCGGGTCGGAGTCGGCCGACTCCGATTCCGGGTCCTCCGGCGCGGGCGCGGACTCGTCCGCCTCCGGCGAGACCGCCTCGGGCGCGGGCGTGCGCAGGCCGGCCGCGGGGTCATCCACCGGCTCATCGGGGGTGGCCACGGCTGTGGGCTCGGCGTCGGTGGAGCCGAGGTCGGCGGGGTCGAGCACCTCCTCGCCGGCCGGGCGGGCGGGGATGAGCGCGAGCTGGAGGCCGGCGGGTAGCGCCGCCGCGTCGCCGACGACGCTCGCCTGGACCGCGTCAGCGCCCCCGGTGACGAACTCCTCGGTTCCGGCCACGCCCGCACCGTCGTCGCGGCCGGCGCCCGAGGCCTCGTTCAGGTACCAGTCGGACCAGGAGCCGTTCTCGCGCACGCGCAGGTAGATGTCCAGCCCCTCGGGCAGCTCGGCGGCACCCGTCCAGGTGAAGCCTGCGACCAGGAAGCCATCCACCTCCAAGGGCTCGGTGAGCAGCAGCGCGTCGGCCTCGGGGTCTACGCCGTTCGCGGCGGCCGCTGCAACCGCGGCCAGCCGGGAGACGATCGCGGGGGCGACCCCGGTTCCGGAGCTGGTGCCCACACCCGTGCCGGAGCTGGTGCCCGTCGAGGCGGTTTCCACCAGTCCGGCCTCGGCCACCTCGGTGGCCTCCCCCGCCGACGTGGTCAGTTCCAGCAACTGCACGGGCGCAGTCGCTTCCTCCACATCCGCGTCCGCCGCGGCTGCGGGCATGAGACCGGCCGCAAGCAGCGGGACCAAAGCGGTCAGTCCAAGAAATCGTCGGGCTCTCATGGGGCTCCTCTCGACGTCGCTGACAAAACCTGTGAATCGCATGTGCACAATGAGACACATGTGACTCATGTGAACTAGGCAGGAGGTTACCGCCCATTCCCCTCCCCCGGGGATCTACATGTCCCATGTCACTTAACTACAGGCGCGTAGTTACTCCCGATGTAATTCCCAAAAAGGACCACACCTGCACTTCCGGAATCGCCCCGGCGTGCGCGCGGCGGATCATCCACCCCTATGTAATTCCTAAAGGGACTACACCTGCACCTCCGCTTTGCGGGCACGGCGGTGAGTGCTGGCGCGCCCACTGGTGCGTGCACCACTGGCACACCCGATATAAGGGGCTCTTCCGGTTTGGGGGTGTGGTGGTTGTCTTGGGCTGCGGCAGGAGTGCTGCCGATTCCCTGGGACATGGCATGGGGTGGGGTGGGGTGGGGTGTCTGGTGCGTCGGCTGGGCGTTAACAACGCTACTTAACGTTCTGCTGTATACCTCTGGAGCCTTCAGCAGACGGTTAACTGGCGTTGTTAACCCCGAAGTGGCGTAGCAGACGACGAAGCGGCGCAGTAGACCGGGGGTGGCGCAGCAGACGGTCCCGCTTCCGGGCGCCGGAGCTGTCGGCAGCCAAGTGCAGCCAGGCCTGGCGTTCTGGCGTGGTGAGCCGGCGCCGTGGAGGTTCAACCCGCGTCCTCGAGCACTCCGCCCGGCCGCGACGAAGACGCCCCTACCGGCCTGATGACGTCCTCGCCAGCCCGAACACGACCCCGCTTGGCCCGAAAACGCCCTCGTAAGCCTGATGACGTCCCCGCCAACCCGAGGACGTCCTCGGCGGCGCGAAAACGTCCTTGTGCGCCCGACAACGACCTGCGCCGGTCGAGCACGTCCTCGTAAGCCCGAAACCCTCCCGAACGTGGAGGGTTTGGGGATGAAGAGGACGTTCTCGACAAACCAGCACCCACCGAGCACGACCACGCCGGCCCGAGTACGACCCCGCCAGCCCGACATCGACCTCCTCCGCCCCCGAGAACGTCCCCACCAGCCCCACACCGACCTCACCACCCCAACCACGACCACCGCGAACACCGCAACCCGGACCGAAGCCACCACGCCCCAACCACCACACCCCCAAACCGGCAGAGCCGTATAAGGGTGCGGCGGCCGTTGTCGGAAGCCTCCGACGCGGATGAGGCCCGCGTCCCGGGGCTGTTCCGGTTTGAGGGTGTGGCGGTGGGGTGGTCGCGTGTGCGCGTGCCGGTGCCGCACATTCCCCGAGCGCGCTCGGCTGGACAAGGGGTGGTCGCGGGTGCGCGTGCCGGTGGGATGGCGTCCCGCGCGCTTGCTGGTGCGGCTGCGCCGGTGGCGCTGCCAGGGCTGAAAACGCGTACGGGTGGTGTGACGCCTCTCGTGCCGCCTCCACACGGGCCGTCATTACCCCGGCGGCCGTGGACCGGGGCGTGCAGGGCCGGTCCGTAGCGGCGCTTACTGAGGTTAATCGCCGAGCCTTGCCCGGTAGCGTGCGGAGGGGCGGTGTTACTGCACGACCCTGGGCGACACTGCACGACCCTGGGCGACACTGCACGACCCTGGTGCGTACTCCACGACCCCCGGGGGGTCGTGCAACACACACCAAGGTCGTGCAACGCGGCCCCAGGTCGTGCAGAACATAGAGACGGGGCGAGCGTCACCGCCACCGACACGATCGCCGATTCCGATTCCGAGTCCGACACCATCGCCGAGTCCGAGTCCGACACGATCGCCGATTCCGATTCCGGCTCCGAGTCTGAGTCCGATTCCGAGTCCGAGGTCATGGACGCCGATGAGCAGACCACCACCAACCAGCCCCAGCCGACAACCACCGGCGCCAGACGCAACACCTCCACAAGCCCCGGGGCTCGACACCCGGGGCGGCGCGTCAGTAAGCACCAACTACACACGGCCCACCCCGCGCACCATCACAACGAGCAACCAAGCACCAACCAATACGCGCCGTCGGCCGCGCCCCCCAGACGCGATGAGCCGGGTTAACCGTGTCGGAACGGACGCCAGGGCGGGCGGGCAGGACGCAGTGCGTGCGAGCACCGGCGACGGCCTGGCGTCCCGGTCGGTGCCCCCGGCCGCCGGAGCTCACCCGCGTCGCCGCCACAAGCCTCGGCGCAGCCTGCCACTGCGGGATCCCGGTCGCGCAAGTGCTCCTATGGCATGATTGCGATCGTTCGAACGCCCTCTATCAGCGCAGTGGGAGTACTCCATGCACGTCCTCATCACCGGCGGCGCCGGCTTCATCGGCGCCAACTTCGTCCACCAGACCCTCGTGCGTCACCCCGACGCGAAGGTGACGGTGCTCGACAAGCTCACCTACGCCGGCAACCGGGGCTCCCTGGCGGATCTTGGCGACCGCATCAGCCTGGTGGTCGGCGACATCGCCGACGCGGACACGGTGGACCCGCTGGTGGCGGATGCCGACGTGGTGGTGCACTTCGCGGCCGAGTCCCACAACGACAACTCCCTGCGCGACCCCTCCCCCTTCATCCGCACCAACCTGGTGGGCACCTTCACGCTGCTGGAGGCCGTGCGTCGCCACGGGGTCCGCTTCCACCACGTCTCCACCGATGAGGTCTACGGCGACCTGGAGCTGGACGACCCCGCCAAGTTCACCCCTGACACCCCCTACAACCCCTCCTCCCCGTACTCCTCCTCAAAGGCGGGTAGCGACCTGCTGGTCCGCGCCTGGGTGCGCTCCTTCGGCGTGGAGGCCACGATCTCCAACTGCTCAAACAACTACGGGCCCTACCAGCACATTGAGAAGTTCATCCCCCGTCAGATCACCAACCTGATCGACGGCGTGCGCCCGAAGCTCTACGGCGCGGGCGAGAACGTGCGCGACTGGATCCACGTGCTGGACCACAACGATGCCGTGTGGGACATCATCGAGAAGGGCCGCATCGGCGAGACCTACCTGATCGGCGCCAACGGGGAGAAGAACAACAAGGAGGTCGTCGAGCTCATCCTCGAGCTGATGGGCCACGACCCCAGCGACTACGAGCACGTGGCGGACCGCCCCGGTCACGACATGCGTTACGCCATCGACAACTCCAAGCTCGTGCAGGAGCTCGGCTGGGCGCCGCGGTACACGGACTTCCGGTCGGGCCTGCAGGCCACCATCGACTGGTACCGGGACAACGAGTCCTGGTGGCGTCCGCTGAAGGCCGAGGTCGAGGCGAAGTACGCCGCCCAGGGGCAGTAACCGGCTCCCGGACCAGGGCGGTAAGCGGCCCCGCGCCCGCCCCGCCGCGAGGGCGGGCGCGCATACGGGCCCGGCACGCTGCTAACGCTCGCCATCGCAGGCGGTAATGCGCCACAGCGTCGCAGTGTCCTGCGAGTCCACCTCCTCCAAGGCACTTCGCGGCACCCGCGCCAGCGCCTCACCCCACAGGGGCTCACGCACGCCCCCGGTGAGCCCATCGGGCTCGGCATCGTCGCTGTAGTAGTAGTCGACGCCGTGCCGGTTCAGGATCTCGCATACGCGCGGGTCAGCCTCAATCTGGTCGGCGTGCTCACCGAGCCATCTCAGCTCCGAGCTCGACGGCCTGGGGCGGGACGGGTAGAGCACTTGCGTCCCGGTCACGCTCCACAGGTACGCACTGCCATTCGAGGGGTCCCCCATGACGACGGCGTCGTCCGGCAGCTCCTGGCCGATGCGGCGGATGAAGTCGAGCTCACCGTTAGACAGCATGGCGCCGTAGGAGACGCGCTCCGGATCGTGAATCGCGTCAAGCATTTCTACGCGCAGGCCCCAACGCCATCCGGGCGCCACCAGCAGAGAGGCGACCAGCACCGCCGTCGGCAAGTTGAGTCCCAGCGCCCGCAGCACGCGTCCACGCGCGCCGGGCGAGCCGCTGCCGGGCGTCCCGAATCGGCGCTGCAGCTGCTCCAGCCCAATGGCTGCGAGCACCAGCATCCCCAGCGTGAGCAGGGGCATGATGCGTGCCCGTTGCGTGTACCAGGGGCCGGCGAGTGCCCGCAACGGCCAGGACGGCCCGGATGCGAGCAACAGCAGCACCAGGGAGGCTCCGGCTCCAGCCGCCCAGGCGCGTACGGTCCTGTCCCGCCGCCAGGCGGTGGCGCCCCACACGGCCAGGGCGAATACCACCGCGTTGCCCGGGATCCAGGGAGTGAAGGTGGCCAGCAGCGGGTGGTCGGTGACCACGGCGAACAGCGTCTCCCAGGTATTGCCCGCGGCACGCGGATAGTTGAACACCGCGCTGAGGGAACGACGCATGATCCACGCCCCGCCGGCCAGGCCGGCGGTGAGCGCCGCGGCGGAGGCGATGATGCCTGCGCGCGCGGCCGCTCCCCTGTCCCAGGCGCGCCGCAGTGCCGGCAGTCCGGCGGCCAGCACCACGGGAACACCCAGGACCGCCAGGTTGAACACGGCGGCGCCGTGCGCGATCAGCACGCCGAAGGAACCGACCAGTGCCGGCGTCCAGGCGGCCGTCCGCGCTCTCACGCCCACACGGCCCGGACGCACAGCGCGCACGAGCAGGGCCAGAGCTCCGGGTAGCACCACCACCGACATGCCGTAGGGCCACACACTGGTGAGCAGCAGCAGCGGTGACACCACGGATCCCGACAATGCGGTGCCGACCGCGAGCACGGGGCCGCCGCCGGGAAGAACCTCGCGCAGCAGCGCCGCCACCCCCAGTGGCCAGACCAGCGCGGCGAGAACCAAGACCATCAGATTCGCACCTGTGACGACGTCGCCCGGCAGTAGCGCGGCGACCGCGTGCCAGCCCGTGGGGTAGTAAACGCCGGCGCCGTCATACATCGGTGCCAGGCCGCCGAGGAATGACGCCGTCCCGGTTTGCCGCACGAAGGCCGTGGCCGAAAGGTGGAATACCGCGTCGGAGGCCTGCGCGGGGTTGTCCCAGCCACCCGTTCCAAGCGCTATCGGGATGGCAGTGATGCCGCCCGCCAGGGCGACGGCGAACGTCAGAGCCGGCCGCTCCCGCCAAGGCAGCGGCCTCCTGTTCAGACCCGCCACGCCCTTGGCCGCCGGCGTCGTCGCGGACGCGGGAGACCAAGGCCGGCTCAGCGCGATGCCCGTGACACAGCCGACGGCGAGCAGCAGCGCCGGCCAGCCGGTCACCAGGACGGCCGGCTCCCAGCGCTGCCCGGTGCGCTGGGCCGCGACGGTAGCGATCCCCAGCACGGCGAGAGTCAGTGCCGGTGCTGCCCCCACGGCGGTTACGCCCCTGGCGCCCCAGCTGCGCGCCAAGACCCACCCCGGCACGAGCAGCAGCGTCACCGCCGCCGCCCCGATCAGTGCCGTGGGCGTCCCGCAGGCCACGGTTGTGGCCGATGCCGGCTCCGCCGCAGTGAGGGCGATTGGAAGCAGGGTCATGTTCATGACAGTCGCCGGTCTGCCTCAGTCACAGGCGGTGACGCGATACAGGCGCGCGGAGTCCAGCGTCGCCACCAGCTCGAAGCCGGCGTCAAGGTCGACTTGGTCGTACCCGGGGAAGTACATCCACCGCTCCAGGTCGGCGATGTCCGAGTCGTCGTAGTAGTACGGGGTACCGCCGATCCGGCGAACGGCCTCGCACACCCGCGGGTCGGTACCGAACTCGTCGAAGTGCTCGGCGATGAACCGCTCGTCCCATGTGCCGGTCGGGCTCCACGAGCGATGCACGCTGTTCGCGGGGGTCAGGACCGGGATGAGCCCCGCCCCTGTCTGCGGGAACCCGTAGACGACGGCGTCCTCGGGGAGCCCCGCACCGACCGCCTCCATGCGCCGGGCCTCCTGCTCGGTGACCCACGGCGGATGCACCAGCACGACGTAACCGCGCGCGGTCAGCTGTCGAAAGGTGCCCAGATTGGGTACGCACACGGCGGCGACCAGCACCACGGCAACCAGCCAGATGGCGGCGGCCCGGGCTCGCCGCGCGGGCGGCCCCGGCTGCGCCCGTACCAGCCGCCGCTGCGCCCACGCGATCGCCACGTCGAGGGCGATTGCGCCGGTAGCCGCCAGGCAGATGACCTCAACCGCCAGGTATCGCGGATAGTCACGCCACCAGCCGCCGACCAGGGCCCACCAGCGTCCTTCCGGCAGGATGGTGATCCAGACGCATGCGACCGTCACCGCCAGCGCGCCGGTCAGCACCCTGTCCCCCCGGCGCCGGGTCAGCACTGCACCGGCGATGCCCAGCAGAGACAGTGGAAGATAGGACAGTACCGGGGTGGCGACCGGCCAGGTGGAGACCGTCGGATCGTTCAGGAGAAGCGGAGTCAGCAGGCGCGGCCAGAGGGGACCCTCCCCCCGCGGAAACGAGCCCATGGCCATGAGGCGGGGTACGGCCGGCATCATCAGTACGGGCAGCGCCGCCAGCACGGCCAGCCCCAGCGTCATGGAGGCCCTCCGGAGCCCCGCCCCGCCCGCAGCGCGAACGCGCGGCAGCAGCCTGACGAACAGGAGGACGCAGGCCACCAGGACCGCCCACTGTCCCGCACCTGGGCTGGCAATCGCCAGCCCGAGCACAATCACGGCACCGAGCAGCAGTGAGTGCCAGTTGAATGCTTCCCTCCACAGGAGGACGACCGCTGCGAGCGCGGCGGGAATCAGTGCGATTGCGAAGCTCCCGGAGGCCTGCGCGTTGAAGGTCAGCATGGAGCCGGGGAACCAGCAGGCGGCCAGGCCGAGCCAGGGGGCCGACAGCCGGGCCGCCGGGCCGCCGCCGGCAGCAGCCGCGAGCATCGCCATCCCAGCCGGATACAACACCGCGAACAGCGACACCACCATGGCGTTGAATACGAAGGGGGTGCCGGCGAAAGGCGTCAGGAAGACCGAGAACGAGTGCCAGACGGTGGGGTAGCTGCCGCCCGTGATCGGAATCGCCGCCGTGAGTGTGGAGGCGTCCGCGGAGCGGCGAATCTCCTCGATCAGGTTCAGCTGCACCATTGCGTCGTTGTTCTGCAGCAGCGCCCGTGGGGTTCCGGTCACCTTGGCGAACAGTCCGGCCTGAACACCGCCCGCCGTGACCGCGCCGACAATCGACGCCGCAACCGCGCGACGCCCATGCGCCGTACCGCCCGCGGCCCCGGCGCCGTGCCGCCCTGCGGCAGTGGTACGGCGCCATCGCCTGCGGAGGACACCGGCGATGGCGCCGGCACCGCCCATGGCCACGAGCAGGGCGCCGGCCGTTCGCGCATCCCAGGGGATTCCGAGTCGGGACAGGGCGACCGCGGCCGCCCCGGCGCAGGCGACCGTCACCGTCGCCCCGGCGGCGAGCGCCACCGCCCTATCGGCGCCGGCACCCACCAGGGCAAGCGCGCCGGGCACCAGTATCAGCAGGCTGATCCCGACAGCTGCGAGGACCAAGGCGGCCCATGCGGTCATGAAGGCTCCTTCTTCATTCGCAGGCATCTACCTTCGCCAAATTAACACGCCGGGACTCTCCCCCTGGAACCGCTGCGGTGCACGATCCCGGCACGCCTGCATGCGCACGCCGTCCCTGCACCCGGGGGCCCTCACCGCGGACGCAGGCGGGAGCCTCATCCACAGGCCGTGATGAGCCACAGCGTGTGCGCCCCATCGCTCGCCACCGGCGTCAGCGCCTCACGGGGCAGTTCATCCAGACGATTCCCCCAGCGCGGTGTCTCCGCCCCGCCGGGAGCGCCGCCCTCGGTCGGGTCGTCATCGGTGTAGTAGTAGCGGACACCCAGCCGGTCCAGCGCGGCGCACACGCCCGGATCCACGAGTATCTGATCCGCATGGGACGCCACGAAGCGCCGGTCCGTATCGGTATAGCGGCGCAGCGTCGGGTAGACCACATCCGTTCCGGTCAGCGACAGGTAGTACGCCGAACCGTTGGTGGGCTGGCCGAGGACCACCGCATCCTCCGGGAGGAGCCGTGCGGAGGACCGGATGAAGTCCGCCTCGCCGTCGGCGAGCATCATCGGCCAACGGCTGGCGAGCGGCTGATAGGAGAAGGCGATCACGGTGTGGTGGAAGGCCGTACGGGCTACAGCGGCCGCGCCCAAGGCCGTCACGCTCACTGCGACCACCACCACGGCCCCACGCACCCATGCGCCGCGGCGGCGCAACCGGCCCGGTTCCGTGGGCATACGCCAACGGGCACGGGCCGTGTCGACCATCGCCTCAACCGCCGTCGTCGCCAGGACCAGCACGGCGATCTCAAGCAGGGGAACTATCCGGGCTCGTTGCAGGTACCAGGGTGAGGCCAGCAGCCGCAGTGGGCTGTCGGTGGACACCGACGCGATCATGAGCAGCACGGCGAGCACCGCTGTGAGTATCGCCCACCGGTGTCGGCGACGCGCCACCGAGACGATCACCCCGACAGCGGCGACCACCGTCAGGCTCGCCCCGCCCCAGCCGCGGTTGGGGACTGCCCTTATCATCGCCGAGTCGTGGAAGGACTCCCGCAGCACTGCCAGCGCGCTCGCGCTCGGCCGGTGGTAGGTGAACAGCATGCGCAACTGGTCCCAGAAGCCGATGATGCCCACCACGACCGCCAGCAGCGCGAAGGCGACGACGGCGAGAATGATGACCCGCTGCCGGTTTCCGGCGCTCCAGTGCTGTGCCGCCGCCGACAACCCGACCACCAGCAGCGCCGGCACGCCGATAACCGCCAGGTTGAACACGGAGGTGCCGTGCACGGCCACCAAGCCCAGGCATGCGGTGATGGCCGCCAGCCAGCCGCCCGCCGTCGAGGCGCCCGCCCGGCGCGCGCCATGCCTGGGTCTGGCGACCATCACCAGGGACACCGCCCCGGGCAGCAGGCACACCGCCCAACCATAGGGCCACAGGGTCGTCATCAGCACGAAGGGACCAGTGGCAATGGCGGAGGCGAGCACACCGGTCAGCAGTGGCAGTGCGTCCACCAACCTGCGGGACGGCGCGCTGAACAGGGCGGACAGCAGGGAGGCGCAGCCCAGTGGCCAGACCACTGCAAGTCCGACCAGTGCGGTGAGGTTAGCCGCCACCGTCACCGGGGCGGGCACGATCGCCGCCAGCGCGTGCCAGCCCGTCGGGTAGTAGTGGACCTCCCCCCAGTACATGGGCGCGAGCGAACCGATGGGGTAAGCGTCGGCCAGCGCGCGCATATAGGCGACGGCGTTCAGGTGCCAGACCCCGTCGGAGGCCTGCATGGGCTGATCGGCCTCGCCGATGCCGGTGATCACGGCCCCCGCGGAGAATGCGGCGGCCAGGGCGATCACCGCCCCGAGCGGCCACCATGGCCCTGGCCCCACCGCGGGAGGACGCAGCCACGCCCGCAGCCGCCCCCAACCGGTCATCGGCACGGGCGCGTGGCCGTGCCGACGCCGCGTCCAAGCGCGGGCCGCCGCAGCGCCGACCAGGCACACCGCCAGCAGCACCGCGGTGCCAACGACGACGGTGACCGTGTTCCAACCGACGTGCCTCCAGTGGTACAGCACGGTCAAGGCGCCGATGGCGGCGGCGGTCATGGCCGGGGCGCCGCCCAGGGCCTGTAACCGTGCCAGCCCGAAGGCCCGCCCCACCAGGTATCCGGGGGCGAGCAGGAATAACAGTAGAAAGGCGGCCGCAGGCAGTGCCTGAAGCCAGGTCACTTGCCCCCGCCGATGGTCAGGCGGGGGGTGCCGGACCACAGGGCGGGGTCGGTGGCGCGGCGCCCGTCCAGCAGCAGCCGCACACCGGGAAGGTCCGCCGGGGTCAGGGCGGCGTACTCGGGGTGGTCGGCCTGCACGATGGCGACGTCGACGGCGTCGCCGAGGTGGTATGCGTCCCAGCCGAAGCCGGCCAGCTCGGCGTCGGTGTACATGGGGTCGTGCACCAGCACCTGCGCGCCCTTGGCACGCAGCGCCTCGACCGTGGGGAACACGCCGGAGAAGGCGGTCTCCTTCACCTTGCCGCGGTAGGAGGCGCCCAGCACCACCACGCGCAGGCCCTCCAGGTCACCCAGCAGCTCCTCGGCGCGGTCGACCACGTACTGCGGCATGGTGGCGTTGAAGGCGCGGGCGGTGCGCACGATCGAGGCGTCCGGGTCGGTGGACAGGTACAGGCGCGGGTAGACGGGGATGCAGTGGCCGCCCACGGCGATACCCGGCCGGTGGATGTGGGAGTAGGGCTGGGAGTTGCACGCGTCGATGACGCGCTGGATGTCGAATCCGGCCTTGTCGGCGTAGACGGCGAACTGGTTGGCCAGGCCGATGTTGACGTCCCGGTAGGTGGTCTCAGCCAGCTTGGCCATCTCCGCGGCCTCGGCGGTGCCCATGTCCCACACGCCGTTGGGCTGGGGCAGGTCGGTGCGCTCGTCGAAGTCGAGTACCTGCTCGTAGAAGCGGACGCCCGCCTCGGTGCCGGCCGCGTCAAGGCCGCCGACCAGCTTGGGGTAGCGGCGCAGATCGGCGAAGACTCGTCCGGTGAGCACGCGCTCGGGACTGAAGACCAGGTGGAAGTCCTCCCCCTCCTTCAGGCCGCTGATCTCCTCGATCAGCGGCTTCCAGCGGCCCCGGGTGGTGCCTACCGGCAGGGTGGTCTCGTAGGAGATCAGCGTGCCGGGGGTCAGGTGCGCGGCGAGGGAACGCGTGGCGGCGTCCATCCACTCGAAGTCCGGCTCCCAGGTCTCGTCATTGACGAACAGCGGCACCACCAGCACGACGGCATCCGCACCGGGAATGGCCTCGGCATAGTCGGTGGTGGCGCGCAGCGCCCCGGCGGGAACCAGCTGCGCCAGCCGCTCTGCGAGCTCGGCCTCACCGGGGAAGGGCTCACGGGCGGCGTTGACGGCCTCGACGGTGGCGGGGTTGACGTCCACGCCGATGACCTCGTGGCCCTTTCCGGCGTACTGGACGGCCAGGGGCAGACCGATCTTTCCCAGGGCGACGACGGCGATGCGCATGCAGGTTCCTTCCTCAGCAGCTGCGACAAACAGTAGTGAGGATACCCGCTCACCGCGTCGAGTCGACCTCGAGCAGCAGGGCATCGTAGTGAGCCCTGACATGCGTCCAGTCATTGCCGCGCAGGATGTGCTCCTGCTGGCGGCGCCGGTAGTCGGTGTCATCGGCCAGGGCCAGGATGCGGGCGGCGGCCTCCTGCGGGGTGTTCACCACCCAGTCCTCCGGGAACAGCGCCGCCGGGCCTCCCCAGCGGGCGACGTCGGGCCAGTTGCGGCATACGGGTAGTGCGCCGGAGGCAACCCCCTCGATGAAGCCCTCATGCGTGCCCTCCCGGCGCGAGGCGGAAATGATCACGCCGGCGCTCCGCAGGTACTGCTCCACCACCTCGGTGCGGCCGGTGATGGTGACTGCCTTGCCGAGGGCAGCCAGGCGGGCGGTCACGGCGTCGGCGTAGATGCGCTCCTCCGGAGACAGGTGACTCGGAAATCCGGGGCCGATGAGCAGCAGATGCCAGGCCTGGTCGGTCTGGCGCAGCAGGTCGAGGGTGTCCAGGGCCCAGGCGGGGTCCTTGCGCAAGGCGGCCCAGCCCACGAGCGCCAGGGTGCGTGCCGCGCTCGGCTCCTTGGGCAGGGCGAAACGTTGCAGCTGTGCCCGGTTGGGGACGGTAATGACCTCCAGGGTTTCGGGCAGGTGCAGGCTGGCGCGCAGAATCTCCCGGATTGCAGGGGCAACGGTGACCAACTGGTCCACGGCGGCCCAGTCCACCAGCTGCGGCATGACGGTGGAGGCCTCGTAGGAATGGATACGGATCAGGAGTCGGGCCTGGGGGGCAAGTACGGGGGCGAGCAGACTCGCCCATACAGCGGCGGCGCTCCCCCACTCCACGAAGATGGTATCCGCCCAGGCCAAGGCGGCGGCGATGTCGTCGGATATGCCGGTCAGCAGGCCGGCACCGGCGAGATCCGCCCCGCGGGCCAGCCGCAGGCGGGCGTGCAAGAGGCTGCGGCGCGATGGCCTGAGGGACAGGTCGAGCAGATCCAGGGTGCGTACCTCGCAGCGCGGGTCGGCGCGGTAGTCCTCGACGATGCCGCGGACGAAGGTCCAGTTCTTCAGGGAGATGAACAGCACCCGCTCCGGCCCCTCCTTCCGGGCGGAGGCGTGCCGGCGGGAGGCCAGCGGTGCGGTGACGGCGGCCCATGCGGCCGAGGCGCGCAGCGGAGCCAGGAATACGGCGGGGTCCGCGGTCAGGGCGGAGGTGGCGGCCGCGAAGTGCAGGCTCGGGTGGAACATCATCCGCACGGCCATGTCCAGCAGTTCCTCCGCGACCGCGTCGGCGCCGGCCTCCCATGCGGCGTCGGCCTGCGCGAGCAGGTCGGTCAGGGCGTTCGGAGGCAGAGCACCAGCGGCGGCTTGCGCGCCCGTGTTCATGGCCAGGATGGCCTCCTCGACGGCGACGACGGCCGCCGCTCGTCGACCGACCAGCAGCCCGCGCGCCCGCCCCAGCAGGCGCTGGGCGCGGGCGTGCTCGCCCCGGTCGGCCAGGAAACGGGCGCGACGGGCCGTCTCGATGGCGCCGCTGACGGCGTCGTCGCGGCGGATGGCCAGGTGCAGACGCGCCAGGGTTATGGAGGCCAGCGCGGCTCGTCCGGGCGGGGTGACGGCGGCGCGGGAGACGATCCCGGTGATCCCGGTGGCGGTGCGTGGCATCGGTGCTCAGTCCTGGTCTGGGGCCGGCGGGTTGTCGGCCGGTGCGGGTGCGGGCGCTGCGGGAAGCAGTTTGGTAAGCATGGAGGCCGCCATGAACCGCAGGGGGGGCCTCCCGGTCCAGCAGCCAGGCAGGGTCTCGCGTGAGCAGGGTGGCGGGGCGGCCGTGGCGGCGGCGCGCCTGGGCACGGTGGATGAGCACTGCGGCCGGCACCCCCGGATCCAGGCAGGCGTCAAGCAAGTCCCGGTCCGCCCGCGACAGGACGCGGTCGAAGCCGGGCGCAGCACCGTGCAGGCGCCGACACATGCCCGCCAGTGCGGCCCGCTCGGAGGGCGTCCAGATGTCCTCCCGGTCGCGGTAGTAGACGGCGCCGAACACGTGGATGCGCACCAGCTTGACCACTACGGCGCGGCGCCGCGTCGCCGTGAGCGAGGTGAACCAGGGCGCTCGCAGCACGCCGGGCAGGAAGCCGAGCTGCTCGTCCATGGGACGCACGTCATAGGTGACGCGGTCCGTGGCGTCCTCACCTATCAGGTAGACGGGGCCAGCGGAGTCGTACGCGGTGGGGACAGCGGCGAACAGGCCGGTCACCATGGACACGTCACCGCCGACGGTGGCGCCCTCCACCAGGTGGGCGCCGGTGCGCCGGAGCATCGCTACGCTGAGCAGTCCCAGCGGGGCGGAGCGGTAGGCGAGGCGGTCGGCGGCCAGGTCGGTGCGGGCGAGACGACGGACGACCCGGGTCTTAAGGGCGTCCAGGCCGTTTGAGCCGCGGCTGGTCCCGCAGGTGCTCAGGTACGGGGCGAGCAGCCTGGTGGGGCGCGGCGCGGGTGTCGGCACGATTGTCGTCGGGAGTCCCAGGGCCAGGCGGGGGATGACGAATTCGGCACCGGTCGCCTCGGCCAGCGCCAGCCAGGAGGCGACCGCGCCGGCTGCGAGGCGGTCGTCGGAGCCCATGATGGACACCCACGGGGTACGGGCGGCACGCATACCCGCGTTGAAGGGGCCGGAGGCGGAGGGGCGGGGGTCGGTGTGCTCCAGGTAGCGGACCAGATGGCGGTGCTCCGGCCGGATCGCGGCGGCGATCTCCTCGGCGGGGCGGTTGTGGCAGGAGACGGTGATGGCGGCCTCGGGGTTGCCTTCCAGCAGGGAGGCGACGGCGCGGCCTATCGGCCTAGTGGGGGTGTGGCAGGCGACTACGACGTCCACCTGCGTACCGGGCGGTGCCTCGGTGCTCCCCAGGTCGGTGCGCTCAACGGTGTTGGGGCCGAGCCGACGGCGTCCGGCGGCGGGCAGGGCGAGTGTTTCGTGCACGTGCGTTACCCCCGAGGCTCGTCACCGGGCCAAGTCCCACCCCGGGGGGCGAGCAGGTCGCGGTAGGCGGTGTTGTAGCCGCGGGCGGCGGCGGCGGTGGAGAAGCGGTCGCCGATGGTTGCGGCGATGGCCTGGGCGGGCACGTCCGCGGTGGCGGCGTCGAGCTCGGCCACCGCATCGGCCCACCTGGCCACGTCGCGGGTGTCCACCAGGCGCGAGTAGGCGGGGTCCAGGTATTCGCTCTGACCGCCCTTCGCACCGGTCACCACGGGGCGGCCGGCAATGACCGCCTCGGCCACGGCGATGAAGAAGTTGTCTGACCGGGTGGGCGCCAAGAGCAGGTCGGCCTCCGCGAGCGCGGCGCGCACGCCCACGGCATCCAGGGTTCCGGTGAGGGTAATGCGTCCGGCCAGGTCGGGCGCGGCGGCGCGCTCGGTGACGGCGCCGCGCAGGGGCCCCTCCCCCACCCAGGTCAGGCGGGCGTCCAGGCCACGACGCACGAGCTCAGCCACAACCTCGAGGGCCAGCAGCGGGTCCTTACGGTCGATGAGTCCGCCCACACTCACCAGGGACAACGCACCATCGGTCCGCTCCCGCCGGGCGGCAGCCGGGTAGGGCTCGACGATGCACGGGACCACTCGGGTGTCGCGGCTGCCGCGGCCCCGGCGCACGCCGTCGGCCAGGAACTGGGAGTCGGTGGTGACGATGCCGGGCAGGCGCAGCAGTCGGCGCACCGCCGGCAGGGCCGCCCTGCCGGCGGTGCCGAGCGTCTCCGGGGCGGTCAGCGCCGACCAGTGCTCGGTGTGGATCCAGGGCAGCTGCGGGCGGAGCAGGGCGGCAGGCTCCAACGCGGAGGCGGCCATGGTGTGCAGAATCTGCGGGGTGAAGGAGTCACTGCGCAGGGCCGCGGAGACGGCGCGCGCGGCGCGAGCGACTTCAGCCGGTGACTGGGGGTTCATGGGCACGCGCCGCACCCGGATGCCCTCGTGCACCTGTTGACGGGTGCCGTCGTCGTCCCCGGGTGAGACCAGGTGGATGACGCGCAGCTCGTGCGCCCGGCCGATGGCGTGCAGGTTGTTCACCACGAAGCTGCCGCGGGAGGGGGCGACCGCGGTGGGGAACCAGGTGGTTACTGCGAGGACCCTCATGCGTTCTCCCCGGTGTCGGTGCTGTGGTCGGCAGGAACGGCGAGCGTCGGATCGACGGCTGCGGCACGCGCGTCCGCAGCGATGACGGCATTCCACCAGCCGGCCATCTGCTCCTGCGCGGACAGCTCGTGAGCGGCGGCATGGGCGGCCGCCTTGCCGGCAGCGACCTGCGCGTCGGTGAGTGCGTCTAGGCAGGCGGCCAGGGAGCCGGCGGTGAAGTCAGCGGTTACCGCTCCCAGTTGGTATTGCTCGACCACGCGCGCCATCTCCGGGCTCGGTGAGACGACCACGGCCAGGCGGGCCTGGATGAAGTCGAACAGCTTGTTGGGCAGAGTGTGCTTGTAGTTGAAGGAGACCGGCGGTATGGAGAAGACCCCGACGTCGTAGCGGGCGAGGGTGTCGATGAGCTCGGCGTAGGGCACGGGGTCCATCACGCGCACTCGGCCTGCACGATCGGCGGGCAGTGCGGCCGCCCGGGCGCGCAGGGCGTCGATGACGGCGGGGTCATTGCGGGTCAGGTACAGGTCCAGGGTGACGTTGCGGTCGGTCAGGCCGATTGCGTCGACCATGATCTCCAGGTGCCGGTCGGGCAGGGCAGCACCGGAGTGCACCAGCCGCAGGGGACGACCGACGGGAGTGGGGTCCGCCTGCCGGTAGGGGGTGGCGTTGGTGACCACCTCGGCGCGGATGCCGTACTCCCGCGCATACGCGTCTGCCAGTCCCTGGGCCACGGTGGTGACCGAGTCGACCCTGGTCACGTAGGTGCGGCACAGCCAGCGCACGTAGGGGGCGACGAACACACGCCAGCGCAGCACGCCCTCCTTCTGCCTGGGCGCGTATTCGTGCAGGTCGGCGTGGACGCCCCCGGGCGGGCGCAGCCACAGGGCCAGCGGCACGGTTTCCGCGTCGTCTGCCAGCACCGCGTCGAATGCGCCGGGCTCCAGCTGTCCGCGCACCCAGGCAACCACCTCCTGCTGGGCCTGGGCGCGGGCGAAGCGGCGGGCAATCAGGTCGGAGCGGTCCAGCCGCCAGGAGACCAGCTCATCCGGGATGCGCACGTGCCGAGCCACGCCGTCCGGGGCCTCGCCGTAGCCGCAGGTGGTGACCTCGTGCGTGGGGGCGAACAGCCGCACCTGCTTCAGGACGCGGGCGTCGGAGGCGATCGGGGAGAAGGACAGGATCAGCAGTCGGGGGCGGCGGAGTGTCGCCACAGCGGTCGCGGCGGCGTTCATGCGCGCTCCCCCATCAGGGCGCGGCGGTAGGCGCCGATCAGCGCCGCGGTCTCATGCTCCCAGGTCAGCTGCGGGCAGGCCGCCAGCGCGGCGGCCCGGTACTTCTCGGAGCCGTCAAGGATGCGGCTGATGGTGGCCGCCAGGTCCGCCGGATCCTCCCCGGAGAAGACCTCCCCCACCCCGTAGTGCTCGACGACGCCGCGGATATCCGGCAGGTCGGCGGCCGCCACGGGCAGCCCGCCGCGAATGGACTCGAAGAGCTTGTTGGGCAGGGCGAAGCGGTAGGACAGGCAGGTGGGTCGAACATGCACCACAGCCACGTCAGCGTCGGACAGGGCGTCGGCCACCTCGTGCGGCGCGACCGGCCCCACGCGGTGCACGCGATCACTCACGCCGTGACGGGCCGCTTCCTGGGCGATGACGTCCAGGTAGTCGGGCTCACCGTAGCCGAGCATGACCAGGTGGACGTCGGCGGGCAGGTGCGGCAGAGCGGCGACGGTCTCCTCAATGCCCCGGGAGGTGGTGATGCGACCGCCGTAAGCGATGACCCGGTCGGTGGGAACCAGGCCCGCCAGTTCGTGCAGGCGCCCGCGCGCAGGATCGGGCAGGGGGCCTGCTGCGGGGATGTTGCGCACCAGGGTCGGTGGGCGCTCCAACCGGTAGTGCTCCGTCAGCCACTCGACGATGGAGGGCGATACGGTGATGACAGCGTCGGCGCGGCGGATGCCCCGCCTCTCGATGGCGGCCTCCACCCGCCGGGCGAGCGGCCGGTCGGAGCGGACGTTGCGGTGCAGCCACAGCTCGTGCGAGTCGTAGACGAGGCGGGCGTTGCAGCGGTCCACGATCCACATGGCTGGGGCGAGTGTGTTCCCGTCGTTGGCGTGGACCACGTCCGGCATCCAGGCCAGGGCGGCGCGGGCGGCGCGCAGCCAGTAGTCGCCCAGTGAGACGGTCTTGTACGCGCGCATAGCGGCGTCGGCGGCCAGCGCACCGGCACGGTCGGCCGCCGCGTGGGCCGAGGCGGCCACCGTCGTGCCGGATACGAGCGCCGGGGCGACGTCTGCCTCGGGCGCTTCAGCCCCGAGCGCCAGGGTGTCCTGGATGGCGGCACCGCCCGTAGCCGGGGTCGCCGGTGCCTCGACACCTGCGGGAGCGCCGGCCTTGCCGGTGACGCGGTCGCGCAGGGACGCCAGGCGGGGGGACACATTGGCGAGGGAGAACTCGCGGGCACGCACAATGTCCACCCCGTCGTCGACCGGAACCGTGCCCTCGGGGTAGCCGGAGTTGGCGCGGGCTACCGCGAAGATGCGCACGGTGGCGCCGGCGGCACGCAGGGTCGCCGCCTCCTTCAGGACGCGGGCGTCGTTGTGGGCGTCGTTGTACACCAGCATGGCCACGCGCGGTCCGCGCCCATTGAAAGTGGGTAGATGGTGTGCGGCCGCCGTATTACCACCAGCTGCGGCGGTGCCACTGTGCGGGGCGGTCATGCGCTCTCCTTCTGGTCGGTACGGGAGGCTGCTGCCAGAACGCCGCGCGCGGTCGACTCGTCGTCGTCATCGAGCAGGCCCGCCAGGGCGGCCTGCTGGGCGAAGTCGGGTGCGGCCGCAACCACTTGATCGAAGGTGCCGGATGCGACCAGGTGGGCGTCACGCATGAAGCACACCTGATCGCTGTGGCGGATGGTGGCCAGGCGGTGCGCGACCACGATCACGGTCACCTCACCGGACAGCTCCGCTACCGCCTCGGTCACGGCCGCCTCGGTGGCGGTGTCCAGCGCGGAGGTCGCCTCGTCCATGATCAGGACCAGCGGTTCGGAGTACAGGGCCCGGGCGATGCCCAGGCGCTGCCGCTGCCCGCCGGACAACTTCATGCCGCCCTCTCCGACCGAGGCCCAGATCCCGCCCTCGCGATCCTCGATGACATCGAGCAGCTGTGCGCGGCGCAGCGCACGGCGCACGCGTTCGACGTCAATGGAGTCGGTATCCCAGGACAGAGCGACATTGTGGGCGACGGTGGAGTCGAACAGGGAGACTTCCTGGGGCACGTAGCCGACGCGGGAGCGCCAGGAGTGCAGCACCTCGGTCAGGGGCACGTCGTCGACGCGCAGCTGACCGGCGGAGGGGGTGAGCAGGCCGAGGATCATGTCCACCAGGGTGGACTTGCCCGAGCCGGACGCGCCGACCAGGGCGAGGGAGGAGCCGAACGGCAGGGTGAGGGACACGTGCTCCACCGCCGGATTGTCGGAGCCGACGTAGGTGAAGGAGACGTCGTCCAGCACGAGGGCGCGGGCGTCGTCGGGCAGCTCGGTACCGGCGACCATTTCGGCGTGCTGGGCGCGGTTGACGCGGCCGGCCTCGATCTCCGCGAGCACCCGCTCGGCGTAGGGGATGTTCGAGCCGGTCTGGCCCATGATCGTCTGGAAGCGCGTAATGGAGGGCACGATGCGGAAGCCACACACGCCGAACAGGGCGAGGGAGGACAGCGCCTCGCCCTGCCCGCCCTGGGCGAAGCCGATGCCCGCGGCGATGGCCAGGCCACCGATCAGAGCGATCTCAAGCATGTAGCGGGGCACCGCGCCGAGGAAGGACTGGTCGGCGCGGGCCTGGGACGCCTTGCGCCGCTCCTCCAGCACCACGCGCTCAAGCTCGGCGGCCTTGTCCCGCAGAGTGATCTCCTTCAGCGAGTGGACCATCTCGGACACCAGCCGCACCGAGCGCACGGAGTAGGTGCGGTTGTCCTTGCCAGCGGCCACTGCCCGGCGCAGCACCCACAGGTACATGACTAGGGCGACGACGCCGAAGTAGAGGACGGTGATGGCCGCCATCACGGGCCTGGCAACGAAGAGCACCGCCATGACGGCCACAAAGGTGCACACCTCGCCGGCCAGCTGGGTGAAGGGGATCAGCACGCCGGAGACGGTGGAGGCCACGCCCACATCCGTGGAGCGGACCAGGTCGGTGGAGTGGCGGCGCAGCCGCTCGGCCCAGGGGGCGTAGAAGAATGAGTCGAGCAGCTGTGCGCCCAGGTCCTGCTCGAAGCCGGCGAAGCGCCTGGTGGAGGCACGCTGAATGGCAATGGCGAGCAGGTCCTTGCTGATGATGAGCACGCACACCACCAGCAGCAGCCAGACGGTCCCGGACCCGCCCACGCTCATGCCGATCACAGGAATGGTGAAGGCCGCACCGGTCATCAGCGGGGTGAGCAGGAGGGCGAGCAGACCCAGCGCGGCAACGTCGAGCAGGGACAGCGCCGAGAACAGGCCCGCGAAGGTGAGGATGAAGCGCTTGGCGTCATGCGGCAGGACGCTTAGCAGATTCCTGACGGTGCGCAGCAGCAGACTCACCCGGCGAGTATATCCGGACACATCCGTGCACGTGCCCTTACAGCGGGGGCTTCGCCGTCGCGTCCTGCCCACAGCTGTGCCGATACGGCGGTGGCGAGACGGTGGCAGTGCCGCGACGACGCGGCCGCAGGCCGGTAGAGTCCGGGGCATGAAGGTGCTGTCCGTGGTCGGGGCCCGCCCCCAGTTCGTCAAGCTTGCCCCCATTGCCCACGCCTGCGCCGCCGTCGGCGTGGAGCACGTGATCGTACACACCGGCCAGCACTACGACCCCATGCTCTCCGACGTCTTCTTCCGTGACCTGGGCATTCCCGCGCCCGACGTGCACCTGGGCGTGGGGTCGGGCTCGCACGGGGTGCAGACCGGGGCCATGCTCGCGGAGATGGACGGGGTCCTGGCCGAGCACGCCCCTGACTGGGTGCTGGTCTACGGGGACACAAACTCCACGCTCGCCGGGGCGCTGGCGGCGGTGAAGCTGCACGTGCCCAGCGCCCACCTGGAGGCGGGGCTGCGCTCCTTCAACCGCGCCATGCCCGAGGAGATCAACCGGGTGCTCACCGACCACGCCGCCGACCTGCTGCTCACCCCCACCGCAATAGGTGCTGCGCACCTGGCCGCCGAGGGCCTGGCGGAGCGCACCGTGGTGGTGGGCGACGTCATGACCGATGTACTGCTGCGGGTGCGCGATCAGGTGGCGGGGGCGCCGTCGCCGGTGATGCGTGAGCTGGGTCTGGCGGATAGGGGCTACTCGCTGGCCACGATCCACCGGGCGGAGAACACCGACGACGCCGACCGGCTGCGCGCGGTGCTGGATGCGCTGGCCCGCGTGGATCATCCGGTGGTGCTGCTGGCGCATCCGCGGCTGGTGGCCAAGTGCGCCGAGCACCGCATCGACCTGGAGGCCGTCGGCGGGGCCCCGGGCTCGCAGCTGCTGGTGCACCCGCCCCTGCCCTACCCGGAGTTGATTGCCTCCGCCCTGCACGCCCGCGGCGTGGTCACGGACTCAGGTGGACTCCAGAAGGAGGCCTTCCTGCTGCGGGTGCCGTGTACGACGGTGCGACCGCAGACCGAGTGGGTTGAGACCGTGGAACTGGGCTGGAATGTGCTGGTCGAGCCCGGTGAGTCACTGGTGGCGGCGGCCTCCCGGCCCAGGCCGGCCGAGCCGGACCCGGGCGCGGCCACCCCCTACGGCGACGGTCACGCCGCCGAGCGGGTGGTGGCCGAGCTGCGCGCCCGCGTCGGCAGCGTCACCTTCTGACCGTCCCGCTCCCGGCCGGGCCGTTCTGACTGGCCCGGCTCGGCCGAGCGCCTGGACCGTCACCCGCCTCTACGAGCACAAAGTCGTGTGTCAGTCCGCCGCCGACGCCCCTGCCAACAACACCTCGGCGGCGTCGCGCAGGGCGGCCTGCATGGAGCGGTGCCGCATGACCCACTCCCGACGGCGCTGCGCCGCCTGGGCCCGCTGCGCGTCGTCCGCCCGGGACGCCTCCAGGGCGGCCAGCATCGCGGCGGCGACCTGCTCGGCGTCGTAGTCGCTCGCCCAGCCCAGGGCGTTGGCGGGCAGGTCCGTGCGCGCCGGCCCGGGTCCGGCGTAGACCACCGGGGTGCCGCAGGCCAGAGCGGCGAAGATCTTGGTGGGGTAGGCGAAGTCGTAGCCAAGCCCCGGGCGAATGGACACCACCGAGGCCACCGCCCCGCGCTGCCAGGTGGCGGCCTGCGCGGCCGGCACCAGGTCGCGGAAGACCACGCGCGCGTCCCCGCCCGCCAGGTCCTTCAGCGCCTGCCAGTCGCTGCCCTGCCCCAGGAACACCAGCCTGGCCTCGGGCTCCTCCCGGTGCACCAGGCGCAGCGCCTCAATGAACACGCCCGCCCCCTGCCACTCCGAGGCGGTGCCGGCGTACAGGAAGTACGGCGCCGACGGTGCGTCGGCGGCACGCGCGCCGTCCGGGGTGAACACGTCGGTGTCGATGCCGTTGGGCACCACGGTGACCGCGCGGGCGCCCAGTTCCCGTACCCGCTCGGCCACGCCGTCGTTGACGGCCAGCACGGTGCGGGCGCCGCGCAGCACCAGCCCCTCCACGCCCCGCAGGGCGCCGACCACCCAGCCGGGGGCACCGGTGGAGGCGGCCGCATCGGACCAGACGTCGGCGCGTAGTAGGCGTAGGGGGCGCCGCGCAGGGCGGCGGCCACGCCCACCACCGCCCCGGTGGTGGGCGGCGGCTCGGCGACGATCAGGTCCGGCGCCGGCCCGGCCAGCAGCCGTGCCGCGAGCGGGATGTCGAAGCTGAGGTACTGGGCGTATCCGCGGATGTAGCCGCCCTCGTCACGCAGCGCCGGGGCGGAGCTGACGGTGACCCCGGGGTCGGCGCGCAGCCATGCCCGGCGGGGTGGAGGTCAGCACCCGTACCTGCGCGCCGGCGTCGGCCAGGGCGCGGGCCAGTCCGCGCAGCCGCAGCGCGGCGGCCGCAGGCTCGGGGGCGTACAGGCGGGTCGCCAGCACCACCCGGGGCTCTCCCCGCGCGGACGGGCGCGCAGGGCGGCGGCCGCAAGCACCGCCGCCCCCGCTCCCGCCGCGGCCAGGGCGAGCAGACGGCGGTTCACAGCTGCACGGTGCGGCCCTCGGCAGCGGAGGTGAGCACCGCCTCGACCACGCGCAGCGTGTTGACGCCCTCGGCCATGGTGACGTGCTCACCGCCCACGCCGCGCACGGCGTCACGGAAGCGCTCCTGCTCCAGGGCCAGCGGCTCACGCTTGGGGATGGCGTAGCGGATGACGTCGCCCTCGGTGACACCGCGGAAGTTGGCGACCTGGTCCCAGTCGGAGGCGACGGTGCCGTTGGCGTAGAAGGTCAGGTCCCCGGTGAGCGTGTCAGCGACGAATGCGCCCTTCTCCCCGGTGACGATGGTGACGCGCTCCTTGAAGGGGGTCAGCCAGTTGACCACGTGGGAGACGATCACACCGCTGGCCAGCCGCCCGGAGGCAACCACCATGTCCTCGTTGTCCCGTCCGGAGCGGTGCGCCACCTGGGCGCTGATGGACACGTACGGGGAGCCCGCCACCCAGGCGGTCAGGTCGACGTCGTGGGTGGCCAGGTCCTTGACCACGCCGACGTCGCTGATGCGCGCCGGGAAGGGCCCCTGGCGGCGGGTGAGGACCTGGTAGACCTGGCCCAGCTCACCGGCGTCGAGCCGCTCCCGCAGCGCCCGCAGGGCCGGGTTGCAGCGCTCCACATAGCCGACGGCGCCCACCAGGCCGCGGGACGCGAAGGCGTCGCGCACCCGCTCGCCGGCCTCGACGGAGTGGGCGATGGGCTTCTCCACCATGGTCGGCACGCCCGCCTCCGCCAGCGCCAGGGCCACCTCCTCGTGGAAGACGGTGGGCACTGCGACCAGGGCGGCGTCCAGGCCGGCGTCGATGAGGGCGTGCACGTCCGGCAGCACCGGCAGGTCCCCGGCGACGCCGAAGCGGTCGCCACCCGGGTCGGCCACGGCCACCAGCTCCTCGCCCTCGGTGGCGCGGATGACGCGGGCGTGGTGGCGGCCCATTGAGCCCAGGCCGATCAGGCCGACCCGCAGCGGGCCGCCGGCGTCAGTCTTGATCGTCTCAGTCGTCTCAGACATCTCAGGCACCCGCCTTCACGACTGCGGTGACGGCCTGGACGATGCGGTCCAGGTCAGCCTGCGTCAGGGAGGGGTGCACGGGCAGGGACAGGCACTCGCGCGCCACCAGCTCGGTGGCGGGCAGCTCCAGCCCGGGCGCATAGGGGGCCAGGGAGTCCAGGCGGTGGTTCGGGATGGGGTAGTACACGCCCGAGCCGACCTGCCACTCCTCGCGCAGCGCGCTCTGGGCGGCGTCGCGCTCGGCGGCGGTGGCGCCCTCCAGGCGGATCGTGTACTGGTGGTACACGTGCCGGTAGCCGTCCGGGACAGCGGGGGTGATCACGCCGGGGACGTCGCCGAGCCCGGCGTCCAGTGCCGCGGCGTTGGCGCGGCGCGCCTCGGTCCAGCCGTCCAGTTTCTTCAGCTGCACCCGGCCCACGGCGGCGGCCACATCCGTCATGCGGTTGTTCAGGCCCACAAGCTCGTTGGCGTACTGCTTCTCCATGCCCTGGTTGCGCAGCAGCCGCACACGGCGGGCGAGCTCGGCATCGGGGGTGGTGACCATGCCGCCCTCCAGGGTGGTCATGTTCTTGGTGGGGTAGAAGGAGAAGGAGCCCCACGCCCCGAAGGTGCCCACGGGCTTGCCGTTGATCGCGGCGCCGTGCGCCTGCGCACAGTCCTCGAAGACCGCCAGGTCGTGGCGGGCGGCGATACCCATGATCGCGTCCATGTCCGCGGCCAGGCCGTACAGGTGCACCACCTCGATGGCGACCGTGTTCTCAGTGATGGCGGCCTCCACCGAGGCCGGGTCCAGGGTGAAGGTGACCGGGTCGATGTCGGCGAAGACGGGCTTGGCGCCGGTGATGGCGACGGAGTTGCCGGTGGCGGCGAAGGTGAAGGAGGGGACGATGACCTCCGGCACGCCGCCCTCGGACTTCAGGTCGCAGGCCAGCGTGGCCAGGTGCTGGGCGGAGGTGCCGGAGTTGACGGCGACGGCGTGGGCGCCGGCCACCACCCGGGTGGAGAACTCCTCCTCGAAGGCGGCGACCTGCGGGCCCTGGACGACCATGCCGGAGGCCATGACGGCGTCGACGGCGGCACGCTCCTCGTCTCCGATGATCGGCTTGGCGGCGGGAATGAACTCGCGTGACATCAGTGGGTGACCTCCCGGATCGTGTTTTCGTGACTGTTGCTTGCGATGGTCTCTTCGTACAGCGCGCCGGTGGCGGGGCAGCGCCACATGCGGGTGCCCGCGCCGGACCCGGGGGCCTCGCCGTCGCCCTCCACGGGGACCAGCGGCTCCCCGGCGCGCCCCACCCAGCCGATGCGGCGGGCGGGGACCCCGGCGACCAGCGCATGCGCGGGCACGTCCTTGGTGACGACGGCGCCGGCGGCCACGGTGGCCCACGCCCCGATCTGCACGGGCGCGACACAGACGGCGCGGGCCCCGATGGAGGCGCCGTCCTGCACGGTTACGCCCACCGGCTCCCAGTCGGAGGCGGACTTGAGGGACCCGTCGGGGTTGACGGCGCGTGGGAAGTGGTCATTGGTGAAGGTGACGGCCGGGCCCACGAATACGCCGTCGCCCAGCCGGGCCGGCTCGTAGATCAGCGCGTAGTTCTGCACCTTGCAGTTGCGGCCCATGCGCACGCCCTCGCCGATGTACGCGCCCCGGCCCACGATGCAGCCCGGGCCGAGCTCGGCGTGCTCGCGCACCTGGGCCAGGTGCCAGATGGATGATCCGTCCCCGATACTCGCCTCGGGAGAGACATCGGCGGACGGGGCTATCCGGGCGGGGCTGGCCGGGCTCATGGCGGCTCCTGACTGGGCGGGCGTTCGAAGTGCTGCCGGATACCGCCCCTGCGGACGGCCCTGCGTCGCCATCCTAAGCCAAGCTTGTGCGAGAATGCGGCGGTGACATCCACTGAGGGCTCCCAGACGCGATTCACCACGCCGGTAACCGACGCCTGGCTCGTTGTGCCCCTGTACAACGAGGCCCAGGTGGTACGTGACGTCATTGCGGCGGCGCGCCGGGTCTTTCCGCTGGTCGTGGCCGTCGACGACGGCTCGGCGGACGACTCGGCGGCACAGGCGCAGGCCGCCGGCGCCGTCGTGGTCCGCCACCCCCTGAACCTGGGGCAGGGCGCCGCCCTGCAGACCGGCATCACCTACGTCCTGGAGCGCACCGACGCCCGCTACGTGGTCACCTTCGACGCCGACGGCCAGCACTCGGTGGCCGACGCCGCCGCCATGGTGGGCGCAGCGGAGCAGGAGGACCTGGCCTTCGTGCTGGGATCACGCTTCCTGGACGGGGCCTCCCCCGTCGGCTGGCTAAAGCGCCTGGTGCTCAAGACCGCGGCGGTAGCGGCCTCACGTACCACCGGCATGCACCTGACCGACGCGCACAACGGGCTGCGGGTGATTCGCCGCGACGCCGCCACCAGGCTCGACCTGCGGCAGAACCGGATGGCCCATGCCTCCGAGATCGTCCGGCAGCTCGGCGCCACCGGACTGCCGTGGCGCGAGTTCCCCGTGCACATCGAGTACACCGACTACTCCAGGGCCAAGGGCCAGTCGCTGTGGAACTCCATCAACATCCTGGTCGACCTGCTGTTCTCGTGACCGCCGTCCTGCCCCGCACTGCCCGTTGAACCCGCAATACTTGTTGCCATGAGCTCGCAGATCGTCATCCAGGTGTTCCTGATCGCCGCGGTAGGTGCCGTGGGGTGGATGATGCTGCGCTCCCCGGGCGGCGCCCGCCACCAGGCCGGCCGCCGCCTGCTGACGCTGGCCTTCGTCGTCTTCGCGATCGCCGCGATCCTGGCCCCGTCCCTGCTCACTCGCCTGGCGCACCTGGTGGGGGTCGGCCGCGGCGCCGACCTGCTGCTGTACGCGCTGGTGGTGGCGTTCCTGTTCCAGATCCTGTCGTCCTTCCGGCGCAACGCCGCCCGCGAGCGGCAGATCACCCGGCTGGCTCGGCGCGTGGCCCTCAACGACGCCCCGCCGCCGCCGACGCTCTGAGACGGGCCGGGCGCCGGCCTCAGCCGCGCCTGGCCGCACGCACCGCGATCTCCTCGCGGGCCCGCAGCCCCGCCGACACCGCCCAGCGCACGGGTGCCTGCCACACGGCGGGGTGGCTCGCGCTCACGTAGCGGCGCGCGGAGGCGTGGTGGGCACGGATCATGCGCTCGGGCCGGCTCTTCCAGCTGGCCCCCTGCGCGTGTACGACGACCGCGCCCGGAACCTGCAGGTTGAGCCAGCCGGCTCGTCCCACGCGCGCGCCGAGGTCGACGTCCTCGAAGAACATGAAGTACTCCTCGTCGAATCCGCCCAGGCGCTTCCAGGCGGCCGCGGGCAGCAGCAGGCAGGCGCCGGAGAGCCAGCCGACGGCGTGCGTGGTGTCCTCATTGGTGCCGTGGTAGGCGGCTGAGAAGGGGTTGCCGGGCCATACACGCCCGAGGACCGCGTGCCCCGCACCGCCGATCAGCGTCGGCAGGGCCCGCCCGGACGGGTAGACGCTCCCGTCCGGGTTGAGCAGGCGCGGCCCGAGGCAGCCGGCCCGGGGCTCGGCCCGCCCCGCCTCAATCAGTGCGTCCAGGCTTCCCGGGCGCCAGACGATGTCCGGGTTGGCGACCACGATCCAGTCCTCGGTCAGGTCCCGGGCAGCCAGGTTGGCCCCGCCCCCGTACCCGCGGTTGGTGCCGTCGCCGACGACGCGCGCCCCGTATCGCTGTGCGGCCCGGTTCACGCGCTCATGGTCACTGCCGTTGTCCGCTATGACCACAGTTGGGTTACGAGTTGTGGCGGCGCTCAGGGAGTCGAGGAAGCGCTCCAGCTCCTCGCCGGGGTTGTAGGCGACCGTGACGACGCGAACTGTTCCCGGCGGCGTCTCGGCCACGGCGCGGGGCGGAGTGGGTGGTGCGTCAATCACGCGTGGGAGACTACACGCGCCGGGCGCCCGCGTGTACAGGGCAGCGGGGCGCGGCATCCCGTAGGGTGGGAAGATGACAAGCATCTGAGATTCCTCCTTGCGAGGGACGAAGGATCGCAGCTGCTCACAGACGGGTTCCTTATGATCATGGCCGTGTCATCCCACGACAAAGCCAAAGCTCAAGCGCGACACTCCGCCAAGGACATGACTCGGCGCGCCGCGCGCAAGCTCGTGCTGGCCGGATTCGCCGTCGTGCTGTTCATCGTCTCCGGCGTCGGCTTCGCCTGGTATGACCTCCAGTCCCAGGTGAACAGGCTCGACATCGACGACTTCCTCGGCAAGGACCGCGCCCGCCAGGTGGTGGACAGCTATGAGGGCCGGCCGGTCAACATCCTGATCCTGGGCACCGACTCCCGCGCGGGCGCCAACAACGTGGACGGCTCCGAGGGCAGCGAAGAGGTGGCGGTCGCGCGCTCGGACACCACCATGATCCTGCACCTCCCGGCGGACCGGTCCCGTATCGAGATCGTCTCCATCCCGCGCGATCTGCTGGTGGAAATACCCTCCTGCAAGACCGCCGACGGCGGCACCACCGAGGCCATGTCCTACACGCCGTTCAACACGGCCTTCGCCAACGGGGCCGGCGCCAGCGCCGATGATGACGCCGTCGCCGCCGGCGTGGCCTGCACCATCGCCACGGTCGAGGACCTCACCGGGCTCTACATCGACGAGTACCTGGTGGTGGACTTCAACGGCCTGATCACCACGGTGGATGCGCTCGGAGGCGTCACCCTCTACGTGGACGAGGACATCAACGACACCGAGTTCACCGGGCTGGTGCTCAGCCAGGGCTGCCGTCACCTGGACGGCACGACCGCACTGCAGTATGCACGCGTGCGCCACGGCGTCGGCGACGGCTCCGACCGCCAGCGCATGCCCCGCCAGCAGAACCTGGTGTCGGCAATGCTGCGAACCGCCAAGTCCAAGAACTACTTGACCGACGCCGACGCCCTGTACAGCTTCGCCCGCGCCGCCCTGGGCTCGCTGACCACTTCCCCGGGCATCAGCTCCCTGAGCACTCTGGCCGGGCTGGCCATGTCGGTCGGCAACGTCGGCAGCGACCAGACGGTCCTGATGACCATGCCGAACGAGGAGGCGCCCTGGGATCTCAACCGCGCACTGCCCACAGACGAGTCCGACGCCGTGTGGGCGGCGATCAAGGCCGACACCCCGATTTCGGAGGCCTTGGAGCAGACCGCCGCTCAGGACACCGCCGACGCCTCGTCGCAGGCGGACGCCACCGAGCAGACGCAGGATGCGCAAGCGCCCGAGCCCGATTCCGGGGATGAGCAGACCGACGCCGCCTCGGACAGCCACACTCGCACTCCCACCACCGATGCGACCACGGAGGACCCCGCCGCCCAGTGCTTCTGAGACAGCCAGACGACGCGCACACCGAGCCGCAGGGACAGGAGGCCAGCCAGCAGTGAGCAGCAACGACGATCTTCCCCCGTCATTCGACCCCGGTACCGGTGGGTCGCGACGGCGGGCCGGAGCCGCCGGTTCCTCCTCCCGGCGGGCGGGTCGCTCGGGCCGCCCGTCCGCGCCGCCGCCTCGCAGCCGGGCAGGAGCGCCGCCGACGGCGCCGGCGCACGCAGCGGTGCCGCGCCGCGCCGACCGCGCGCACAGCAGCGGCCGGCCGCGCCGTCCTCAGGCGGCGATTCCGGGACCGCTGCCGCTGCGGGACGTAGCGCTGCGGGAGGTGCAGTCCGCCCGGATGCGGTTCCCGGACCCCCGGGGCGCACGCATTCAAGGAGCCGGGCACGCACCGGTTCCTCGGCGGTGCCGCTGTCCTCCGCATCGTCCCGCCCGGTGCGGGGCGGCGAGGGCACCCGCGTCATGCCGGCCGGGGCCGCGCCCTCCGCCCGCAGCCACAACGTCGCCAGGCCACGCACCACGGTGCACTCGTCGAGGTACAGGCCATCGCCGTCGCTGACCCAGCACACGCAGCCGGCTCCGCCCTCGCCCCCCAGGCGCAAGCGGCGCCGCCCGCTGCGGTGGGTGGCCATCGCGCTGGCCGTCCTGCTGGGGCTCGTGGGCGCTCGCGTCGCCTGGCTCGCCCATAACGTCGACTCCAAGCTGCAGCGCGTGGAGGCCCTCACCGGCGCGGAGAACACCCCCGGTGAGACGTGGCTGATCGTCGGCTCCGACTCCCGGGCCGACGGCGCCGTCGTGGACAACACCGAGGGCGCGCGCTCCGACTCGATCATGCTGCTGCACCAGGCCGGCGGGCAGAGCTCCCTGACCTCCCTGCCCCGCGACACCTACGTGGAGATCCCCGGGTACGGCGGCAACAAGATCAATGCCGCCTACTCCTACGGCGGCCCGTCCCTGCTGGTGTCCACCGTGGAGCAGCTGACCGGGCTGACCGTCGACCATTACGTGGAGGTCGGCATGGGCGGGGTGTCCTCCCTGGTGGACGCCGTCGGTGGCATCAGCGTCTGCATGGGCTACGACGTCGACGATGCCGATTCCGGGCTGGTGTGGGACAGCTCCCAGGGCGAGTGCCAGGAGGTCGACGGCGCCAAGGCGCTGGCCTACTCGCGCATGCGCAAATCCGACCCCGACGGCGACATCGGCCGCGCCCTGCGGCAGCGGGCAGTCATCTCCGCAGTCGTGTCCAAGGCGGTCTCGCCCTCCACCCTGACGAGCTTCTCCCAGCAGGACAGGCTGGTGGACGCGGGCACGCAGGCACTCACCGTGGATGAGGACGCCTCGATGATCGACCTGGGCAGGATGCTGCTCGCCTTCCGCTCCGCGTCGAACGCCGGCCTGACCGGAGCCCCGCCTATCGCCACCGTGGACTACGAGCCGGGCGGCATCGGTGCCGCCGTCCTGCTGGAGGAGACCACCGCGCCGGACTTCTTCGCCAAGCTGCGCGAGGGCAGGCTGACAACCGCGGACTTCAACCAGTCCTGAGCACCCCGCTCGCCCGGCACGCAACAAGCGCCCCGCGCGCCCCCGATTGGGGGGCTGCGCGGGGCGCGTGCCAGGTGGCAATGGGCCTCAGCCGAAGTGGGGACGATCCGGATCGGCCTGCCAGGCGGAGAAGGACGAGGAGACGATGTCGTCCAAGTCGTGCTCCGCCACCCAGCCGAGCACCTCGCGGATCCGGGTGGCATCACCGATCAGCTGCGGCGGGTCGCCGGCGCGACGGTCCAGCTCCTCCGGCTGCACCTCGTTGCCGGTAGCGGCGGCCACGGCGTCGATCACCTTGGACACGACCTCACGCACCGAGGAGCCCTTGCCGGTGCCGACGTTGAAGACGTGCTCGCGCATCTCCTCCTGCCCGTCCAGGTGATCCAGTGCCGCAATGTGCGCGCCGGCGAGGTCACGCACGTGAATGTAGTCGCGGATGCAGGTGCCGTCCGGAGTCGGGTAGTCGGTTCCGAAGATCTTCGGGGACTCGCCGCGGGCCAGGCGGTCCAGCACCATGGGGATCAGATTGAGCGTGGCCATGTCACCCAGGTCGTCCCAGCCGGCGCCGGCGACGTTGAAGTAGCGCAGGCCCGCCCAGCGCAGGCCCCACGCGCGCTCACAATCCGCCATCATCCACTCGCCGATGAGCTTGGTCTCCCCGTAGGGGTTGATGGGGCGGCAGTCGATGTCCTCGGGCACGACCTCCACCGGCGGCATGCCGTAGACCGCCGCTGAGGAGGAGAAGATCATCTGCTCCACGCGCGCCTGCTCCATGGCCAGCAGCATGTTGGCCAGCCCGCCCACGTTCTGCTGGTAGTACCAGGCCGGCCGGGCCACGGACTCGCCCACCTGCTTACGGGCGGCGAAGTGGATGACCGCCTTGACGTTCCTACGATCCATCAGGTCCGCCAGGACCTCGGTGGCGTTGCCGGCGGCGACGTCGAGCTCAACCAGCTCCGCGTCCCCGACCCGCCCCGGTGTTCCGTAGGACAGGTCATCCACGACGACGACCTCATCCCCACGCTCTTGCAAAAGACGCACAACATGGGCGCCGATGTATCCGGCGCCACCTGCAACCAGGATGCTCATGGGGGGCGATCGTACCGGCGAGACCGCCACCCCGTATACGCCAAAAGTCCAAGCAGTGCACGCAGGCCCGGACGGCGCAGGCACGCCGGACGGGCCCCGCCTCACGCGTGCGGCCCGACGCGCACGGACCGGCCGGCCTCAGCCGCGGGGCGGCGACCTCCCGGCGCAGGGCCTCACCCTTGGCGTGAGCGGTATCGGCGAGCTCCGCCTGGAACCCGCGCATGGCTCCGCGCAGCCGCTCGGCCTCGGGCCCCTCCCCCGCCCCCAGGATGCGTGCGGCCAGCAGGCCCGCATTGCGGGCGCCCCCGATGGAGACGGTGGCCACCGGCACGCCGGCGGGCATCTGCACGATCGACAGCAGCGAGTCCATGCCATCCAAGTACTTCAGCGGCACCGGCACACCGATCACGGGCAGCTCGGTGACGGCGGCGAGCATGCCCGGCAGGTGGGCGGCGCCGCCGGCCCCGGCAATGATGACCCGCAGCCCGCGGTCGGCGGCCTCGCGTCCGTAGGCGAGCATCTCGTCGGGCATGCGGTGCGCGGAGACGACGTCGGCCTCATAGGGCACGCCAAGAGCGTCAAGGGCGTCGGCGGCCGCGCGCATGGTCGGCCAGTCGGAGTCCGATCCCATCACGATGCCGACGACTGGTTGCTGGTCCTGCTGCTTGCTCATGAGGCTGCTCCTACGCTGAAAACGCCACTTGGTCCGCTGCCCGGGCCGCCCTCGGGGCGCGACTCGGACGCGTCAAGCCTATGCCGTCCGGGCCGGGCGGGAGCCGACTCAGGCCTCTCCCCGCAGAACCGCGACGACGGCGCGAGCGCGCTCGCGGACGGCGGCGACGCCCGCCGCGTCCGTTGACGTGGTGGTCAGGTTGACGTGCCCCAGCTTGCGGCCGGGACGCCACTGCTTGCCGTACAGGTGGATGCTCGCCTCCGGGTCGAGCGCCATGGCGCGCGCGAGGGCGTCGGCGGGCGCCGCCTGCTCCCCGCCCAGGTAGTTGACCATGACGGTGGTGGGTGCGGTCGGCGCAGTCGCCCCCAGAGGCAGATCGAGGACGGCACGCACGTGCTGGGCGAACTGGCTGGTGACCGCCCCGTCCTGGGTCCAGTGCCCGGAGTTGTGGGGGCGCATGGCCAACTCGTTGACGTACAGGCGGGTGCCACCCGGACCTTCGACGGCGAACAGCTCCACCGCCAGCACCCCGGTGACGTCGGCGCGCTCGGCGATGGTGCGTCCGATCTGCTCGGCCTGGCGGGCGGCCGCAGCATCCAGCCCCGGCGCCGGGGCGACGGCCTCAACGCAGATGCCCCCCGCCTGCACCGACTCGATCACGGGCCACACCGCCACCTGGCCGGAGGGCCGGCGCGCCAGTAGCACGGCGAGCTCACGGGTGAAGGGAACCGCCTCCTCCACCAGCAGGCTCGTAACCGCGCCGCCGCCCAGGCTGCCGCCGCCACCCGCGCCGACGCCGGCACGCCCGGCGCGGGCCTGCGCCGTCGAGTCCAGCCAGGCCGCCGCCGCACCGCCGTCCAGGTCGGCAGCCGTGTCCAGCATGAGTACCCCGTGACCGTCGTAGCCCCCGCGGGGCGTCTTGAGCACCACGGGCCAACCGTGCGCCTGGGCGAAGGCAACCACCTGCGCGCGCATCTGCTGCGCATCGCCCGCGACCTCCATCCAGGCCGGCTGGGGCAGCCCGGCGTCGTCGACGGCCCGACGCATGGCGAGCTTGTCGCGGGCCAGCAGCAACGCCCCGGGGGCGGGGCGCACCGCGACGCCCTCGGCCTGCAACTGGGACAGCAGCGCCGAGTCCTGGTGCTCGTGCTCAAAGGTGAGCGCATCCGCCCCCGCCGCCAGGGCGCGCACGGCGTCGGCGTCGTCGGCCCGCCCCACCGGCGCGTCGACCGTCACCTGCCCGGCCGAGCCGTCGGCCGCCTCTACCAGGGTGCGCAGGTGAATCCCCAGGGCGGAGGCCTCCTCCTGCATCATGCGGGCCAATTGCCCGCCTCCGATGACGGCAAGAACTGGTGTGCTCACGGCGCCAGCGTAGCGGTCACCCCAGCGGCGGCCACGGGAGGTCCGGCTGCCGGGCCGCGCACCTCAGGCATCCGCCCCGGGGAGGTCCGGGTACCGGGGGCGGCGCGGCCGTACGCTGGCGCCGTGTCCGCAGCCTTCTCCCCCGCCGCCTCGTCCGTGCCCGCAGCCTCCCGCGCAGCCGCCGGCGGGCGCCGACGGCAACTCGGCGCAGTGCTGGCGGTCTGGGCCGCCGCAACGGCCCTCTCCCTGCTACTGCTGCGCCTGAGCGCCCAGGACACCGGGGCCACGGTGTGGGCGCCGGCGGCGCCGTCGTGGATGCAGCACGCCTCCTTCTGGGACTCGGGCTGGTATGAGCGCATCGCCCGGGCGGGCTACCCGACGGAGCTGCCGACCGGAGCGGACGGCACGGTGCTGCAGAACCCGTGGGCCTTCATGCCGCTGCTGCCGCTGCTGGCGAGCGCGCTGGCCTGGACGGGCTGGTCGTTCTACGCGTGCGCCACGGTCGTGTCACTGGCGGCGTCGGCGGCGGCGGCGCTGGTCATGGACTGCTGGCTCGAGCCCCGTGTGGGACGGCGGGCCTCCCTGTGGGCGGTGGCGCTGGTGTGGTGCTCGCCGTGCGCCGTGGTGCTGCAGCTCCCCTACGCCGAGTCGCTCGGGCTGCTGGCCGTTGGCGCAGCCCTGCTGCTGGCGCAGCGCGGCCGTTTCCTGGCGGCGACCCCGGCGGTGCTCGCGGCCGCGCTCGCCCGTCCGCTGGGGGTGCCGCTGACGGCGTCCCTGGGGCTGTGGTGGCTGTGGGAGACGGTGCGCGCTCACCGCTCCGCGGCCGCGCAGGCGAGCGGTTTTCGGCTGCGCCTGCTGGGACTGACCGGGGTGGCGGCGGCGGGCACGCTCGCGTGGCCGCTGCTCGCCTGGGTCGTCACCGGCCGCCCGGACGCCTACACCGCCACGGAGACCTCCTGGCGGGGCGGCACGCTGGCGCCCCTGTTGCAATGGTTAACGCGTAGCCAGTGGTGGGTGGGAGACCATCTGGGCTGGGCACTGCTCGCCGGGGTCGTTGCGGTGGGGGGCCTGGTCCTGTCCGCACCCGCGCTGCGGCGCCTGGGCGCGCCTGCGTGGCTCTGGTGCGTGGGCTACTGCCTGTACCTGCTGGTCTTCTTCGACCCGACGACGTCGCTGCTGCGCCTGCTGCTGCCGCTCGCCCCGGCGGGCTGGGCGCTGGCCGCACGGGCGACACCCCGGATGCGCCTGCTGCTGCTGGCCCTCGGCATCATCGGGCAGGTGTTCTGGATCAGCTGGGTGTGGAATGGCTACAGCAACATCACGTGGGTGCCGTAAGATCAGCTCCGTGACGAAAGCGAGACCTGGACTGCTGGCGGTGGAGTCGACGGCATCGGCGCACGCTCCCCGCCATCCCACCGCAGCCGTGACGCAGCCGGACACTTCGGCGCCCAGTGCGGCGGGACATCCCGCCGCCACGACGGCCGACGGCGCCGACGCCCCACGCCCCCTGGGGGCACGCCTACTGGACTGGTTGCGGGAGCTGACCCAGTTCGGGATGGTCGGCGCCCTGGCATACGTAATCGACTCCGGGCTGTTCAACCTGCTCCAGCACGGACCTACGGGCGTGCTGGCGGGCCACCCGAACACCGCCAACATCATCTCCGCGTGCGTGGCCACCTGCTTCTCCTGGGTGGCCAACCGGACCTGGACCTACCGCGGCCGCACGCGCGAGAGCACGGCCCGGGAGGCGCTCCTGTTCGCCTTCGCCAATGTCGGCGGCATTCTGATCACCCAGTTCTGCCTGCTGTTCACCCACCACGTCCTGGGGCTGACGGGGCCGCTGGCGGACAACCTGTCCGCATACGTGGTCGGCTTCGCCCTGGGCACCGCCTTCCGCTTCTTCTTCTACCACTACGTCGTCTTCACCGGCGACGCCGCCGCCGAGTCCAGCTGAGCGCCGGGCCCGCGCGGGCCCGGTGAGCATCCGCCAGCCGCGGCGAGCCTCCGGGCTCACACGCGCGTGCCCGATTCCACAGCCGGGATGCGGCGCTCGTCTCGGCGCACGCCCAGGGTTTGTTCCTACGCTGAGGGGGTGATTGTGCTGCCTACTATGCCCGCCCCTGCTCTCGGTCCTGAATGGCTCGACGCCGCCAACCTCATCACCAAGATCGTCGAATGGTTCGGCCCCTGGGCCATCGTCGGCGTCATGCTGGTCATCTTCGCCGAGACCGGCCTGCTGGTCGGCTTCTTCCTGCCCGGGGACTCCCTGCTGTTCACGCTGGGTATGTTCGTGGCCACCGGCGCCGTCGGCGTGCCCATCTGGGTGGCGGCGCCGCTGGTCTGGGTCGCCGCGATAGTCGGCAACCAGACCGGCTACGCCATCGGCCGCAAGGCCGGGCCGGCGATCTTCAACCGGGAGGACTCGCGCCTGTTCAAGCAGGAGTACGTCGAGCGCACCTCCGCCTTCTTCGCCAAGCACGGCGGCAAGGCGATCACGCTCGCCCAGTTCGTGCCGATCGTGCGCACCTTCACTCCGGTGATGGCGGGCGTGGGCCGGATGCGCTACACCCACTTCTTCGGGTTCAACGTGCTCGGGGCCACCTTCTGGGCATTCGCCATCACCTGGCTCGGTTACTTCCTCGGCTCCATCAAGTGGATCCAGGACAACATCGACGTGATGATCCTGTGCATCGTCTTCGTGTCGGTGCTGCCGATGCTGATTACCGCACTGCGCAACAAGCTGGGCTCTTCCAAGCGCGAGGCCGCCGCCGAGCCCGTCGTGGTGGAGGCGGCCGAGTAAGGTCGCCGATACGCCCGGCGGTTCCACCGGCCCGATTCAGAGTCGGCGGCGCCGCCCCACGCTGACCAACGCACCGCGGGGCAGCACGTTGTTGGGATCCAGCGACTTGGGGACCGCGTTGAGCAGGATTGAGAACACCGCTGGCTTGCGCTGGGACAGCTCGATGCGCCCGCCGTCGGCCTCCACCAGATCCTTGGCCAGGGCCAGGCCAACACCCGTGGAGCCGTGCCCGGACACGCTGCGCTCGAAGACGTTCGGGGCGATGTCCTCGGCCACGCCCTCACCCTCGTCGGCGACGTCGATGAAGACCCCGTGCCCACCGTTGGCGCTGCGCACGGACACGCTCGTGGTTCCGCCCCCGTAGCGCAGCGAGTTCTCGATGACAGTGGCCAGCACCTGGGCGAGTGAGCCCGGCGTTGCCAGTACCGGCATCTCAATCTCGTCGGTGAAGGTGATCTCGCGCCCGGCCTCGTGGAAGGCGGGCTCCCACTCCTCGCGCTGCTGCTCGAACAGGTCTGCCAAGTTGAGCGCCTCGGTGGTGCCGCCCCCGCTGCGCCTGGAGATTCGCAGCAGGTCCTCGACTACCCCGGTGAGCCGGTCTACCTGCTCAATACAGGCACGGGCCTCCTCACGCACATCGTCCTGGTCGGACAGCAGCTCGATCTCCTCCAGCCGCAGGCTCAACGAGGTCAGCGGAGTGCGCAACTGGTGCGAGGCGTCGGAGGCGAACTGGCGCTCGGCGGCGATACGGCCGGCGACCCGCTCGGCGCTGCGCACCAGCTCGGCCTGTACCAGGTCGATCTCCTCGATGCCGCTGGAACGCAGCCGGGGACGCACCTGCCCGGAGCCGAGCTGCTCGGCCTCGGCCGCCAGGTAGATCAGGGGCGCGCTGATGCGGCGCGATCCCCTGGCCGCCACGATGTAGGCGGCCACAAGGGCAACCGCGGCCAGCGCCACGGTGGTCAGCACGACGATGAAGATGACCCGCAGGTGGTCCTCCCTGTCGGAGGAGGCGCTGGAGGCGACGGCGATCCACGCCCCGCCCAGGGGCACCCCCAGAAGGATGACGGCAACGGAGACAGCCGCCATCGTCATCTGCATCGCTCGGCGTCGCATCGCTCCTGCCTTCTTCGACGACCGGATTCAGGCGGGCTAGACCGTCAGCCGGTAGCCCCCGGACTCGGCAGTCAGGCGCGTGGAGGCGTCGGCGTCGTCACCGAGCTTCCGACGCAGCCAGGTGATGTGCATGGTCAGGGTGTGCTCGGTGCCGGTCGGGTCCTCGCCCCACACCTCCTTGAGGATGTCCTCGGTGGACAGCACCTGGCCGGCGCCGCGCACCAGCACGCGCAGCAATTCGAACTCGCGCGTGGTCAGCGTCAGCTCCTCCCGGCCGTTGAAGGCGCGGTGGGCGGCGACGTCGACCCGGATGTTCCCGGCGACCAGCTCATCCTCCGTGGCCTCCCCGGAGGCGCGCCGCACCTGGGCGCGCACACGCGCCAACAGTTCCGCCAGGCGGAACGGCTTGGTGACGTAGTCGTCCGCGCCGGCGTCGAGGCCGACCACCAGGTCGGTGTCCTCGGAGCGGGCGGTGAGCATGAGGATGGGGATGGTCAGTCCCTGGGCGCGCACCTGCCTGGCCACATCAAGGCCGTCGATGTCCGGCAGGCCGAGGTCGAGGACGATGATGTCGGCACCGTCCAGGTCCGCGAGCGCACCCTTCCCGGTGCCGTGGGCGTGGACTTCATAGCCCTCACGGCCGAAGGCGCGGGCGAGAGGCTCGGAGATCGCGGGGTCGTCCTCAACGAGAAGCACAGTCGTCATGCCCTGGATCGTATGCGACCAGGGCGGGAGGCGTCATCCTCCGGGGGCAGGAGGTGTCCAATCTCAGGCCAGGGCGAGCGACCAGGGCGTGACGTTGCCCAGGCCCTTGGCGACCACCTCGTGGCAGGGGTGGACCGTGTACCGGTAGGCGTCTGGCCCGTTGAGGATCTCCATGGCGGTGGCCTCGTCCATGCGGATGCCTCCGGGTTCTGCGGTGTCCACCAGCCGGGAGGCCAGGTTCACGGGGGGACCGAAGACGTCGCCGGAGCGGGACACGACCCGCCCCTGCACCAGGCTGGCGCGCACCCGCATCATCTCCGGCCCGGACTGGAGCTCCTCGACGAGCGCGGTGACGACGTCGGCCGCGGTGGCAAGGTCATCGGCGATGTACATGACGGCGTCGCCGATGGTCTTGACCACACGGGCGCCGCGGGAGGTGACCACGTCGCGGGCGGTCGACTCGAAGTCGTCGAGCATCTCCGACAGCTCCAGGCGGCCCATGGTCTGGGCGCGCTGGGTGAAGGAGACGATGTCCACGAACCCCAGGGAGCGGATCAGCGGGTAGTAGTCGGGGCCGGCGTCCTCGCGGCCGCGGCGGGAGACCTCCGAGTCGGTGCGGTCCAGCAGCGAGGCCAGGTGCCGGCGCCACACGTAGGTCAGCTGGCCGGACAGGGAGTCGATCATCTCGTCGATGTGGTCCAGGGCCACCAGCCGGGCGGCCGTGTCATCCAGGTGGAGGCGCTGGGAGATGTCGGCCACGAGCGTCTCCAGCTGCCAGAGCACCAGGCGATCCATGGTGAAGGACTGGGCGCGCAGCAGTTCCAGGACGCTGCTGGCGGCCAGCCCGCCCCCGGGGGCATCGGCGGAGGGCAGGCCGTCGTCGTTGTCGTCAATGAGGTCGGCGACGTTGCGCAGGGCCACCGCGTCCTGCTCGGTGAAGCGGATCTCGTCGGGGTCGACGTCGGCGAAGCCCATGGCCCGCCAGAAGCGGCGGGCCAGGTCCAGGCCCGTGCCCGCGTGCGCGGCGACCTCTCGCAGGCTGAGTCTGGGGACCCCTTGCAGCAGCCGCTGCTCGTGACCGCTCACAGTGCCCCAGGACTTGCCCGTCGGCGCCCCCGTGGAGGTGGCGCCGGTGGGGTCCCCGGCAGGGGTGCGCGGGTCGGGCGTCTGTTGGGCAGTCACCGCGCAAGAGTAGCGCACATCACAGGCAAGTGATCAATCGCCGAAACAGTCTCCCCGGGCCTTCTCCCCGACGCCGCCCGCTCCCGCCCCGCGCACGTTGCTGACATCTCCTGCGGCGACGACGACGCGCCGTGAGCCGCCGCCCGCGTCCACCCGCAGCACCAGACCCGGCTCGAGGTCGACGGCGGTGCCGGCGATGACGCCGTCGGGGCCGGTTACGCGCACGGCCTGCCCGAGCGTGGCGCAGGTGCCGCGCAACTCGGCCCCCAGAACTCCGTCGCCGCCGTCGGGGTCGCCGCCGGCCGCCTCCCAGGCGGAGACCAGGTCGTCCAGGTGGCGCCCGCAGTCCTCCAGCAGCGGCGCAGCAGCAGCGGCCTCCGCCGAAGCTCCGAGCCCAGTCAGGGATGCGGCCCAGGGCACCGGAAGCCGACCGGGCGGCTGGGTGAGGTTGATGCCGATCCCGACTACCACGGCCGCGGCCCCGCCCCGGTCATCCGGAATGGCGCGGGCCTGCGCTCCGGAGTGGGCGCGCGGGGCGATCAGCTCGGTGAGAATGCCGGCCAGCTTGCGGCTGGCCCCCCAACCCGGCACCGCCGCGGGGCCCGGCGCGGAAGGCACCGGGTGGGCGATGACGTCATTGGGCCATTTGGTGGCGGCCCGCCACCCGGTGCCACACAGGCGCGGAGCGAGGGCGCGGGTCACGGCCAGGCCGGCCAGCAGTGGCAGCCAGGCCAGGCGGTCGGCCGGCACGAGGGGACGCAGCACGATGGAGGCGGTCAGCGCCCCGGAGGGCGGCGTGGTCCAGGTGTGTTCGGCGCGGCCGCGGCCTGCGGTCTGCGTCAGCGCGCGCAGGGCCGACATGTGGGGCCACGCGCCACAGGCTCCCGGATCGAGGAGACCGTCAGGTGCGCTCAGGGCACGCCGCAGGTCCGTGTTGGTGGAGCCGGTGCGCGCAACCACGACGAGTCGGCTGAACGGTGATCTGGCGCTCATGCGGCCAGCCTATGCGACCGCCGAGAGCGGCCGCGGCCGCCTGCCGATGTCCGCCGCCCCGATCAGTGGGGTCCCGCCGGCCGTCGGCGTCGCCGCGGGGCATTAGGCTTGGGCACGTGCTTGTTCTGGCGTCTCAGTCCACTGGTCGGCTGGCTACTTTGCGGGCCGCCGGCGTCGAGCCTCAGGTGCGGGTGTCCGAGGTCGATGAGCCCCGGGTACTGGCAGAACTGGCCGCCTCCTGCCGCGCCGACGGCGCCCCGGCCCCGACACCGGCGCAGCAGGTGCAGGCACTGGCAAGGGCCAAGGCGCTTGACGTGGCCGCCGGCCTGGGCCCGACGGCGTGGCAGGAGGACCCGGACCTGGTCGTCGTGGGCTGCGACTCCATGCTGGAGATCGATGGCGCCGTGGTCGGCAAGCCGGGGACGGCGCAGCGGGCGCGGGAGCGCTGGCTGGCGATGCGCGGGCGCACCGGCACCCTGCACACCGGCCATTGCCTGGTGCACGTGGGTGATACCGCCACCGCCGAGGGCGTGTCATCCACCATTGTTCACTTCGGGTGCCCCAGCGACGCCGAGATCGACGCCTATGTGGCATCCGGTGAGCCCCTGTGGTGTGCGGGAGCCTTCACCATCGACGGCCTCGGTGGGGCCTTCGTAGAGGGCGTCGACGGCGATCCCCACGGCGTGGTGGGGATCTCCCTGCCCCTGCTGCGCCGCCTACTGGCTCGCCTGGGAGTGACCTGGACGGATCTGTGGCACTCCCCCGGGACCGAGGCCGACTGCACGGCGCAGTAGCACGACGCGCCCGTCGGCGGTCAGGGTGCCGTCCGCGTGGATGGTCACCGTCGCCGCCCGGCCCGGCCGTAGCGGCACAGCCCCGCTGAAGCGCAGGTCCACGGCTCCGGCCGCCGGCACGCACGCGAGGCTGAGAGCCCCGAGCAGCAGCCCGTGGGCGACGACGTCGTCCTCCCCCACCGGCATTCCGTGCCGACGTGCCCGGCCGGGGCTGAGGTGGATGGGATTGTGGTCCCCGGTCGCCTCGGCCCAGGCACGCAGGTCGGCGGCGGTCAGGGCGAGCCGCTGCGCCGGAGTCGACGCCGTCTCCCGGATGCCTGCGCCGGGGACGCGCACCGACGCCGTCGCGCGGCGGGCCAGGTCATGGATGACCCGGGCGCCGTCCGGCCAGGCGGGGCCGGCGTCGGTGACGGTGGTGGCGCTGCGGATGAGCTCCCAGCCGCCGCGGGAGCTGCGGCGCAGGGCCTCACCGGCGCCGTGCCGGCCGCCCGCGGCGGCGACTCCCGCCGGGAGGACTAGACAGCGGCGGTGTATGAGCCCCTCCAGGCCGACGGCTCCGGACCCTGCGGCGAGCTCCTGGGCGAGCCGGTCCGCCAATCCGCGCAGCGCCGAAACGGCGGGGAGGAGCGCCTGCGCGGCCCCGGGGGCATCCATATGCCATGCGCCCGGGGCGCGGGTGAGCACGACGGCGAGCACCGCGGCCATGTCCTCGGCCACGGCCGCGGTCGCCGCACTGCCCGCAGGCGCCGGAATACAGCGAGGCCCCGGCGATCGGTGATCGTCGGGGCCCTTGTGCGTGCCGCGCACCGCCATTGTCAGCGGGTCTCGCGGTGCTCCGTGTGCTTGCGGCAACGGCGGCAGTACTTCGACAGAGCCAGCCGGTCCGGCGTGTTCCGGCGGTTCTTCTTGGTGATGTAGTTGCGCTCCTTGCACTCCGAGCATGCCAGAGTGATCTTGGGGCGAACGTCGCTGGACTTGGCCACGCCACTCTCCTCTCACTGATCCTCGAGCAGCCCGTTGGGTGCCATGCTCGAACTTGCGTAGCGGGGGAGGGACTCGAACCCTCGACCTCACGATTATGAGTCGTGCGCTCTAACCAGCTGAGCTACCTCGCCAGATGACACGGCAGGGGCCCGTAGGCCCCCGCAGCATCAGAGCCCCGAAAGGGAATCGAACCCTTGACCTTCTCCTTACCATGGAGACGCTCTGCCGACTGAGCTATCGGGGCAACGAGCGGAACCTTAGGCAGATCGGATTCGCCGATGCAAATCCGCTCACCGTGGCCTCGCTCACCGCGGCCCCGCCCCTGCGGGCGGGCTCTGGATGCGGGCACGAGTGCGCCGCAACCATGGTGGCGGGTGAGGGATTCGAACCCCCGTAGCATACTGCGGCTGATTTACAGTCAGCTCCCATTGGCCGCTCGGGCAACCCGCCGTGCTCCTAGCTCATCGTAGGCCGCTGCCGCGCCCCACGTATTCGCTCGGTGCCGTGGAAGGATAGCAAGCCGACGGCGGCGCGCGCCAATCGCCGCCGTAGGACCCTGCTCACAGCGACGAGGGCGTCGCCTGCAGCGCCGCTCAGTAGCCGGCCATCTGCTCCAGGCGGGCGATGCGCTGCGCCATCGGCGGGTGCGTGGAGAACAGGTTCTTCACCCCGCCGAAGGGGTTGGCGATCATCATGGCGCTGACCGGCTCCAGGCGCGGATCCTGCGGCATGGGCGCGGCGGCCACGCCCGTCTCCAGCTTGCTCAGCGCGGAGGCCAGGGCCAGCGGATCGTTGGTCAGCACCGCGCCGTCATGATCGGCGTCGTACTCGCGGGTGCGGGAGACGGCGAACTGGGTCAGGCCGGCCGCCAGCGGAGCCAGCAGCGCCAGCAGCAGGAGGACGAGCGCGTTGCCGTCACGGCGGTCGCGGCCCCCGCCGAACCACATGATGCCGGTGGCGATCGAGGAGATGACCCCGGCGATGCCTGCCGCGATGGAGCCTGTGAGGATGTCCCGGTTGTACACGTGGGACAGCTCGTGGCCGAGTACGCCGCGCAGCTCCCGTTGATTGAGCAGCTGCAGGATCCCCTGAGTGCAGCACACGGCGGCGTGCTGGGGGTTGCGGCCGGTGGCGAAGGCGTTCGGGCTCATGGTGGGCGCCACGTACAGGCGGGGCATGGGCTGCCCCGCGGCCGTGGACAGCTCGCGCACGACGGCGTACATGACCGGCTGCTGCGCCTCGCTGACCTCTATGGCCCCCATGGAGCGCACCGCAAGCTTGTCGGAGTTCCAGTAGGAGTATGCCGTCTGCACCACCCCGATCGCGGGCATGAGCAGCAGCCACAGCCCCGAGCCGGTTCCGCGCGCCAGCAGCCAGCCGAGCAGGAGCAGCAGCCCCCACAGTCCTCCCATGAGGACCGCCGTCTTGAGGCCGTTGTGGTGGTTCTTGCCTGTCATGGGAGCGAGTGTATGAACACTCGCTGTGACGGGGCTGAGAGCGCGGCGCAGGGACTCAGGCGAGCAGCTCGGCTACGTCGGCGACGTCAAGGTCCAGCGCCTGGCCGACCCCGGCCGTGTACAGGGCCCCGCCGTGGGTGGCCAGGCCGCGGGCGAGTTCCGTCCGTCGTCGGCAGGCCTCACGCCAGCCGTGGTCCGCCAGCGCGACGGCGTAGGGCAGGGTCGCGTTCGTCAGCGCATAGGTGGAGGTGTAGGACACCGCCCCCGGCATATTGCCCACGGCGTAGAAGACCTTGCCGTCCACCTCATAGGTGGGCTCGGAATGGGTGGTGACGTGGGAGTCCTCGAAGCAGCCCCCCTGGTCGATGGCGATGTCCACCAGCACGGATCCGGGACGCATGGCCCTGACCATCTCGCGGGTCACCAGCCTCGGGGTGCGGGCACCGGGAACAAGCACGGCGCCGATCACGAGGTCGGCGCCGGCGACGGCGTCCGCCACGTCCAGCGGGGTGGAGAAGCGGGTGCGGACCGCTCCGCCCGTGAGCTCGTCGATCTGGCGCATGCGGACCGGGTTGATGTCCATGACGGTCACGTCCGCACCCATGCCCGCGGCCACGCGCGCCGCGGCCAGGCCCGCCGTGCCCCCACCGAGGACGACGACGCTGCCGCGGCGCACGCCGGCGGCACCACCCAGCAGCACGCCGGAGCCGCCGTTCGGTGCGAGCAGCGCGTCGGCACCCACCTGCGCCCCGAGGCGCCCGGCGATCTCGGACATGGGGGCGAGCAGCGGCAGGCCGCCGTCGTCGGTGGCGACCGTCTCATAGGCGACCGCCGTGACGCGCCGCTCCAGCAGGGCCTCCGTCAGCGCCCGGTCTGCCGCCAGGTGCAGGTAGGTGAACAGCAGCAGGTCCTCGCGCAGGTAGTCGAACTCGGCGGGGATCGGCTCCTTGACCTTGAGGATCATCTCCGCGTCGCCCCACACGGAGGCGGCTTCAACCGCGATGGTCGCGCCGGCATCGAGGTACTGCTCGTCGGTTATGCCGGCACCCAGGCCGGCCCCGGCCTGCACGGTCACCTCGTGTCCGCGGCCCACGAGTGTGTCCACACCGGCCGGCGTGAGCGCGACCCGGTACTCGTTGTCCTTTACCTCGGTGGGGACGCCAATGCGCATGGGGCTGCCTTTCGACGGTTGAGCTGTGGGCGCCCCAGCCTACCGCCCCACCCGGCGATCAGTCCTGCAACCGGTGCGCGACCCGCTCGGGCACCCGCTCGGGATCCGGCTCGCCGACCAGGTCAGCGGGCGCCTCCGTGCGGCGGGAGATGGCGGTCATGGCGTCGCGGGCGACCACCTTGACGCGTTCGCGGGGCTTGGACTTCCCCCCGGTGACGGTCACCTCACCGAACTCGTCCCCCAGGCGGCGCTCATATGCGTCCAGCAGCTCCCAGCCCTCCCAGGTGGTGTAGGGCACCTCGCGGGATTCGAGCAGGGCGAGCAGGGCGTCGTGGCCGATCTGTGCATCGTCGTCGGTGTTGGCGTGCAGCAGCCCGGCCTGGGCGTCGGCGACCAGGTTGGTGATCGTCTCCTGGGCGTCGGACTTGGTGGATCCGATCAGGCCGACGGGACCCCGCCGGATCCAGCCCGTGGCGTAGATGCCGGTCAGCGGCTCGCCGTCGTCCCCGAGCACCCTGCCGCCGGCGTTGGGGATCACGTGCCGGTCGGCGTCGAAGGGGAGTCCCTCGATCGGGCTGCCCGCGTAGCCGACCGCCCGGTAGACGGCCTGGACCGGCCACTCCTTGAACTCCCCCGTGCCGGATACGGTGCCGTCGCCGTTCAGCCGGGTACGCTCGGTGCGCAGGGCGCGCACGTGCCCGGCGTCGTCGGTCAGGATCGCGGACGGCGCCTGGAACAGGTGAATGTGGATGGTGCGCGAGGCAGTCAGGTCCTCGGGCTCCTGCATCGCGTAGCCCTCCAGGGCCTTGACCACCTGCCGCTGCTGGTTGGATGCGGCCAGGGCCTGGCGAGAGCCCTCGTCGTACTCGAAGTCCTCCTCGTCGACGGTGACGTCGACGTCGGGCTGCTTGCCCAGTTCCCGCAGCTCCAGCGGGGTGAACTTCACCTGGGCGGGGCCGCGGCGCCCGAAGACGTGTACGTCAGTGACCGGGGACTGCGCCAGGATCTGGGCCACATTAGCCGGGATCTCCGTGGTCATCAGGTCCTCCACGTGCTTGGCCAGGACGCGGGAGATGTCCAGGGCGACGTTGCCGACGCCGATCACGGCGACCTCCTTGGCCTCCAGCGGCCAGGTGCGCGGATGGTCGGGGTGACCGTCGTACCAGGAGACGAAGTCGGCGCCGCCGTATGACTCGGGCGCGTCAATCCCGGGGATGTCCAGGGGGGCGTCGGTGTCGGCGCCGGTGGAGAAGATCAGCGCGTCATAGTGCTCGTGCAGCTCGGCGACGCTGATGTCGCGGCCGACCTCCACGTTGCCGATCAGGCGGATGTCACCGCGCTGGAGGATCTTGTAAAGGGCCACGATGATCTGCTTGATGCGCGGGTGGTCCGGGGCGACGCCGTAGCGCACCAGCCCGTATGGGGCGGGAAGGCGCTCGAACAGGTCGATGCTCACGTCCAGGCCCGACTTCGACAGGATGTCCGAGGCGTAGATGCCGGCGGGACCTGCTCCGATGACGGCGACATTGAGGGGGCGTGCGTTCACTGCTCTTCGTTCCTGGTGACTACAAGTGGGATTTCTGGCGACCACGCGTGGGTGGCCCCGGCGCGCACCGGGCGGTGCGCCGCTTAGGTCGGCCCAAGTGTATGCGGGTGTTCGCCGACCGCGGTGTGGCGTGCATCCCGCTCACCCAACCATCCTCTCCCCGCTCCGCTCCCCTCGCCGAGGGCGGCACGGGTAACGCGACGAGATCGGCGGGCGCGTCGCGCCGCAGTCGGCGCCGGGCGATTCCACGGCGGGTCCACAACAACACCACGCGATATAGAATTGATATAATTCTTGCGTTTGGAATGAGGAGCTTCATGAATCGCCGTCATCTTCTCCGCGGCATGCTGGCAGCCGCCGCGCTCCCCCTGGCTAGTGCCTGCCGCCCGCGGACGCCGTCGAGCGACCCCACCGCTCGGACATCCCCAGCCGGAGCAAGCGCAGCGCCCTCCGCAACGTCCGCCCCGCGTACGCCGAGCGCCTTCGCCGACGCCGGAAGTCTGCCGGGGTCAGACTTCCGGCCCGAGTCATTCACCTGGCTCCGTGGCCGCTACCTCGTGGGCAGCAGCGGCAACACCTGGTGGTACGGGGATCCATCCGCCATGAACTACTGGTACTTCACAGCCGACGGCACCGACGCCGACTCCATGAAACTGGTAGCCATGGGCTCCGCCGAAGAGCTTCAGAACCTCGCCCCGCAGGTCGGACCGGCCCAGATCCTCACCGACGAGATCATGGTTGTTGACGCCGCGGCCCGCTTCGGCTATGCCGTCGTCACGGCGGTCCGCACCGGGACGGCTCAGGACTCCGCCTGGCAGGCGCATCTGCTCAAGGTGGATCTGGAGGCTGCGGCTGTCGTGGCAGTGCTGCCGCTCGACGTCGACGCCGCGGTCGACACCACCATCGGCAACTGGGCTATGGCACTGGACGCCGACGGCACCAGGCTGGGCATCGGTACCGGGAGAATCCGTGGCGACACCCGCGTGTGGGCCATCAACACCGAGACGCTGGAGGTTGCCCGCAAGGATCCGCATCAAGTCGGTTATGACGCCTTCCACCAAGTCAGCGGTGACGCGCTGCTGACAGGCACGGCAAGCTCCCCCTACTCCGAGGGCGCATACCCGCCCTACATCGTCTACTCGCTCGAGTCCGGCAACCTGATCACCCAGGAGAACAACCTGGACACCTACTTGTTGGGCTCCTGGCTGTACTGGTTGGAGACCGCCTACGACGCATGGCGTGTTATGGACCTGACGACCGGCGAAGAGGTGTCCATAATCGACCCGCTTCCCGTCGGCTCACCGGACACTCGACCAGTCCTCTGGGAGACGGGCGGGTACTCGGTGATGCGCACCGAGTCCGCGCTGGATGTGCGCCCGCTCGGCTCTCCGACCAGCAGCCTGTCCCTGTCCACCGACGCCGGGGATACCATCCCCGCGGCGCTCGCCGTCCACCGCGATGTGGCTTATGCGGCCCATCCCTCCGCCGCGCATGAGCTGCACCTGATCGATCTCGCCACTGGCGAGGAGCTGGCCACTGCCAGGCTTGGAACCGAGGAGGACGGAATCGATCGTGAGCCGCAGGCGCTGACGGTGTCGGAAGTCGGCGCCGGCTACTTCTACAGCCGGGGCGGGGCCTGCACCTTCTATGCGGCCACCGACTGGCTCAGCTGACCGGTATTGGCGCCTCGCCCGCCCCTACCGGCGGGTGGGCGGGTGGACGGAACAGCCATAAGCTGAGACACGAAGCGCCCACCCCTACCGGCGGGTGGGCGGGCAGCGGAGTCGGCAGGCCGCTCATCGCCTTGCCCGCCTGCTCCGTCCTTGCCGCCACGTCGACGTCCCCACCGGCGTCGGCTACACCCCCACCCTGGCGCCGTCCCTTCCGCATTCAGCGGCCAGTCACTCTGGCCCGGCGATTCCCGCGTGACCACCACCGTCACCGCGGTGCGTAAGCGGTCAAGTCCTGTGTGGCGTAAATCTGGTCATGCGGTGATGGCCATGATGGAGTGGGTGGGCACGGCCTGAGCGCGCCGCACGCTCATTTGCGACACCGTTCTAGAGGCTCTTCGGGTTTGTGGGTGTCGTGGCTGCGGAGGGGTGGGTGTCTGCTGCGCCGGTTGGACGTTAACAACGCTACTTAACGGTCTGCTGTATACCCCTGGGGCCTTCAGCAGACGGTTAACTGGCGTTGTTAACCCCGAAGGGGCGTTGCAGACGGTCCAGCTCCCAGGCGAGCCTGCCAAAGTGCTTGTAGGCGCGGCCGGGTGACGTGGGAGGCGAAGCGAAGGCAGCCGGTCCACCGGGGTGGTGCCCCAGACGAACGGCTGACCGCACATTCGGACAGGCGGATCCCGCAGGCGCAGCAGGGGAACACCTACTTGGACCGCTCACCCCCGGTTGGACCGCTCACCCCCGGTTGGACCGCCTGAGACAGCGTCTAGAGCGGTCCAAGTAGAGGCTGAGCGGTCCAAGTAGAGGCTGAGCGGTCCAAGCAGAGGCAGGCGGTCCACACGACCCCGCCGACCCGAACACGACCCCGCACGCCCGAGAACGACCTGCACCGGTCGAACACGTCCTCATAAGCCCGAAACCCTCCCGAACGTGGAGGGTTTGGGGATGACGAGGACGTTCTCGACAAACCAGCACCCACCGAGCACGACCCCGCCGACCCGAGCACGACCCCGCACGCCCGACAACGACCCCGCCGACCCGAACACGCCCCCGCGCACACCGCGCATCCCGAGCCGAAACCACCACACCCGCAAACCGGAAGAGCCGTTCTAGAGACTTGGCGGAATCATGCGGAAACCACATCAGGCGATGAACGGAGCAGTTGGCTCCCATGTGCGCCGACCCCCGGGGCGCACGTGGGAGCCGACCAGCCTCCTTCGATTGAAAACCACGAACGTTGAGATACCGGGCAAAACTCGCTGTCCGGTCAGAGCGGCAAAGTGACTGAGCGTGCGTCGTCCCCGGGAGCGCTCACCCGACCGGGCCCTAACCACCCGACGAGCTCAACCACCGGAGCTCCCGACCGGGACAAGAGCCGATTCGAGCACAGGCACCCGTACACATCTCGCACCGACCTCGGCACGTAACAACTACCGACCTCGGCACGTAACAACTACCGACCTCGGCATGTAACAACTACCGATCTCGGTGGAGGGAGGGGTCAGTCAGGCGGCGCGGTCCACCAGCAGGTGGGCGAACTGCACCATGCCGTCGCGCACCAGCGCCACCCGTCTCCGGGCGTCGGCGAGGGCCGCCACTCTGCCCTCACCCGTCACGCCCGCAGCGTCGAGCCGCTCCCCCGTGCCAACCAGGACGGCCTCCTCCAGGCCGTCCAAGGCCGCGACGGCCTCTTCCGCCCAGGCCATCGCCATCTGCCGGGTGCGTGCCAGCACCGGGTGGACGCGCAGCTGGGCGACGACATCGGCCAGAACCGCGTCATCGGACAGGTCCCCGCCCGAAAGGGCCGCCAGAATCGCCTGCCCGCCCGCGTCCAGCTCACCCGCCGCCAGCGCCTGGCGCAGCAGCAGTACGGGCATCGTGTCCACGCCCTCGCGCAGGTCGGTGCCTGGAGTCTTGCCGGTGGTGGCGGCATCACTGGTCAGGTCGATGCAGTCATCGGCCAGCTGGAAGGCCACCCCGATCTTCTCCCCGAACTCCTCCACGATCGCCTCGGTCGCCGCACCCGCGTGGGAGAGCATGGCGCCGTACCGAGCCGACACGGCGATCAGGGAACCGGTCTTGTCCGCCAGCACCTGTAAGTAGTGCGCCACCGGGTCGGTACCGGCTGGCCGCGGCAGCGTCTCGTGCAACTGCCCCATGCACAGCCGCTCGAAGGTCTTGGAGTGAGCCAGCACCGCCTGCGGGCCGAGCGCGGCCACGAGTTGAGAGGCGCGCGCCACCAGGACGTCCCCGGTGAGGATCGCCGCGGAGTTGCCCCACACGGTCTGCGCGCTCGGGGCCCCGCGTCGCAGCGGCGCCTCATCCATGACATCGTCGTGGTAGAGGGTGGCGATGTGAGTGAGCTCGACGGCGACTCCTGCATCCAGCACTGATTCGCCGGCCGCAAGCTCCGGGTCGCCGAGCTGAGCGGTAAGCAGCGTGAGCACGGGGCGCAGCCGCTTGCCCCCCGCCGCGGCCAGGTGGGAGGTGGGCGGGTTGATGGTCTCGTCGGCGTTGCTGACGACCTCGAGCAGACGAGTCTCGACGGCGTCGAGCCCCGGGGCGATCCGGTCCTCCAGCTGCGGCAGGCTGAGGGGCAGCGTTCCAATCACGGCAGGAGCATAGCGGCGTTAGTCAACGCGCCTGCCACAGTCTGCGGCAGTACGCCGATGAGGATGGTGGCGGCGGCCGCCAGGCCGATCGTCAGCGCGGTCGGTCCCATGGAGCCGACCACTACCACTGCCTCGCCCTCCGGCTCCCGGAAGAACATGAGCACAATCAGTCGCATGTAGAAGAACGCCGTGGCCACGGAGCTGACAATGGCGACAATGACCAGCCAGGTGGATCCACTGGCGATTCCGGCGAGGAACACCTCGAACTTGGCCATGAAGCCGGCAGTCAGCGGGATACCCGCGAAGGACAGCAGGAACACGGTCATCGCCCCGGCCAGCCAGGGACTGCGACGGCCCAGCCCGACGAAGGCGTCCAGACCGGTCGCCTCGGCACCGGGGGCGCCGTCATGGCTCTCCCGCACCAGGGTGATCACCCCGAATGCACCGACGGTGGCAACACCGTAGGTGAGGGCGTACAGCAGCAGCGCGCTCACGCCCACCCGGTTCCAGGAGACGATGCCGATGAGCATGTACCCGGCATGGGCGATGGCCGAGTAGGCCAGCATGCGCTTGACGTCGTTCTGCACCACGCCGACGACGGTGCCCACGAGCATGGTCAGGATTGCGACCGCCCACAGGAACGGCATCAGGTCCCAGCCGAGCAGCCCGCCTACCACGTAGTAGAAGCGCACCAGGGCGAGGAAGGCAGTGGCCTTGACACCCGCGGCCATGAAGCCGGTCACCGGGGTGGGGGCGCCCTGGTAGACGTCCGGGCTCCAGGCGTGGAAGGGCGCCGCCGCCGTCTTGAACAGCAGGCCGATCGTCACCAGGACGACGCCCGCCAGAGCCAGCCAGTCCATGCCGAGCACGCTCCCGCCGATGATGGCGCCGGCGATGCCCGTGTAAGACAGTGAGTCGGATACGCCATAGAGGAAGGCCGCGCCCATCAGTAGGAACGCGGAGGCGAAGACGCCCAGCACGAAGTACTTCAGGGCCGCCTCCTGGCTGAGCAGCCGACGGTGGCGCGCCATCGCCGCCATGATGTACAGGGGCAGCGACACCACCTCCAGGCTGACCAGCAGCGTGATCATGTCATCCGCCAGCGGGAACAGCATCATGCCACCCAGCGAGAACAGGGTCAGCGGGAACATCTCGGTGGAGACCCAGCCGGCGTGGAGGGACTCGGCCTCCTCGGCGCTGCCGGGCCGGTCGGCGGCCTGGGCGGCGAAGGCGCCGTCGTCGGCCGTGGTGCGGTCGGACATCACGAGGATGGCCAGCAGGCCGATCGTCAGCAGGATGGCCTGGGCGGCGACGCCGAAGGGGTCCTCGACGATGCCGGTGGCCGACTCCCGGCCGGTGCCGGCGGAGACGACGGTCCAACGGCCCGCCAGCGCGACGGCGGAGCCGAGGACGGCAAGCAGGCTCAGCAGCGTCTGGACGGCCGGGCGGATGGTGCGGGAGACGAAGGCCTCCACGAGGACGCCGAGTACGCCGGCGCCCAGGATGATCAGTACCGGGGTGAGGGCGGCCCATTCGATGACCGGAGCGGTGAAACTCACTTCGTGTTCCCTTCTGCGATCACGACGGCGACGGCGGAGTCGGCCGGGGCGGGGACGGGCACCGTGGCCTGGGCGGTCGCCCGCCCGCCGGCATCCAGTGCGGTGACGACCTGCCCGGCGACGTCCTCGAAGGCGTCAGTCAGGAATGCCGGCGCCAGCCCGAGGGCCAGCATGGCGGCGATCACCGGTACCAGGACGAGCTTCTCCCGCCCGTCGAGGTCGGCGCTGCCCACCCGCTCCCGGGCGGGGGCGCCGGTGAAGACGCGCTGGTAGGGCAGCAGCACGTACACGGCGGCGATGACAACACCGAGTACGGCAACGATTCCGAGGGGCACCGACTCGGAGAAGGTGCCCATGAGCACCATCCACTCCGGGACGAATCCGCTCAGTCCCGGCAGGGCGATGGAGGCCAGGCCGGAGATGAGGAAGGTACCGGCGATCAGCGGCATCACCCGCTGGATGCCGCCGAGCTCGCTGATGGCCACCGTGCCGGTGCGGCGGGCCAGGAAACCGGTGACCAGGTACAGGCCGGCGATCGATAGCCCGTGCGCGACCATGTACACCATGGCACCGGTGGCGGCCACCTGGCTGCCGACGAACAGTCCCAGGACCATGAATCCGAAGTGGCTGATCGAGGTGTAGGAGATGAGCCGGTACAGGTTGTCCTGGGCGATGGCGGCCAGGCCGCCGTAGATGATGCCGATCACCGCGAGCACCAGGATCACCGGGGCCGCCCAGGCGGACTCGCGCGGGAACAGCGGCAGCACCAGGGCGGCCATACCGTAGGTGCCGATCTTGTCCAGCACGCCGATCAGCAGCACGGAGGTGCCCGGGGTGGCCTGCTCGGCCGTGTCCGGCAGCCAGGTGTGCAGCGGCACCATGGGCGCCTTGATGGCGAAGGCCACGAAGAAGGAGGCGAAGATCCAGCGGCCGGTCGTGGCCGAGGCGCTGATCTGACCGGCGATGTTCTCGATCAGGTAGGCGTACTCACCGCGGGGCCCGTACACGTACAGGGCGACTACGCCCACCAGCATGACCAGTCCGCCGGCCAGCGAGTACAGCAGGAACTTCAGGGCGGCGCGGCGTCGGCGCTCACCACCGAAGTGGCCGATCAGGAAGTACACCGGCACGAGCATGGCCTCGAAGCAGATGTAGAACAGGAAGACGTCGCGGGCGGCGAAGATGACCACCACGAAGGCCTCCAGCACCAGCACCAGGCCGCTGAACAGGGCCTGGTGGTCCGCGGGCACCTCCCCCCAGCTGGCCAGTAGCACCAGCGGCACCAGGAAGGCGGTCAGCAGCAGCATGGCCAGGCCGAGCCCGTTGACTCCCAGCGCCCAGGACACGCCCAGCATCGGGATCCAGGAGTGGATCTCGACCAGTTGCGTGGTGCCGGCCTGGGAGAAGTCGAAGCGGGCCAGCGCCCAGATGCCGACGCCGAGCGTGGCCAGGGAGAAGAGCAGGCCGATTACCCGCCCCTGGCGCCGCAGCGGCGGCAGGAGCCACAGCAGCAGTGCCCCGAACAGCGGGACGATCGCCATGACGGTCAGGATCGGGAAGGTTTCATTCATGGGCTGCATGTGCTCGTGTCCTCTCAGAACCTGCCGGCCAGCACGGCGATGAGTGCGAGAACCGCCCCGCCGAACATGTACCCGGCGTAGGAGCGGACGTAGCCGGACTCGGTGCGTGCGGTGAGTCGGCCCAGCGCGGCGGTCCCCTTGGCTAGTCCCTCTACGGCGCCGTCGACGACGTAGCGGTCGGACGCACCTGCGGCGAGGACGAGTCCCTGCCCGGGGCGCATGGCCACGGCCTCGTTGATGGTGTCCTGGTACATGTCGTGGCGGGCGGCCTCCACCAGGACGTTCGCACGCTGCACCACTGTGGGCACGTCGCGGCGCACGTACATCGTCCAGGCGGTGATGATCCCGACGATCACCAGCGCAAGGGTGGCGAGCATGATGGCGGTGGCCGGGAGCACCGGCTCACCGTGGGTGGCGTGCCCGGTGACCGGCTCCAACCAGGTGACGAAGGCGTTGCCGACCGTCAGTGCCCCACCCAGGCCCAGTGAGAAGACCGACAGCACGATCAGCGGAAGGGTCATCAGCCAGCCGGACTCGTGGGGGTGAACCTCGCCCTCAATGTCCTTGGCGGTGGTCCACCGGGGGCGGCCGTGGAAGATCATGAAGAACAGCCGCGACATGTAGAAGGCGGTGAGGCCGGCCCCCAGCAGGGCGATGGTGCCCAGGATCCAGGGGCGGGCGCCGTCACCGACGAAGGCCGCCTCGATGATCCGGTCCTTGGACCAGAACCCGGAGAAGGGCGGGATGCCGAGGATGGCCAGCCAGCCGATGCCCATGGTGATCCAGGTGATCTTCATGGCGCGGCGCAGGCCACCGAAGCGGCGCATATTGACCTGGTCGCTCATGGCGTGCATGACGCTGCCGGCGCCGAGGAACAGCTGAGCCTTGAAGAAGCCGTGTGTGAGCAGGTGGAAGATGGCGAAGGCGTAGCCGATCGGGCCGAGTCCGGCGCCGAGCATCATGTAGCCGATCTGGCTCATGGTGGAGGCGGCCAGCACCTTCTTCATGTCGTCCTTCGCGCAGCCGATGACGGCGCCCAGCACCAGCGTGATGGCGCCGACGACGACGACGGCCAGCTGCGCGTCGGGAGCGCCCTCGAAGACGGCGCCGGAGCGGACGATCAGGTAGACGCCGGCGGTGACCATGGTGGCGGCGTGAATCAGCGCGGACACCGGGGTGGGGCCGGCCATGGCGTCACCCAGCCAGGCCTGCAGCGGGAACTGGGCGGACTTCCCGCAGGCGGCGAGCAGCAGGCTGAAGCCGATGGCGGTCAGCCACCCGGCGGAGATGCCCCCTTCCTGGGCGGCGGGCAGCACCGTGTCGAAGGCGACCGAGCCGACCTGTGCGATGCAGGCCATCATGGCCAGCAGCAGGCCGACGTCGCCGATGCGGTTCATGATGAACGCCTTCTTGGCGGCGGCGGCATTCTCCCGGCTGGTGAAGCGCTCTGCCTGCGGGGCGTCGGCGTCGGCGGTGTTCCAGAAGCCGATGAGCAGGTAGGAGGCCAGGCCCACGCCCTCCCAGCCGATGAACAGGGCGATGTAGGAGTCGCCGAGCACCAGGGTGAGCATGGCGGCGATGAAGAAGTTCAGGTAGGCGAAGAAGCGGCGGCGGTCGCGGTCGTGGGCCATGTATGCCACCGAGTACAGGTGGATCAGGAAGCCCACGCAGGTGACCAGCACCACGAAGGTCAGCGACAGCGGGTCCAGGCGCAGGCCCAGGCGCACGTCCAGGTCGCCGGCGCCGAACCAGCGCCACAGGGGCACGCCCAGGACCCGGTCCGCGGCGGGCAGCCCGAGCAGCTGGGTGAGGATGACCAGGCCGAGCCCGGCGCTGAAGGCGGAGGCGAGCACGCCGAGCCAGTGCCCCCAGGGGTCGGCGGCCCGGCCGGCCAGCAGCAGGACAGCGGCGGAGGCGGCGGGTACGGCGATGAGCAGCCACGCCAGCGCGGCGGCGCCGGTGGCCGGGGCGGCGGAGCCGACCACGGACTGGGCGGCGAGCAGCCCGGAGGAGAGCGCGAGAGAGGATGCGGTCATGATCTCGGCTCCTTCTAGTTCTTGAGCAGGTTCAGGTCGTCAACGGACGTGGACCTGCGGGTGCGGAAGACGGATACGACGATGCTCAGCCCAACCACGGTCTCGGCCGCGGCCACGACGATCGCGAAGAAGGCGAACACCTGCCCCGTCAGGTCCCCGTACATGCGGGAGAAGGTGACCAGGACGAGGTTGACGGCGTTGAGCATGAGCTCCACGCCCATCAGTTCGATGATCGCGTTGCGCCGCAGCAGCACGGTCAGGGCGCCGAGGGTGAACAGCACCCCGGCGAGCACGACGTAGGCGGTTACGGGGACGCTCACTTGTGCTCCTCCTCGGTTTCCTCGGCTGATGCCTCGGCGGGAACGCCCTGCGCCGGGGTGGCCGGCGGGGCGACGGGCTGGGCGACAACGGGGGCGGGGGCGCCGGGCATCGCCGGCATGCCGGAGCGGCCGACGGTGGCGTCCTCGCGCTGCGCGATCCGGCCGGCGCGCTGAGCCGCGCCCATCTCCGGGGAGACGTCGGACAGCTCCAGGGCCTGCCCGCGAACACGCAGCACCCGGGAGACCGACTCCTCCAGGGCCTCGCCGGAGGCGGACAGTGCGGGTGCGGCGGCCGTGTTGGTGGCGGCGTATACACCGGACATGGGCTTCTGACCGGGGTGGGTGCCCGCGGCCGCGTAGGCGCGCATCCTGGCGTCGACGCGGTCTCGCTGCGACAGGCGGGGGCGGACCCGCTGGCGGTGGGTGAGGGTCAGTGCCCCGACCGCGGCGGTGATGAGCAGGATGCCGGTCAGCTCCATGGTGACGACGTGGTCGCCGAACAGGACCGCGGCCAGTGACTGCGGGGTGGCGTCGTCGCCGCCCGCCAGGCCGGTGGCGGGCGGGAACACGGTGCGCCAAACGACGGCGGCGATCACTGCGATCAGGCCGATCCCGAACAGGGCCAGCAGCCACTTGGTGGCGGCGGAGTGGGCTGCGACGGGCTCGTCTCCGCCGACGCCCACCAGCATCACGACGAACAGTACGAGCGTCATCACCGCTCCGGTGTAGACCACCACCTGGATGATTCCCAGGAAGGGCGCCTCATTGGCTACATACAGCACCGCCAGGCAGATCATGATCAGGATCATGCTCACGGCGGCGTTCACGGCGCGCTTGGCGGTGAGCAGGATGAGGCCGCAGGCGACCATGATGACGGCGACGACGGCGAACAGGATCGTCTCGCCTCCGGACAGGGTGCCGGCCGCCGTCAGGCTCGTCGGCAGGGTGGTCGTGGGCATCATGAGTGCACCGCCTCCTTCTGTGCCGTCGCCGGCGCCGGGACTGGCCGCGCGGACTTCAGCGTGGGGTCCTCGGGGCGGTTCTCACGCACCCAGTCGACCTGCGCCTGAGTGGGTCCGGTGACGGCTCCGCGGTAGTAGTCGCCGTCCTCGGTGCCCTCGACCATGGGGTGGGGGGCCGCCAGGGCGCCGTCGGGGACCGGTGCCAGCAGGTCCTGCTTCTCGTAGATGAGGCCGGAGCGGGTGGGGCCGACCAGCTCGTCGATCTCATGGGTCATGGTCAGTGCGCGCGTTGGGCAGGCCTCAATGCAGAGCCCGCAGAAGATGCAGCGCAGGTAGTTGATCTGGTACACGCGCCCATAGCGCTCACCGGGCGAGTACTGCGCCCCGGGTGCGTTGGGCGCGGCCTCCACGTAGATGGCGTCGGCGGGGCAGGCCCAGGCGCACAGCTCGCAGCCGATGCACTTCTCCAGGCCGTCGTCGTAGCGGTTGAGCTGGTGGCGCCCGTGGTACCGGGGCATGAGCACCGGCTCCTCGAAGGGGTACAGCTCGGTGACCGTGGGCCGGAAGATGGAGGACAGCGTGACACCGTATCCGGCGACGGGGGCGAATACGCGTCCCAGGGCGCTGGGCTCGTCCCGCAGCCACTGGTCGTGGTCGGTGTCCTCCCGGCCCTCCGGGCGGGGTGCCTGGGGCGTTGGGTCAGTCATCGGTTCCCTCCTGAGCGGTGACGTCGGAGTCGGTGGCCGTCTGGATCGAGGCCGCGGACAGCGAAACATCGCTGGCGGCGTCGAGCACCGGTGCGGCGGCGCGGTCTGCGCGGCGGGCGCGCGGGGACGGCGGCAGCTTCTGCCCGGGCAGCGGCGGCACCGGGAATCCGTCCGCGAAGGCATCGAACTCCTCACCCGGCACGGTGATCGACTCGGCGTCGTCCTCCAGCGTGCCGGAGTCCTCGAGCTCGTCCTCCTCTCCGCCCTCGGGCAGGATCAGCAGGATCACCATGGCCACTAGGAAGATGGCGGCGAGCACGAGCAGCAGCCCCTGGGTGGAGCCGCCGGAGAAGGAGCGGTAGCCCTGCACGATGGCGACCAGCACGAACCACACCAGGGAGACGGGGATGAGGAACTTCCAGCCGAGCTTCATGAAGTGGTCGTAGCGGATACGCACCAGCGTGCCGCGGGTCCAGATCATGAAGAGCATGACGCACCAGACCTTCATGACGAACCACAGCATCGGCCACCAGCCGGAGTTGGCGCCGTCCCAGAAGCTGGCCAGGATGAAGGAGCGCCAGCCGCCCAGGAACAGGGTGGTGCACACCGCGGAGACGTTGAACATGTTGATGTACTCGCCCAGGTAGTACCAGGCGAACTTCATGGAGGAGTACTCCACCATGTGGCCGGCGACGAGCTCGCCCTCCGCCTCGGGCAGGTCGAAGGGCAGGCGGTTGACCTCACCGACCATGGAGACCACGTAGATGAGGAAGCTGGGAATCATGGCCACGCACCACCACAGGCGCTCCTGCGCGCCGACGATGCCGGAGGTGGACATGGTGCCGGAGGCGAGGAAGACCGTCAGGATCGACAGGCTCATGCTCAGCTCGTAGGAGATGACCTGCGCCGCCGAGCGGACGGAGCCGAACAGCGGGTAGGTGGAGTGAGTGGACCAGCCGCCGAGGATGATGCCGTACACACCGAATCCGGTGATGGCCAGCACGTACAGCACGGAGACGGGGAAGTCCGTCAGCTGCAGCGGCGTGGAATGGCCGAACATGCTCACCTGCGGCCCGAAGGGTATGACCGCGTAGATCATGAAGGCGCTGAAGGCGGCGATGATCGGGCCCAGGAGGTAGATGAGGCTCTCGGCGCCCTTGAGCCAGAAGTCCTCCTTCATGATGAGCTTGGCGGCGTCCGCGATCAGCTGCGGCAGGCCCAGTGGCCCGTTGACGTTGGGTCCGGGCCGGGTCTGCATGCGCCCCAGGACGCGCCGCTCCGCCCAGATGGCGAGGATCACGCTGAGGATCAGGAAGACCATGATGAACACGGCCTTGATCAGGGTCAGCCACCAGGTCTCCGCCGAGTAGTCGGCAATGACCCCGCCGCCCTGCGCGGCCAGGGCGGTCGGCGGCAGGGCCGTCACGCTGCTCGGGACACTGGCAATTCCGATCGGATTCACTGGGCCACCTCCGGGCTGTCCGCAGTGGTGAGCGAGAGGGAGACGCGGGCGCCGTGGCCGGCGCCGAGGCTCTGGCGGACCGTGGACCCGGGCGAGCACTCCGGCAGCCAGACGACGCCGTCGGGGACGCCGCCGACGACGGCCGGAAGCGTGACCGTGCCGGTCTGCGTGGTCACGTCGACGCTCTCGCCTCCGGCCAGGTGCAGGCGGGCGGCGAGGTCGGCGCCGACGCGCGCAACGGGGCGCAGGGCGGTCGCGGCCAGGAAGGGCTCCCCGTCCTGGAGGCGGCCGGCGTCGAGCATCGGCTTGTGGGTGGCCAGGACGGCGTCGAGGCCGCTGACGGTGGAACGGCCGGAGGCGGGTGCCTGTGCCGGGGCGTCCGACTCCGGGGCGGGGGTGAAGGTGACGCGGGGGCGGGCACCCGCCCAGAGCCCGAGCGCACTGATCTGCGCGTGCACGTCCTCAAGGGTTTCGACGTCCAGGTCGGCGCCCATCTCGGCGGCCAGGGCGGCCAGCACCTGCCGGTCGGTGCGGGCGCGGGAGACGTGGGCCTGCCCGAAGGGACGCACGCGTCCCTCCCAGTTGACGAAGGTGCCGTTCTTCTCCACCGGCGGCGCCACCGGCAGGACGACGTCGGCGTGCTCACTGACCTCGGTGCGGCGCACCTCCAGCTGCACGGTGAAACCGGAGGCTGAAAGGGCGGTGCGGGCGAGTCCCGGGTCGGGGAAGTCGCGCAGGTCGACGCCGCCGATCACGAGTCCGCCGAGCTCGCCGTCGGCGAGGGCGTCCAGGATCGCGGTGGTGTCGCGGCCGGGCTGTGCCGGCAGCGGCGCGGGGGCGGTGAGCCCGCCCGGAGCCGCCCACTGCTGCTGCACCTGGGCGCGGGCGACGGCGTCCGCCACCGGGCGGCCACCGGGCAGCAGGTGCGGCAGCAGGCCCGCCTCGATGCCGCCGCGCTCACCCGCACGGCGCGGCACCCAGGCCAGGCGGGCGCCGGTGGCGGTGGCGAGCGTGTCGACGACGGACAGCAGGCCGGGGACCGCGGCGGCCCGCTCCCCCACCAGGATGGTGGCGCCCTCCTGGCCCAGGGCCCGGGTCAGCTCGGGATGGGTCTGGGACAGCAGGGCGACGGCGCGGGCCTCGGTGCCGGGGACGGCCAGGACGACCTCGGCGCCGAGCTTGCGCGAGCCCGCGGAGCGGAGGTTCGCGACGGTCGCGACCTTGACGCCGCCGGCCCGCACGCCCTTGCGCAGCCGCAGGAACAGGGAACCGCACTCGTCCTCGGGCTCCAGGCCGATCAGCAGCACCTGGCCGGCGGTCTCCAGGGACCGGTAGGTGACCGCGCCCAGGCCGGTGCCGGCCACCCGCGCGGCCAGGAAGGTGTCCTCCTCGGTGGAGTGCGCGCGCACGCGCTGGTCGATGTCATTGGTGCCCAGCACCGTGCGGGCGAAGCGTGACCAGGCCCAGCCGTCCTCGAGTGTCAGGCGGGCGCCGGGCAGCAGTCCCACGCCGCCGTCCTCGCGGGCGCGGGACAGGCCGCGCGCGGCCACGTCCAGGGCGTCGGACCAGGAGGTCGCAACCAGCTCGCCGGTGTTCTCATCGCGCACGAGCGGCATGTCCAGGCGGTCCTCCAGTGTGGACCAGGGGAAGGCGAAGCGGTCCTTGTCGGTGATCCACTCCTCGTTGACCTCGGGGTCGTTGCCGGCCAGGCGGCGCAGGACGACGCCGCGGCGCATGTCCACGCGCAGCGCGGAGCCGGAGGCGTCGTGCTCGGTGACGGTGTCCGTCGACACCAGGTCCATGGGGCGGGCACGGAACCGGTAGCGGGCGCTGGTCAGGGCGCCCACCGGGCAGATCTGGATGATGTTGCCGGAGAAGTAGGAGGCGAAGGGGCGGCCGGAGACGTCCAGCTCCTCGGCGCCGCCGAGCGTGCCGGGACCGTAGGCGGGTCCGTCCACGACGCCGGGCTGCCCGCCGGGGCCGGCCAGGTCGTCCTCGGGCACCAGGTGCGCTCCGCCGCGCACGGTCTGCGTGGGCCGGGTGGCGAGGGCCTCGGGGTCGTGGAAGTCCAGCACGCCGGAGTCGAAGCGGCCGATCTGCTCGGAGTACAGCCCGCCGGTGATCTCCCCGCCGGCGTGGCCGGCGCCGCGCCCCTGCAGGGTGATGAAGCGGTCGCCGGCGATCTGGTCGGCGAAGCGCACGCAGCGCTGGCACAGGATGCAGCGGTCGCGGTCGAGCAGGATGTTGCTGGTCAGGCGCAGCGGCTTGGGGAAGGTCCGCTTGACGTCGGTGAAGCGGGTGGCCGCCTGGGCGCCGGAGGACATCAGCTCCAGGGCCTGGTTCTGCAGGGGGCACTCACCGCCCTTGTCGCACACGGGGCAGTCCAGGGGGTGGTTGATCAGGAGGAACTCCATGGTGCCGGCCTGTGCCTTGGCGGCCACCTGGCTGGTGGCTTGGGTGGAGACCTCCATGCCCTCGGAGGCGGTCATGGCGCAGGCGGGCTGTGGCTTGGGCATGGGGCGGACGACGCCGTCCCGGCCCGGCATGGCCACCTCGACCAGGCACTGGCGGCAGTTGGCCGACGGCGCCAGCAGGGGGTGGTCGCAGAAGCGCGGGATCCGCACACCCACCCGCTCCGCGGCGCGGATCAGCAGCGTGCCCTTGTCCACCTCGACGTTCATGCCGTCGATCGTGATGTTGACCGTGTCAGTCATGTGGTCACCGTCCGCTCTCAGCCGGGCTGTTGACAATGGAGGAGGCCGCGTGCGGGAACAGCTCTGCCGCGGGAGTGGTGTAGCCGGCCTCGAACTCGCTGCGGAAGCGCTTGATGCCGGACAGCACCGGGGTGGCGGCGGCGTCGCCGAGGGCGCAGAAGGAGCGGCCGGAGATGTTGGAGGCGATGTCCTCCAGCTTCTCGACGTCGCCGCGCTCACCCCGGCCGGCCTCCAGACGGGTCATGATCTGCCGCATCCAGTAGGTGCCCTCGCGGCAGGGCGTGCACTTGCCGCAGGACTCGTGCTGGTAGAACTCGGTCCACCGGGACACCACGCGCACCACCGAGACGGTGTCGTCGAATACCTGCAGGGCGCGCGTGCCCAGCAGGGAGCCGGCACCGACCACGGACTCGTAGTCGAGCGGGATGTCCAGTTCCTCGGGCCCGAAGATCGGGGTGGAGGAGCCGCCCGGCACCCAGAACTTCAACTCGTGGCCCTTGCGGATGCCCCCGGCCAGCTCAATGAGCTCGCGCATGGTGATGCCGAAGGGCGCCTCGAACTGCCCGGGGCTGGCCACGTGCCCGGTCACGGAGAACAGGCCGTGTCCCTTGGAGCGCTCGGTGCCCATGGCCGAGTACCAGGCGGCGCCGCGGGCCAGCACTCCGGGCACGGAGGCGATGGTCTCCACGTTATTGATGACGGTGGGGCGCGCGTACAGGCCCTGCACCGCCGGGAACGGGGGGCGCAGGCGCGGGTGGCCGCGACGCCCCTCCAGGGAGTCCAGCAGCGCCGTCTCCTCACCGCAGATGTAGGCGCCGGCGCCGGCGTGGGCGACGATCTTGAGCGGCTGGTCGCCGTCCAGGCCGAAGCCGTCGGAGAGCAGGCCGGCGTCGGTGGCGTCGTGGATGGCGTGCAGCAGCCGCCGGTAGGCGTGGGCGACCTCGCCGCGCACGTACACGAAGGCGCGGTCGGCGCCGATGGCCCGGGAGGTGATGGCCACGCCCTCCACCAGGGCGTGGGGGTTCGCCATCAGGGTGGGCATGTCCTTGCAGGTGCCGGGCTCGGACTCGTCGGCGTTCACCACCAGGTAGCGGGGCAGGCCGTCCGGGGCGGGCAGGAATGACCACTTGAGTCCGGTGGGGAAGCCCGCGCCGCCGCGGCCGCGGAGGTTGGAGGCCTTGACCAGCTCGATCAGCTCGGCGGAGCTCATGGTCTTGGCCCGGGCCAGGCCCTGGTAGCCGCCGGCGTCCCGGTAGGCGTCAAGCGTCCAGGAGCGCTCCTTGTCCCACATGTCGGTCAGGACCGGGGTGAGAGTGCCCGGGGCGGTGAAGGCCGGCTCCACGGGGCCGCGAGTCTGCTCGCTCACTTGTCCTCCTCCTGGGTGGGTGCCTTCCAGTCGTGCACGCGTGCGAGCCGCAGGCCGCGCAGGCTGGACTCGCCGGCGGCGATGCCCTCATCGGCGCGTCCGTCCTCGAAGCCGGCCAGCAGCCGCTCGTTCTCCCGGAAGGTGGGCACGGTCTCCGGGCCGCGGGTGGGGGTCACGTCCTCGCCGCGCTCCAGGCGCTCTACCAGGTCGACGGCGGAGGCGGGGGTCTGGTTGTCGAAGAACTCCCAGTTGACCATCACCACCGGGGCGTAGTCGCAGGCGGCGTTGCACTCCACGCGCTCAAGGCTGATACGCCCGTCAGCGCTGGTCTCGTCACTGCCCAGCCCGGTGTGCTCGCTGACCGCCTGCCAGACCTCGTCCCCACCCATCACGGCGCACAGGGCGTTGGTGCACACCCCCACGTGGTACTCGCCGGCGGGGTGCCGGCGGAACTGGCTGTAGAAGGTCGCGACGGCGGAGACCTCTGAGCGGGTCAGCTCCAGCTTCTGCGCCACCAGGGCGATGCCGGCCGGGGAGACGTAGCCGTCCACGCTCTGCAGCAGGTGCAGCATGGGGATGATGGCGCTGCGCTGGTGCCCCTCCGGGTAGCGGCCCATGATCTCGGCGATGTCGGCGTCGAGCTGCGCGGCCACCTCGGGGCTGTAGCCGAGTGCGACGCCGGCGGACTCGGCCGTCGGGGCGGGGGTGTTCTCAATGGTGCTCATCAGCGGTCCACGCCTCCCAGGACGGGGTCGATCGAGGCCAGGGAGGGGACGACGTCGGCGATCATGCCGCCCTCGCTCATCATGGCCAGCGACTGCAGGTTGGAGTAGGAGGGGTCACGGAAGTGGACCCGGTAGGGGCGGGTGCCGCCGTCGGAGACGGCCTGGATGCCGAGGACGCCCTTGGCGTGCTCAACCGTCTGGTACACCTGCCCGGCCGGCACCCGGAATCCCTGGGTGACCAGCTTGAAGTGGTGGATCAGGGACTCCATCGACGAGCCCATGATCTCCTTGACGTGCTCCAGGGACTGCCCCTGCCCGTCGGTGGCGATGGCCATGCGCGCGGGCCAGGCGATCGTCGGGTCGGCCACCATGGTGGTGTTGGACGGGTCGTCGCCGCGGGCGGCGATCTCATCGAGCCGATCCAGCGCCTGGGAGACGATCTTGAGTGACTGGTAGCACTCGTCGAAGCGGACCCGCAGCCGGTTGTAGCAGTCGGAGCGGTCGTACACGGGGACCTCGAAGTCGTAGGTCTCATACCCGCAGTAGGGGCGCAGCTTGCGCATGTCCAGCGGGTAGCCGGCGGCCCTGATGCACGGACCGGTCAGCCCCATCGCCATGGCCGCGGCCAGGGTCATCTCCCCGACGCCCACGAACCTGGACTTCAGGATCGGGTTGGCCATGAGCAGGGACTCCAGCTCACCCAGGTCGTTCTTGATGTTCGGCATGACCGAGCGGACGAAGTCGGTGAAGCCCTCCGGCAGGTCCTGGGCCAGGCCGCCGGGACGCACGTAGGCGTGGTTCATGCGCAGCCCGGAGGCCATTTCGAAGGCGCGCAGGATGTTCTCACGGCAGCGGAAGGAGATGGTCATGAGCGTGGTGCCGCCCATCTCGTTGCCGGCCGATCCGACGGCCACCACGTGGCTGGCGATGCGGTTGAGCTCCATGAGCAGCACCCGGGCGACGGTGGCCTTCTCGGGGACGTCGTCGGTGATGCCCAGCAGCTTCTCCACCGCCAGGGCGTAGCCGACCTCCTGGAAGAACGGGGCCACGTAATCCATGCGGGTCACAAAGGTCTCCCCCTGCACCCAGGTGCGGTACTCCATGTTCTTCTCGATGCCGGTGTGCAGGAAGCCGGTGCCGGCCCGCAGCTCGGTGACGGTCTCCCCGTCCGTCTCCAGCACCAGGCGCAGCACACCGTGGGTGGAGGGGTGGACCGGGCCCATGTTGACCACCACGCGGTCGCGCTGGAGGCGGTCCTCCTCGTCGCGCGCGGCGATCTGGGCGGCGATCTCATCCCAGTCCCCGCCGTTGGCGGTGTACTGGGGGGCGCCGGCGGCGATGTCGTCGGTGGCGGGTCCGGTGGCGTGCATTGTGCTCATCAGCGGTACGACCTCCGGGTGTCGGCGGTGGCGGTTGAGGCGCCCTTGTACTCGACGGGGATGCCGCCGAGCGGGTAGTCCTTGCGCTGCGGGTGACCGACCCAGTCGTCGGGCATGGCCGAGCGCGTCAGGTTGGGGTGGCCGTCGAAGACGATGCCCATCAGGTCCCAGGCCTCGCGCTCATGCCAGTCGTTGCCGGGGTATACCGCCACCAGCGAGGGCACGTGCGGGTCGGATTCCGGGCAGGTGACCTCCAGGCGCAGGGCGCGGGCGCCGTGGGTCAGTGAGATCAGCTCGTAGCAGGCGTGCAGCTCGCGTCCGGCGTCGGCCGGGTAGTGCACGCCCGTGACGCCCAGGCACAGCTCGAAGCGCAGGTCCTGGTCATCACGCAGCGGGCGCGCCACGTCCAGCAGGTGCTCGCGGGTGATGAAAAGGGTGAGCTCGCCGCGGTCCACCACTACCTTCTCAATGGCGGCGGCAGGGTCCACGTCCGCCTCGGTGAGGTCCTCGATCAGGGCGTCGACGACGTCGTCGAACCACTCCCCGTAGGGGCGGGTGGCCGCCGGGGCGAGGGTGACCACGCCGGTGGTGCCGCCGTAACCGCTGGTGTCGCCGGCGTCCGGGGCGCCGAACTGGCCGGAGTGGACGCCGATGACCTCCAGGCGCAGCGCCTCGGGCACCGGGTGGCCGGCCACCTCCGGGACCGCCGCGGCTGCGGGCGCGGCGACGGCGTCCGCCTCGGGTGCGGTGTTCTTCTCGGCGTTGTCGGCACTGGCGGTCATGCGAGCAGCCCCTTCATCTCGGCGGTGGGGACGGCCTTGAGGGCGGCGGCCTCAACGGCGCGGGCGATCTCCTCGCGGTGGGCGAAGATCGGCTTGCGCTCGATCTGGCGGGTCAGCTCGAGCATGGCGTTCAGCAGCATCTCCGGTCGCGGCGGGCAGCCGGGCAGGTAGATGTCCACCGGGACGATGTGGTCGGCGCCCTGAACCACGGCGTAGTTGTTGAACACGCCGCCGGAGGAGGCGCACGCCCCCATGGAGATGACCCACTTGGGCTCGGGCATGGAGTCGTAGACGTTGCGCACCACCGGGGCCATCTTGTGGGAGACGCGGCCGGAGACGATCATGACGTCGGCGTGGCGCGGCGAGGCGCGGAAGACCTCCCAGCCGAAGCGGGCCATGTCGAAGCGGGGCGTTCCGGTGGCCATCATCTCGATGGCGCAGCAGGCCAGGCCCATGGTCACCGGCCACAGCGACCGCGCCTGGGCCAGGTCGGCCAGCTTCTCCACGGTGGTGAGCATGAAGCCGGGGCCCTCGACGCTCTCCAGCGCCTGCGCCTGCAGGTCATCCCGCTTGGAGGGGATGTGGAGCATCTTCTCGTTGTACTCGCGCATGTTCATGGGGCTTGCTCCCTCACTCCCAGTCCAGGCCGCCGCGGCGCCACTCCAGGAGGTAGGGCACCGTGATCAGGGCGATGAAGACGAGGGCGGCGCTCAGACCGAAGAAGCCCAGCTGCGCGAAGGCGGTGGCCCACGGGTAGAGGAAGACGACCTCGACGTCGAAGATGATGAAGGTCATGCCGACCAGGTAGAAGGACACGGGGAACCGGCCCTGGTCGACATTGGTGGGGGTGGGATCGATGCCGCACTCGTAGTTGGCGACCTTGACCCGGTTGCGCCGGTTCGGGCTCACGATCGCGGACAGCACCAGGCCGCCGACGGCGACGACCATGGCGACTGCCGCCATGATGAGCAGGGAGACGTACGGATTCATGCTGCCGGCACCATCCTTGTCAGAAGTTGGATGAAGTGGTCGATTCCGTCGCCGCCACGACGCTCCCAGCCATCGGAAAGGAGCTTGGCGACGAGTCGCATGAGGTGCTTGCGCGGCAGCCCGTAGCGGGTGCACACGCGCATCACCTCGGGATGCTCGATCAGGGCGACGAAGATGCGCCCGAGCGTGTAGTAGCCGCCCATCTGCGCCTCCAGGGCGGCGGGGTACTGGGACAGGGCGAGCTCCCGCCCGGCGGCCGTGGTGCGGGCCGCCGCCTGCGCGGCCGCCTCGGCGGCCAGGCGCCCCGCCATGAGCGCCTGGGCGATGCCCTCCCCGTTGAAGGGGGACACCATGCCGCCGGCGTCACCCAGCAGCATGAGCCCGTCGGCGTAGTGCGGCTTGCGGTTGAAGGCCATGGGCAGGGCCGCGGAGGCGATGCGGCCCACCCGGTTCTCCGGGGTGAAGCCCCAGGCGGCGGGCACGTGCTCCAGCCAGCGGTTGAAAACGGAGCGGTAGTCGATGCCGCGGGCGGAGGCAGCCGCCGGCGTGGAGGCCACTGAGCCCAGGCCGACATTGACCAGGCCGTCGCCCACGCTCCAGATCCAGCCGTACCCGGGCAGCAGGTCGGAGCGTCCGGCCGGGCCGTCCCAGAGCTCCAGGCGGGACTCCATCCAGGCGTCGTCGGCGCGCGGGGAGCGGAAGTAGGCGCGCACGGCCACGCCCAGCGGCTTGCGCTCGTTCTTCTTGCGGCCGACGGCGGTGGCCAGGCGGGCGGAGACGCCGCCGGCGTCCATTACCAGGGGCGCACGGACGGTGGCCGGGGCCTCAATGCCCGGCTCGGGGCTGCGGGGGGTGGGGGCGATCTTCACGCCGGTGACGCGGCCGGCGGTGTTGGTAACCGGAGCCGTGGCGGTCACGCCGGTGAGCAGCCGGGCACCGGCGCCGACGGCGTGGGCGGCCAGGTCCCGGTCCAGCTCGGCGCGGCGCCGGGCCAGGCCGTAGGAGGGCAGGCTGGCCTGCTCGGGCCACGGGATGTGCAGCTGGTGCCCGCCGCCGATTACGCGCAGCCCCTGGTTGCGCTGCCAAGTGGAGGTGTCCACCCCCATGCGCACCAGTTCGCGCACGGCGGCGGGGGTGAGCCCATCGCCGCAGACCTTGTCCCGCCCGAGCTCCTGCCGCTCGAGCAGCAGTACGTCCAGGCCCAGCCGGGCCAGGTGGTAGGCGGCGGACGAGCCCGCGGGGCCGGCTCCCACGACCACGACGTCGGCGCTCAGGCTGCCAGCGGCTGCTGCCATTGCTGCGTGCCTCCTTCGCATTGGACTCGTGCGGGACGGGATGTCGGAGCTGTCTGCCGGCCACCGGGGAGGGCGGTCGGGACCCGGACGCCCTGTAGACAGACCGGGACCGGCCGAGACATTACCGGCTGACCTGCGCACCTCGTCGACCGCCCGGGCCCGCGCCTCCGGGACCCCCGATTATTCCCCGCGATTTCCAGGGTAACGCGCGGCCATACGCCACGCACCGGCGAGCGGGCGGACCGCATTCGACACGTATTTAGAGATACCTACCCTTGCGAATTAGCGGTCTCCTGGGCGACGCCCCCGACCCGACCGCCGCAGGCGTACGGACCCGGTCCGGGATCTGCAAGGATCACCCCCATGAGCCGAGCCTCCCTAGCCAAGGACCCCCGCGAGGTAGCGGGCATGTTCGACGCCGTCGCGCGCCGCTATGACCTGACTAATGACGTCATGAGCCTGTGGCAGGTGCGCATGTGGCGCGCGGTCACGCGCGCGGCCGTCGCGGCGCGCCCCGGCATGCGGGTGCTGGACCTGGCCGCCGGCACCGGCACCTCCAGCGTCGACTACGCGGCCGACGGCGCGGATGTGGCGGCCTGCGACCTGTCCGCCGGCATGGTGGCCGAGGGACGCCGCCGCCACCCCGAGATCGAGTTCGTGGTCGGCGACGCCACCGCCCTGCCCTTCCCCGACGCCGACTTCGACGTGGTCACCGTCTCCTACGGGCTGCGCAATGTGCAGGACACGGCGGCGGCGCTGGCGGAGATGGCGCGGGTGACTCGGCCCGGTGGGCGGCTGGTGATCGCCGAGTTCTCCACCCCCGTGCAGACGGCGTTCCGGCGCCTGTACCGCTTCTACCTGGGCACTGCCCTGCCGGCGGCCGGGCGCCTGGTGTCCTCCAACGCGGACGCCTACGGCTACCTGGGCGAGTCGATCCTGGCCTGGCCCGACCAGGAGGCCCTGGCCGCACTGATCCAGGACGCCGGCTGGCGGGGCGTGGGCTACAAGAACCTGTCCGGCGGGATCGTGGCCATCCACCGCGCCACCAGGCCGGGGATCCCCGCGGACCGCAGCGCCGCCGACGCCGCGCCGACGGCCCCGGAGGCCTGAGGTGGCCGGGTCGCCTCCCGAACGGGCCACCGTCGACGCGCGAGTGCTCTCCGCGACGCAGGCCACCGCCTCACCGCCGCGACTGTCCTTCCGCACCACCGCCCTGCCCGCCGGCGTCATCACCCCGGAGGGTGGCGACGGCGGCACGGGGCTGCTCGACCTCCTGGCGGGGCGGGAGGACGTCGTCAGCTGGGTGCGGCACGGGCGTGGCCTAGTCGGCTGGGGGCAGGCGCTGCGGCTGGAGGCGCAGGGGCCGGACCGGATTGAGGCGCTGCGGAGCGCCTGGCGGGCCACCGTGTACGCCTCCTGGTGGCGCGACGCCCTGGTGCGGCCCGGCACCGGCCCGGTGGCCCTGGGCACCATCGCCTTCTCCCCGACCTCAGCCGCCGTCTCCGTGCTGGTGGTGCCGCGCGTGCTCGTGGGCCTGGATGACTCCGGGGCGTGGCTGACCACCGCCGTCGCCGATGGCGAGGCACACCCGGAGGTGGCGGAGGTGCTGGCCCGGGTGCGCCCGTCGGCGTCCGCCCAGACGGGTGCCCCCTCCCCCGACGCCCCCGCGGTCTCGGTCGGCGCACTGCCCGAGGCCGACTACCTGGCCGCCGTCGCGCAGGTGCGTCGGCGCATAGCCGCCGGCGAGGCGCGCAAGGTGGTGCTGGCGCGGGATCTGCTGGTGAGGCCGGCCGCACCCCTGGTGACCGGCGAGCTGCTGCGCCGCCTGGGCGCGGAGTATCCGTCGTGCTGGACCTTCGCCGTCGATTCCATGGTGGGAGCCACCCCGGAGCTGCTGGTGCGCCTGGAGGGCAGGCGCCTGGCCAGCCGAGTCCTGGCGGGGACGGCGCGACGCCATGCGGGTGATGCGTTCGGCCGCGAGCGCGAGGCGGCCCGGCTGGCGCAGTGGCTGGCGGCGTCGGCGAAGAACCGGGCCGAGCACGAACTGGCGCGGGACTCGGCGATTACCGCCCTGGAGCCCCTGTGCTCCGCGGTGGAGGCGGAGCCCCCGCGGGTGCTGACGCTGCCGAACGTGCTGCACCTGGCCACCGACATCACCGGCGTGGTCGCCGGGGACACGGGGGCGCTGTCCCTGGTGGGCGCGCTGCACCCCACCGCCGCCGTATGCGGCACCCCCACCGCCGCAGCCGCCCGCATCATCGCCGAGGTCGAGGGCATGGACCGGGGCCGGTACGCCGGCCCGGTCGGCTGGGTGGACTGGCACGGCGAGGGCGAGTGGTGCATCGCGCTGCGCAGTGCCGCGCTGCCGCCCGGCGGGGCGGGACCAACAGCGCCGGCACGGGTGTTCGGCGGCGGCGGGATCATGCCCGAATCGGAGCCCGCCGACGAACTGGCTGAAACCAAGGCGAAGATGCGCCCCATGCTCACCGCCCTGGGCGCCGTCGGCTAGCCGCCGAGCTCCTCCCCCGCTGGTTCAACTCGCCCGCCGGGGTGCGGACTGCAGGCGCGCGCATGCTCCCGCCCCGTTCACTCCGCTCGTGGTTCCTGACACCTCTTGCCCTCCGGCACCCGGCAGGGAGACGCTCACGACATGACAGTCGCTCTTGTCCTGCAGGTCCTGGCCGTCCTCACCACCGCCATGGTCGCCGGCTTCCTGACCATGTACTGCCTGACGATCGGCGGCTACTTCAGTCACATGGTGCGCACCGAGCAGGTCAATGAACTGCAACGCTCCTACGCCCCATTTCGCCGTCGCACCCACCTGAAAACCACCTACGCCGCCGCCATGCTGTTGCAGTTCTTCGCGGCAGTGGCTGCGCTGGCCGCAGCCTGGCAGCCACCCCTGACCGGCCGCATCCTCGCCGTCGCCAGCCTGCCCCTGCTACTCGCCGTCCACCGGGTCACGGGATTCACCGCCCCGGAGGAGAGACTGGTCTCCGGCCAGGCGGTCTCCGACGCCGCCGCCACCCGGTATCTGCGCCTGAACCGCCCGCTGCACGCCCTGTACGCCTGTGTCTACGCGCTTGCCGCCGCCTGGATGCTGATCGAACTCGTAAGCGGCTGAGGGTTGCGTCCGCACGCGGACCCGCTACCTGCTGCGGTTGGAGCCGGTCGCCTCGCTGTCGGCCGACGACGTCGTGGCGCAGCTGGCACCCGCGCTGCGCTCGGCGTTGACGCCGCACGGCCCGGGGGCTACCAGGGCCAGTCGGAGGTGAGGCAGGCCTCGATGGCGCGATGGCGGAAGCTGTAGGGCCGGGTGCGGCGGATGGCGGATAATGCGTCGGGTGAGGTCCAGGCGCTGCGCCGCGGGTTCCATGAGCACCCGGTCGACCCCCCGGCGCCAGCAGCAGGCGGCCAGCCTTCCATGACAGAGGGCTGGAGGGCGGCCATGCGGCCGGTGTCATCGATGGCATCCAGCGTGATGGTGCGGAAGCGGCGTGCGAAGGTCGCGCCTGTGAGCGCACGGACAGTGACATGCCGGATACAGCCACGGTCCCGACCCGCCGCAGTAGCCCGGCTATACGCTGCGCGCGGCCGTCGAGCCTGCCAGTTGGACCGCTTGTTCCCCCGTTGGACCTCTGTTCCCCCGTTGGACCGCTGTGCCCCCGTTGGACCGCCGTAGCCGCCGTTTACAGCGGTCCAACGGGAAGTGAGCGGTCCAACGGGGCGTGAGCGGTCCAACCAGGGCGGCGCAAGACCCGCCCTCCCCCTTCGGCTGCCGGCAACCAGGCCCACAACACCGCGGAAACGCCGTGGGCCCTGGCTGCGCACAACGATCCTCACCGAGAACACAGGCCCGCCCACCCGGAGGCACCCACATCACCAGCACCGACCCACCGCCACAAACGACTCACACAACACGACCTAGGCGCATCCCCGGACCGACGGCGCTAGTTTCCGCCGCCGCGCTGACCGGGCCCACCGTCATATCGACCGACCTCGGTACGTAACAACTACCGATTTCGGTACGTAAGATCTACCGACCTCGGTACGTAACGGCGGCGAGGGGGTTGTGCGTCAGGCGCGTTTGATGCCGTTGAGCCGCTCGGTCATGGCCAGCCCCAGCGCGGCCAGGGCGAGCAGGTAGAAGGGCAGTAGCCAGAGTCCGACCCGGCTGGAGATGACCCCGAACAGCGGCGGCATGACGGTAGTACCCGTATAGGCGGCAGCCATCTGGATGCCGATGATCGCCTGGGAGTTGCGGCGCCCGAAGTTGGCGGGCGTGGAGTGGATGATCGCCGGATACACCGGTGCCGCCCCGACCCCGGCCAGGGCGAAGCCGGCGAAGGACACCGGCCCCAGCGGCAGCGCGATGATCAGGGAACCGACGGCCCCCAGCAGGAAGCCGCCGCGTATAAGCGCCCGGTCACCGACGCGATCGGCGAAGAAGCCGCACAGGAACCGGCCCGCAGTCAGGCCCAGCACGAACAAGGCGCCGAAGGATGCGGCCGAGGAGGCGCCGAAGCCGCGGTCGGACACGAAGAACGTGGCGCCCCACAGCATTGCCGTCTGCTCGAAGGCGCAGTATGCGAAGAACGCCAGCAGCACGGAGGTGACCCCCGGGATGCGCAGCGCTTCCAGCAGCGACACGTGCGCGTGCGCACCGGCATCGGCCGACTCCACCGCCCGATCCTCAGCCGCCGCGGCGGGGTCCGCACTCACCGCCTCCTGGGCAGCCTCTCCGGGCCGGATCGCCGCGACGCGTCGCCACAGCGGCCCACTGGCCACCAGCACGACGGTCAGCCCGATTTGCAGTAGGCCGATCGCGCGGTAGGCGGCCGGCCAGTTGCCGTCCGCGGACAGGGCCAGGCTCATGACGAAGGGGCTGATGGACGCACCCACCCCCCAGAAGCTGTGCAGCCAGTTCATGTGCCGCGCCGTGTAGTGGAGAGCTACGTAGTTGTTCAGCGCCGCATCGACGGCGCCCGCTCCCAGGCCGTAGGGGATGGCCCACAGGCACAGCATCCAGTACTGCGTGGCGGTGGAGAATCCCAGCAGCGCCACCGCCGTCGCCGCGACGCTCACGGCCGTGACCACACCGGCGCCCAGGCGCCGAGTGAGGCGCTCGGAGGCCAGCGAGGAGACGATTGTGCCGACGGCGATGATGAAGGTGATTCCACCTGCGTAGGAGACCGGCACCCCCAGGTCCTCGTGCATGACCGGCCAGCCGGCGCCCACGAGTGAGTCCGGAAGGCCGAGGCTGATGAAGGCCAGATAGATGATGGCGAGCAGCAGCAGGTACACGGGAGAGGCCTCTCTGCGTGGGGACAGGCGGCACGGACGAGTAGGCGGCATCCGCCACAGAATTAACCGTACATAATATTATAGCGGAGCCCCCGCCCAGTGCCAGTCGCCCTCCAGTATTCCGCCTCCTCCCTAGTCACAGCCTCGCCCCGCGCCTACCGTGGGGGCATGAACGAGCACACCGACTCCCCCGCCGCCAACGCCTACCTCGACCTTCTGAAGGCATCGCTGGACCGCTCCCGGGAGCGCTTCGACCGCGCCCTGGACGGCGTGACCTCTAAGCAGGCGAACACCCAGCCCACCCCGCAACTCGCCCCGCGCATCGACTCCCTCACCTGGCTGGCCTGGCACACCGCCCGCGAGATCGACATGCAGGTCTCCGCCCTGGCTGGCAGCGAGATGCTGTGGACCGCCGCCGGCTTCAAGGACCGCTTCAACCTGCCCCTGCCGGACGACACCGAGGACTGGCGCCACACCCCCGAGCAGGCGGCGCTCGTACGCGTGGACGACCTCACGGTCCTGACCGACTACCTGGACGCCGCCTACACCCTCGCCCGCGAGTACCTGGCCTCGCTGTCGGCGCAGGCGCTGAACGACGTCGTCGACCGCGCCTGGACGCCGCCGGTCACCCGCGGGGTGCGGCTCGCCTCGATTATCGACGACGCCGCCCAGCACTCCGGGCAGGCGGTCTACACCCGCAGGCTCCTGGGCCTGCCCGGCTGAGCGCGCCCGCACGCCTGCCGGCCGGCAACGGCTCATCCTTTCCAGTGCCGTTCAGGCGCACGGAGTATCCTCTTCGGATCGGCGGCCCCACAGGGACGCCGGTCTCCCTGAGACTCACGAGAAGGGCACCCGATGGAGCTCCTCCAACTGCGTAACGCCACCGTCAAGCTGACCTACGGCGGCACCACCTTCCTCATCGACCCGATGCTCTCCCAGCGGGGCGCGCTCGAGCCCTTCCCCTCCCTGCGCGGCGACGAGCGCAACCCGCTTCATGACCTGCCGCTCCCGATCACCGAGATCCTCGACGGCGTCGACGTCGTACTGGTGACTCACTCCCATGTCGACCACTGGGATCCCGAGGCCGCCCGGACCATCCCCAAGCACACCCCGATCCTGGTTCAGGACCGGTTCGACGCCGATATCGTCGCCGCCCAGGGATTCACGGACGTACGGATCCTGGAGAATACGACCGCCTTCGGGCAGGTGACGCTGACCCGGGTGGAGGGGCAGCACTACGACGCCCCGGAGCTGGTACCGCTCATCGTGGATGTAACCGGCACCGCCGCCACCATGGGAGTCGTACTGCGCGCGGAGGGGGAGCCGACCGTCTACTTCACCAGTGACACGGTCTGGTTCACCGGCGTGGAGGAGGCTCTGCGGGACTTCTCCCCGGAGGTGGTCGTGGCCAACGCCGGCGGCAACCGCATCCCGTTGGGACGCCTGGTGCTGGACGACGCGGAGGTGGCGCTGATCAGCCGGGCGGCGCCCGCGGCGGCGATCGTCGCGGTCCACATGGAGGCCGTCAACCACTGGGGCACGTCGAAGGCGCAGTTGCGGCAGACCGCCGCCGCCTCAGGCTTCACCGACCGGCTCTTCGTTCCCGCCGACGGCGAGTCACTCACCTTCCCGCACCCCTGACTCGCCGGTTCGACGCCCTGGGCGCGCCAGATCAGGCGGCGCCTTCCACCACCTCACCGCGGCAGAAGACCGTGACCGGGTTCAGGTCGGCGTCGGTGACCACGACGTCGGCCCACAGCCCGGGCTCCAGCGCGCCGATGGAGTCGTCGCCGAGGATCTCGGCGCCCTGGCAGGAGGCGGCGAAGACGGCGTCGACCAGGTCCACCCCGCCGCGCCAGGTGGTGCGCACCACGTCGAGCAGGTGCGCGGTGCTGCCGGCCAGCGCCCCGCCCTCGGTCAGGCGGGCCACGCCGCCGCGGACCGTGACGGCCTGGGAGCCGAGCACGTAGTCGCCGTCGGGCACGCCGGCGGCGGCGAGCGCGTCGGTGACCAGCACGACGTTCTCCCGCCCCAGCGTCTCGAACATGTCGCGCACGATGGCGGGGTCCAGGTGGACGCCGTCGCCTATCAGCTCCACGACGCACTCCCCGCCGGCGGCCGCGGCCAGGAACTCCGGGACGGGTCCGGGCTCACGGTGGTGCATGGGCCGCATCCCGTTGAACAGGTGGGTGGCGGTGGCACGGGCGGAGCGGACCGGCTCCCCGGCCTCAAGGCGGGCGGCTATACGCGCCGAGGCGTCGGCCAGGCCGGCGCGCACGGGGCCGGCTTCGGAGTCGGTGTGCCCGAAGGAGGGCAGCGCGCCGCCGTCGATCAGCGCGGCGACCACGCCGTCGTCGCCGGTGATGTGCGGCATCTCGGGGGCGATGGTCATAGTGGCCACATGCCCGCGGCCCAGCTCGAGCAGCTCCCGGGTCAGGGCGGCGTCGGGGTCGATGATGTAGGTGGGGTCCTGGGCGCCGCAGCGCTCGACGGAGACGAAGGGCCCCTCGAAGTGGATCCCAGCCAGCTCACCGGCGTCGCACAGGTCGGCGAGCACCCGCGTGCGCGCCTTGAGCACCTCCGAGGCGGCGGTGACGCAGGAGGCGACCAGGCTGGTGGTGCCGTGCCGACGGTGCTCGCGGACGGCGGTCATCGCCTGCTCGGGCGTGGTGGCATTGGGGAAGGACTCCCCACCGCCACCGTGGCAGTGGACGTCCACCAGGCCGGGCAGCAGATAGCCGCCCTCCGGGGCACTGCGAGCAGTGGCGAGCAGATCCGCCCAGCCGGCCCGCGCCGCCTCGGCCGCCGGCCCCACCCAGACCAGGTGGCGCGCAGCAATGACGACGACGCCGTCGTCGATGATCTGCAGCGGAGTGACCACGCGCCCGCGCAGAGCCAAGGGGGCACCCGGACCCGCCTCACGCGGCACGGACTCAGCGGACTCAGCGGCACCAGCGGGGGCCGGTACCGGGCCCGGCACCGAGGAGGCCGACGAGGAACCTGCGGGCATGGCGGCATTGCTCATGCCGCGAGTCTATCGCATTAACCACGCAGACATCAGACGTCTGCTGTCCCGTGGAGCTGGTGGGGATGAGACCGCCGCATCCGCGGCACTCAGCGGCTGAGCCGGCGCTCGATGCGCCGCACCGCCCGCTCCACGGACTGCTCCAGCCGGGCCGAGCGGCGGGCCCCGTCGGCCCACAGCAGTCCCTCCCCCACGGGCCGCACGGCCACCACCCGTCCGCGATCCACCAGCAGCGGGCGGAACATGCCGTTGCTCGCCGGGCAGATCAGCCGCTCCCCGGCCGCGTCGGTCAGGCACAGGCGGTCCTTGTAGCCCACATGCAGCTCGTCGAAGGAGGGCAGGAACAGGGTGCGGGCGACGGCGCGCCGACTGCCCTCCAGCAGCTCGGGCAGGTCGGCGCGCAGGTAGAGGACGTCGCGCCCGGGCCCCGCATCGGCGCCGAGCAGTCGCACGCTCCCCTGCAGCCCGCCCGCGGCGCGTGCGCGCACCAGCGGCACCCGGGCCGCATTCGGGTCCGTCGGGTAGTCGGCGGCGTTCGTGATCTCGACGGCGTCCTCCAGCGCCCGGGTGGCCTCGGCCTGCGGGAGTGTGGTCCAGCGGGCGAGGTCGGCGGCGCTGACCGGCCCGTGGCTGGTGGCGTAGCGGCGGGCGATCTCCGCGAGCGCCGCGCGGTGCCCGGCGGTTCCGTGCGCGGCTCCCCCGCTGCCGCCGGGGCCGGCATCAGCGCCGGGCAGGTCGCGGGCGTCCATGATCAGGTGCTCGTTACCGCGCCGGGGCCCCTGCACCAGCAGGCCCTCACGCTGCAGACGCACCAGCAGGTGCCGCCGCCGCCAGGAGCCGCCGTCGGCGGGGTCGGAATCGAGCAGGCCGGCCTCCTGCCAGGCCCTGATCAGCCGGGCACGGGCCACCGGTCCCTCCCTGCCGATGAGCCCCAACGCGGCATCGGCGGCGCGCCCCAGGACGGCGCCGTCAAGCCCCAGGCGCGCCTCGGTCTGTCGTGTCCAGGCGTCCGAGCGGTGCATGAGTGCCTCGCGCAGCCAGTGGTGGTCGGCGGCGGTGGTGATGTGGATGGTGCCGCGCATCGGCCAGGAGCGCACCAGGCGCCCGGAGGCGAAGGCGGCGTCGACGGCCGAGCCCGTGGCGCCGTCGGCCCGCAGAATCAGCGCGTGCGGGACGGCGGAGGGCTGCTGCCCCTGCACAGCGAGTTGGCGGCGCACCGCCTCGACGACGTCGGGGGCGGTGGTGGCGGGGACGAGCCCCTGGGCGAGGATGCGCAGATAGGACATCTCGCGCGGGGCTGCGGTGCGGGTGGCGGGCATGAGCAGATGCTATTCGGTGTGCCGGACGGCTTATGCGGGCGCGCCCCGGGCCGGCGCGGCGCCACGAAAGCGGCACTGCCCAGCCCGCCGCGGCTCAGTGGCTCCGAGGCGGCGGCGCGCCTCAGAACAGGCGGGAGGAGGGGTCGTCCAGGCCGCGCATGGCGTCGTAGTCCAGCACCACGCAGCGAATACCGCGGTCCTCGGCCAGCACGCGCGCCTGCGGCTTGATCTGCTGGGCGGCGAAGACCCCGCGCACCGGGGTGAGCAGCGGGTCGCGGTCAAGCATGTCCAGGTAGCGGGTCAGCTGCTCGACGCCGTCGATGCCGCCCACGCGCTTGACCTCCACCGCCACCGCGGCACCGGCCGCGTCGCGCACGAGCAGGTCGACCGGGCCGATGGGGGTGGGGTACTCGCGGCGCACCAGGCGGAAGCCGGGGCCGAGCACCTCCACCTGCTCGGCGAGCAGCTCCTGGAGGTGGGCCTCGACCCCGTCCTTGGTCAGCCCGGGGTCGACGCCAAGCTCCACGCTGGTGTCCGAGACGATCTCGAATAGGCGGATGACCAGGCGGTCGTCGCTCTTGGCGGCGGTCACCTCCCAGCGGACGGTGACGCCGGCCTCGGCGTCCTCCTCATCCGGGGCGACCTCCGCCAGGCGGGCGGGCGGGCTCATCCAGTTCAGTGGCTTGTAGGAGCCGCCGTCGGAGTGGACCAGTACCGAGCCGTCGGCCTTGACCATGATCAGGCGGGTGGCCCGGGGCAGGTGGGCGTCCAGGCGGCCGGAGTAGTCCACGGAGCAGGAAGCGATGACGACGCGCACCCCGGCAGCCTACCCGCAACCCGCGCCCGCACCCGCACCCCTCCACCGAGGTCGGTAGATCTTACGTACCGAGATCGGTAGAAGTTACGTACCGAGATCGGTAGAAGTTACGTACCGAGATCGGTAGAAGTTACGTACCGAGGTCGGTAGATATGACGCGGCGCATCCGGCTCAGTCAGTTCGCCCCGCCCGCGGACAGCGGCCCGTAGTACCAGGAGGCCGTGACACCGCCGTCGGCCAGCACGTCCGTGCCGTTGATGTACCCGGCCTCCGGCCCCATGAGGAATCCGGCCAGCGCGGCGATCTCATCGGGCGTGCCGGCGCGCCCGGCCGGGGAGAGCTCGAGCTGCTTGCGGTAGCCGGCGCCGCGCGGCCCCTCGAGCTCGTCGCGCGCCAGCGGCGTGATGACGATGCCGGGACTGATCGCATTGATACGCGCGCCGCGCTCGCCCCAGGTGACGGCGTTCGCCCGCACCCGCAGGCCGTTGGCCCGCTTGGACATCTGGTATGCGTGCAGCGTGGAGGTGATGGCGCCGTCGGCGAGCAGCGGCAGGTCGAGCAGCTCACCCGCGGGGGTGGTCGCCAGCAGGGCGTCCTGCTCACGGGTGAGCGCGGGCATGCGGTAGCCGGACTGGCTGGAGATGACGACGCCGGAGCCGCCCGGGGCGATCACCTTGCCGAACTCCTCCAGGGCGACGGCAAAGCCGTACAGGTCCACCCGCAGGATGGTGGGAATGTCGGCCTGCGACGGCGAGACTCCTCCGGCGAGGATCACCCGGCTGACCGGCCCGAGCGAGGCGGCATGCTCCGCCAAGGCCCGGATGGAGGCGGGGTCGGCCAGGTCCGTCGTCGTCGCCTCGGCGCTGTAGCCGGCGTCGAGCAGCTGCTCGCAGACCTTCTGCGCATTCTCGAGCCGCAGGTCGGCGACGACGACGTGACCGCCGTTGGTGACGCGCCGGGCGATGGCGGTGCCGATGGCTCCGGCGCCGAGCAGGACAGTGACGGGAGGTTTTGTGCTCATGAAAGCGATTGTCCGCCTCGGCGCGCCCTCGGGGCAGGGCCGAGGCAGGCCGCGCCACAGGGGGTCTGAGGGACCCTCCCTATCCTCGTGCGCGCCCCTTCCGCTCGGGCGCCGCTGCGCCGTACGTCATCTCTTCCAGATTGGCTACGGCCCGATCGACCACTTCGAGTACCTCGGGCAGCAGTCGTTCACACTGGGATTTGGTTGGGGCGGTGTCGGGCTCCAGCAGCAGACGGATTGTGCGGGCCAACGCGGCGGCCGGGTCGATCGCCGTAGCGTCAGCGCGCTCCGTCACCTTGCCGACGACGAAGCCGGTCATCACCGCATTGAACACGTAGGCCTGTTCGTGCGCATCCATCTCGGCGTCGTCGCGCATGAGCCCCTCTCGGCGCAGCAGGGGTAGCACACGCAGGCACAACTCCATCGGCATGGAACGTTCCAGGAGCTCTCGAGAATCCCGGTGCGCCGCAAGAACTCGCCGCATGAACACGTCTGAGGCAATGAGCTCGACCAGTTCGTGCCGCCACGAGTCCAGCAGCAGCACCGCCAGGCGCGACAGGCGCAACCGCTCGGGATCACGCACCACCTCCGCGCGCACGGAGCCGATCCACGCCGCGGTCTCGTGGGCGAGCAGGGCCAGCAGCAGCTCCTCCTTGCTGGGCCAGTACAGGTATGCCGTCCCCTTGCCGACGCCGGCCGCCCGGGCGATCTCGGCAACGGTGGTCTTCTGGGGACCGTGTATGGCGACCAGTTCCGCGGCGGCGGTAAGGATCCGCTCCGGGAGGGCGGAGGCGGCTACCGCCCTGGGGGCGTGCCCAGGCTTGCGCATGGGAGCATCATATTGCGGTCAATGACTCCAGCCGTCCGAGATCAGCTCGGTGATCGCAGCCGCGGCGGCGGCCGGCCCATCAATCGACCGCAGCTCGAGCGCCATCCGTTCGGCCCGCGCGCGCAGGCGCCGGCCATTGAGCGCGTCGACCACGAGCGCAGGCCAATCGACGTCGGCCGCCTCCCGGCGTCGAGCCATGACCGCCGAGCCGTAATCGACGCAGCGCTGGATGTTGAAGCGCTGCTCGAACTGAAGCGGGATGCCAATGAAGGGCCACCCCTGCACACTGCTGGTCTGCACGGTCCCCTCCCCGCCGTGGGTGATGGCCAGGTCGACGGCGCCGCCGAGGCGGTCCGCGGGCAGGCGCCCGGTCACGTGGACATTCGCAGGCAGTCCCGCCAGGTCGCGCGGATTCAAGTGCTCCCGGACGGGGGCGAGAATCTGGCAGGGCGCATGTGCCAGGCGAGGCAGCACGTCGAGTACCAGTTCCCGTCCGCCAGACGATCCCACCGCGAAGTAGACAACCGGTTCACCACGGGATGCCAACTCGTTCACCAGCGGGGGAACTGGCCCGGGCAGACTGGCATAGACCGGCCCGACCACCCGATGACCGGGCGGCATGTCAACCCAGGACGGAAGCAGATGCGCCGCGGTGGTGATCAGGTTGAGGTCCGCGGTAAAGAAGCGGACCAGATCCTTATCAAGATGGACCCCATTGGCCTTGGCGATCCGCCGGAACGAACCCGGCGGGCGAACATGTCGGTTCAGCCTCGTCAAGGCGCGCGCGACAAGATCGTCAACGGTCTGCCGCGCGGGGGTGGTGCGCGCGAGGACGCCCGTGGCGGATGAGTCGCGCACCGCCTGCAGGTGGGCCAGGGAGTAGGCGAAGGGACGGACGAATACCAGCGGGACTCCTTCGGCCCGAGCGGAGATGAACTGGCTGAGCGTGGCACCTATGACGACCGCAGACGGACGGAGATCGCGTATGAGCGACCGCTCGGAGGCGACCCTGCCGGCGAGCAGCTCGTCGGTGAAGGGGTTGCGCAGTGCGCGTCCCTGATCCAGGGCGAGAAGCGCCCGCGCATCAGCGTCATCGAGGCGGGGGCTCAGGAGACGGTACTCGAACCCGGCCTCCTCAATGATCTCCCGATTGCGGTCGGAGTACCCGGCGAACACACATTCAACGTCGGGCGGCAGGCGCCGGGCGATTGCGACTCCCCGAGTCACCTCGGCGACGTTGAAGTTCTCCGGGGCGAACAGGACCCGAGCCCGCCGCCCCAGTACTGTCCACTCGCCGTCAGCCGAGATCGCCATTGGCATCTCCCATCGATTCGTCAGCCATCACAGACGGGCCACTCATTTCCGGCATCAGCAGCGTGACGACGCCGGCCGAACCGTCCACCTCGATCGGTTCGCCGTCGCGAATCCGCGCGGTGGCGCCGTCGGCTCCGAGCACTGCGGGTATGCCGTACTCCCGGGCGATGATCGCGGCGTGCGACAGCGGCCCGCCCGCATCGGCGACGACGCCGGCGGCCAGGGAGAACAGCGGCGTCCACGACGGGTCGGTGAACGGGCACACCAGCACCTCCCCGGCACTCAGGCGCCCGAAGTCCCGCGGCCCTAGGATCACCCGTGCCCGTCCGCGGGCCCGGCCGACGGCGGACGGAAGTCCGCGCAGCACCAGTCCTTCTGCGGGTCGGGAGTCGACCGACCCAGCCGCCTCTGTTGCGCCGCAACTGCGCCTCCAGGCCTCCCGGGCCCGCGCGCGGGCGTTCTTGCGTCGGTCGACCAGGCTCGTCAGTTCCACCTCCGCGGTAAGGGTCAGCGCCCGACGCACCTCGGCGTCGTAGAGCAAAACCACATCCTCCGCCTGCTCCAGCACGCCGCCGGCCACCAGCCTGCCGGCGATCTCAGCCATGACCCGGCGGGCCTGGAAGAAGAACTCCTCAATCAGGTACAGGGTGCCCTCCCGTCCGACGTGCAGGGCGCGCTGTCGCGCCACGGACCGGTACCAGCGGCGGCGCAGCGGCGCAGGCAACCGGGCCGCCACGTCCTGCAGCACGGCGGGCCTGTTCCGGGGCTCAATCTCCGTCCGCTCGCGGGCCGAGGCGCTCATACCACGCAGTTGTGCCGCAATGAGTCCGATCAGGTCCTCGGGACGCTCGCGCCATGACCTGGCGGAGAACGCCAGGTAGGGCGATCCGGCGCGAGCACCGTAGTCATCGAGGAACTGGTGCAGCTCGGCGTGAAACCGGTGTCCCGCAGGCGCGGCGTCAAGCTCGTCCAGGAAAGGCTCCGGCCCGTCCCGAAGCAGCCTGCGCTCCAGCCCGAGTGCGTGCACCCGCTCGGCCAGGCGCGCGATCCCGGCGTTAGCCGCCGCGGTCACGTAAGACAGATCCCGGTAGAGGTCCTCCTCCTGCACGCCGTCTCCCAGGCCTGCCATCGCCGTCAGCCGCATGGTGACCGCCCGGTTCACGGTGAGAGGCACGAGGTAGTTGCGGTAGCGGTCGTGCAGGACGTGGGCGGCGGCGTCGACCGTTTCATCCAGAAGTCGGAGGAGCGTTGCCGAATCCGCTTCGGTGCATCGATCGATGCACCGGGTGAGACGAGTAAGGCTTCTGCGGATGGCGGCCTCCTCCTGGGGCCAACGCCCGGGATCATGGCGCAGGCTGCGCCCGACGACGGCGGGCAGGCGCGTGAGCCTCCACAGCCTCTGCGGCGGCAGGGACGCGTGCAGGCGTATGACGCCGTCGGCGTCGCCTTGAAGCAGTGCCTCCGGGGCGGGAGGATTGAACCCGGCGCGGGACAGCAGCGCCGCTACGGCCTCGACGAGCCGGTGCGCGGCGCGCAGGTCTAGGGGGTAGGGGCAGGGCAGGTGCTCAGCCACGTCCGCCCGGATCAGTTCCTCCGCGCGGGCGCGCATGGATCGCGGTGCGGCGGAGCCGACCCGGCCGGCGAAGGCGGTCACCGGCCTGGCCTGGAGGAGCACGACCTCGCCGTCGCACAGCGCCCACTCGATGTCCTGCGCGCATCCGTAGTACTCCTCCAGGCGCCTACCGACCTCCAGCAGACGGAGCAGCTGATCGTCGTCGAGGCACAGTCGGTTGCGGTCGGCCACAGGGACCCGAGTGGTGACGACGCCCTGCGGGCCCTGGTCCATCCGAGTCTCCTTGGACCCCAGGGTTCGGCTGACGATTCGCGGCGGGCTGGCACTCAGCCTGAAGACATCGGGCACCACGAGCCCGGAGACCACGCTCTCCCCGAGCCCGTACGAGGCACTCACCACCGCCGTATCCGCCGCCCCGGCGACCGGGTCGCGGGTGAATAGCACGCCGGAAACGGTGGGCTCTACCATCCGCTGGACGACGACGGCGATCGGTGCCGCTTCCGCGACCCCCCGGCGACGGCGGTACTCGGCGGCCCGCTCGTTGAAGGCGGATGCCCAGCAGGTACGCACGGCGTCGAGCAGTGCAGCCGCGCCCGACACGCCCAGGACAGTGTCGTGCTGCCCGGCCAGGCTGGTTTCGCGGCCGTCCTCATCGGTGCCCGAGGAGCGCACCGCGACTGCGGGCCGTCCCAGCCGGTCATAGGCGTCGAGCAGGGCGGACTCACACCCGGGAGGAAGTGGGAGCATGCTATTCGTCTGCCCATCAACTGCGTCCGACCGAGTGGCGGCTAGGAATGCCTCGGTGGTGACACAGAAGCCGTCGGGGACGGGCAGACCGAGCCGCCGACACCGCGCCAAGGAGGCACCCTTGCCGCCCGTCAGCGAGCCGTTGGAGGCTTCGGCGTCGTCGAGCCAGAGAATCATGGCGCTTCCATTCAGCGGTCGGGGCGCGGGGTACGCCGCAACCAATTCTGACTGCCTGACCAAAACATGTCAATCGGTCAGTCAGTCAGACGGGCGCCGCCACACCCGCTCACGAACCATGCTGGTATCCCCACCAACCACATCAACCGACCTCGGTGGTTATAACTACCGACCTCGGCACGTAACGTCTACCGATCTCGGTGGTTATAACTACCGACCTCGGTGGTTGTATCTACCGACCTCGGTGGTTATAACTACCGACCTCGGCACGTAACGTCTACCGATCTCGGCGAGGGACTTGGGGCTAGAAGAGGGTGGGCTGGGAGGGGGCGGCGGACTCGATCCAGGCGACCAGCGCGGAGTGCGAGTCCTCCACCATCGCCAGCTCGAAGCGCTCGCCGCGGTAGCGGCACGGAACATCCACCACGTGCCCGCCCTGGCCGCGGCGGTGCACCGGGCCCAGCTCAAGGTCGTCACGCCGAAAGCGGCGGCGACGACGCAGCCCGAAGGACACCAGCCGGTGCCACTCCAGGTCGTCGTCGCCGAAGACCGCGATGCCACTGATCCAGCGTGCGCTGCCGGCCGGACGCAGGGCACACTCGAAGGAGCCCACCCGTCCGGCCAGAAAACGCAGCCGCAACAGGAATCCTCCGGTGAGGGCAATGACCACGATCGCTACGGCGACGACCAGTTCCCACACCGGAATCTCCTCCCTCAGTCCCGTATACCCACGCCGGGAATGACGATGGTCTCCGCAATAACGTCGCTCACGGCGACGGTGGAGTCAGTTACCTCCGTGCCGACGGCGTCGGCCGCCACGGTCACCACGTCGCCGTCGACAGAGCAGAAACCGCCCGCCACCGGCATGCTCACCTCGTCGCCGTCAATCGGGGCGATGCGTACACTGCCGCGCCCGAGCACCGCCAGGATCGGCTGCCGCCCGGGCAGCACGCCGAGCTCGCCGTCGGGCAGCGGAACCGAGACCCGGGTGGCTGCGCCGGCCCAGGCCTCGCCCCCGTAACGGGAGACCACCTCCACCTGGAGGGTGCGGTCGCCGGGCATGTCAGGCGTCCGCCATTTCTGCCGCGCGGCGCTCGAGGTCCTCAATGCCGCCGATGTTGAAGAAGGCCTGCTCGGGCAGGTGGTCGTAGTCGCCCTCGGTTATGCGGCGGAAGGCCTCGACAGTCTCCGCCAGCGGCACCGTGGACCCGGGCACGCCCGTGAACTTCTCCGCCATGTAGGTGTTCTGGGACAGGAACTGCTCGATGCGCCGCGCCCGCCCCACGGTCACCTTGTCCTCCTCGGAGAGCTCGTCAACCCCGAGGATCGCGATGATGTCCTGCAGCTCCTTGTTCTTCTGCAGGATGGACTTCACGCGGGTGGCGACGTCGTAGTGCTCCTGCCCCACGTACTGGGGGGCGAGCAGCCGGGAGGTGGAGGCCAGCGGGTCCACCGCCGGGTAGATGCCGCGGGAGGCGATGTCGCGGGACAGCTCCGTGGTGGCGTCCAGGTGAGCGAAGGTGGTGGCCGGGGCGGGGTCGGTGTAGTCGTCGGCGGGCACGTAGATCGCCTGCAGGGAGGTGATGGAGTGACCGCCGGCGGAGGTGATGCGCTCCTGCAGCTGGCCCATCTCATCGGCCAGGTTCGGCTGGTAGCCGACGGCGGAGGGCATCCGTCCCAGCAGCGTGGAGACCTCGGAGCCCGCCTGGGTGAAGCGGAAGATGTTGTCGATGAACAGCAGCACGTCCTGGTGCTGCACGTCGCGGAAGTACTCCGCCATGGTCAGCGCGCTCAGTGCCACCCGCAGGCGGGTGCCCGGCGGCTCGTCCATCTGCCCGAACACCAGCGCGGTCTTGTCGAAGACGCCGGCCTCCTCCATCTCCCCGATCAGGTCGTTGCCCTCACGGGTGCGCTCGCCGACCCCGGCGAACACGGACACACCGCCGTGGTTCTGGGCGACCCGCTGGATCATCTCCTGGATCAGGACGGTCTTGCCGACGCCGGCACCGCCGAACAGGCCGATCTTGCCGCCCTGCACGTAGGGGGTGAGCAGGTCGATGACCTTGATGCCGGTCTCGAACATCTGCTCCTTCGGCTCCAGCTGCTCGAAGGTCGGCGGCTGGCGGTGGATGGGCCAGCGCTCGCCCACCTCCAGGCGCTCGCCCTGCTTGAGGTTGAGCACCTCACCGGTGACGTTGAAGACGTGCCCGAGGGTGACGTCCCCGACGGGCACGGAGATGGGGGCGCCGGTGTCACGTACCTCGCTGCCGCGCACGAGCCCGTCGGTGGGCTTGAGCGAGACGGCGCGCACGATGTTGTCGCCCAGGTGCTGCGCCACCTCGAGCGTGATCTCGTGGGCCTGGTCGCCCTCGCCGGTGGCGTTCACGGTGACCTTCAGCGCGTTGTACATCGCCGGGATCGCGTCCGGCGGGAACTCGACGTCGACGACGGCGCCGATGATCCGGGTGACGTGCCCGATGGCTGGGGTGGTCCCTTGGGTGGTCGTGTCAGTCATGATGCGATTCTTCCGTATCCGTTCTGCCAGCAGCTGTGGGGCGGTGGTTGGGGCTGTCGGGGCGGGCCGGGCGCTATTGGGAGCCCAGGGCGTCGGCGCCCGAGACGATCTCGGTGATCTCCTGGGTGATGTCGCCCTGGCGGGCGGCATTGGCCAGGCGGGTGTAGGTGGCGATGAGGTCCTCGGCGTTGGAGGTGGCCGTGTGCATCGCCTGCTGCCGGCTGGCCAGCTCGGAGGCGGCGGCCTGCAGCAGGGCGTTGCGGATGCGGCTGCGCACGTAGCGGGTGAGCAGGGCGTCCAGGACGGCGTCGGCGCTCGGGGAGAACTCGTACAGGGGCTGGGCGCCGGTCCGCTCGGCCCGGACCCGCTCGACGTCGGCGGCCAGGTCCTCACGGTTGAGCTCACCGGGCCCGTCGACGTCGACGACGGTCAGCGGCAGCATGCGGCGCACCTCGGGCACCTGCGAGACCATGGACACGAAGCGCGTGAAGACGATGTGCACCTCGGCCACGCCACCGGCCTCTGGGCTGGACAGGAAGTAGTCCAGCATGACGGTGGCGACCTCCTCGATCGAGGCGTCGCTGGGGCGGTCGGACTCGCCGGTCCAGGAGAACTCCACCGGGCGGCCCCGGAAGGCGAAGTAGGCACTCGCCCGCCGTCCGTAGGTGAACAGGACCGGCTCCTTGCCGGCCTCCACCAGCTGTTCGACCAGCCGTTCGGTCTCCCTCAGGATGGTGGCCGAGTAGGCGCCGGCCATGCCCCGGTCGGAGGTGAGCACGAGCACGGCCACCCGGTCCGTGTCCTCCCGCTCCCGGGTGAGCGGGTGGTCCAGGGCGGCGTGGGAGCCGACGGCGGCGACGGCCTGGCTCAGGGCGTGGTCGTAGGGGCCGGCCTCCTGGGCGTTGTTGCGTGCGGAACCGATCCGGGAGGAGGCGATCAGCTCCATGGCCCGGAAGACCTTCTGCAGCGTCTGGGTGGACCTGATCCGCTGCTTGTAGATGCGCTGGTTCCCTGCCACGTCGGTCAGCCCCTCTTGACCACGATCTGCTCGGCGGTGTGCTCCGCCGGCACCTCTTCCTCAAGCGCCTCGACCTCGCCGGAGAGCATGCGCCCACCGGCCAGGTAGGTGGTGCGGAAGGACTCCACGGCCTGGCGCAGCGCCTCCTCGGTGTCCTCCTCCAGGCGCCCGGTGTCCCGGATGGTGGCCAGGATGGAAGTGTTGCGCCGCAGGTGGTCCAGGAGGCTGCGCTCGAAGGGCAGCACGTCGGCGACATCGAGGTCGTCGAGGTACCCGTTGGTGCCCGCCCACACGCTGGCGACCTGCTCCTCGACCGGGTAGGGGGTGAACTGCGGCTGCTTGAGCAGCTCCATCAGCCGCTCGCCGCGGGTCAGCTGCTGGCGGGTGGCGGCGTCCAGGTCGGAGGCGAACATGGCGAAGGCCTGCATGGACCGGTACTGGGCCAGCGTGATCTTGAGCGTGCCGGCGACCTTCTTCATGGCCTTGATCTGGGCGTCTCCGCCGACGCGGGAGACCGAGATGCCCACGTCGACGGCGGGGCGCTGGTCGGCGTTGAACAGGTCGGACTGCAGGAAGATCTGCCCGTCGGTGATGGAGATGACGTTGGTGGGGATGTAGGCGGAGACGTCGTTGGCCTTCGTCTCAATGATCGGCAACCCGGTCATGGACCCGGCCCCCAGCTCGTCGGACAGCTTGGCGCACCGCTCCAGCAGCCGGGAGTGGAGGTAGAAGACGTCACCGGGGTAGGCCTCGCGGCCCGGCGGACGGCGCAGCAGCAGGGACACGGCACGGTAGGCCTCCGCCTGCTTGGACAGGTCGTCGAAGACGATGAGCACGTGCTTGCCGCCGTACATCCAGTGCTGGCCGATGGCGGATCCGGTGTACGGGGACAGGTACTTGAACCCGGCCGGGTCGGAGGCCGGGGAGGCGACGATCGTGGTGTACTCCAGGGCGCCGCGCTCCTCCAGGGTTGCGCGCACCGAGGCAATGGTGGAGCCCTTCTGGCCGGTGGCCACGTAGATGCAGCGGACCTGCCGGCTCGGGTCGCCGGTCTCCCAGGCGGCCTTCTGGTTCAGGATCGTGTCCAGGGCGATGGCGGTCTTGCCGGTCTTGCGGTCGCCGATGATCAGCTGGCGCTGGCCGCGGCCGATCGGGATCATGGAGTCGATCGCCTTCAGCCCCGTCTGCAGCGGCTCGTGCACGGACTTGCGGGCCATGACGCCGGGCGCCTGCAGCTCCAGGGCGCGGCGGCCCTCGGAGGCGATCTCGCCGAGCCCGTCGATGGGCCGCCCCAGCGGGTCGACGACGCGGCCGAGGAAGCCGTCTCCGACCGGAACCGACAGGACCTCGCCGGTGCGGTGCACGACCTGTCCCTCGTCGATCCCGGAGTAGTCGCCCAGGATGACCACGCCGATCTGCCGCTCGTCCAGGTTCATAGCGAGCCCGGCGGTGCCGTCCTCGAAGGTGAGCAGCTCGTTGGCCATGGCCCCGGGCAGGCCCTCCACGTGGGCGATGCCGTCGGCGGCGAAGACCACGTGCCCGATCTCGTCGGCGGCCACCTGTGCCGGCCGGTAGGAGTCGACGAACTCCTCCAGGGCGGAGCGCACGTCCTCCGCCGCGATGGTCATGTCAGCCATCTGTCGTCTCCATTCGCTGTGGCTTGCTGCGATTCTCGCAGCGGTTCTTCTGGCTTGTGTGTGGCGCGCGGGCCGCATCATCCGGTGAGGGAGCTGCGCAGCTCCGCGAGTGAGTGGCGCACGGTGGAGTCCATGACGAGGTCGCGCACCATTACCCGGACGCCGCCGATGACCTCTGGGTCGACCTCAAGGTTGAGTTCCACGTCGAATCCCAGCCGCCGGATCAGGATCGCACGCAGGCGGGCCTGCTGCGCCTTCGTCAGCGGGACGGCGGTGACGACGTCGGCGATCACCCGGTTCTGCATGGCTGCGGCCAGCTCGGTGACTCGCCGCAGGTTGTAGGGCACCCCGCCGACGGCGACCTCCGGCTGGTGGCGCACGCACCAGACCACCAGGGTCATGGCCGGGTGGGAGATGCGCGAGGCGAACAGGCGATGTGCCAGGCGCACCCGGGCCTCGGTGCTGGTGCGCCGGGCCGGCTCGAGCGCCTGCCGGATCTCCCGGTTGGCGGCGACCTCGCGGGCGACGGCGAAGACCTCCTGCTCGACGTCGTCGAGGGTGCCGCCGGCCTGGGCGCCGGCGAGGATCGCCTGAATGCCCAGGTCGTGCAGCGCACTGATCAGGTCAACTGCGCGCGACCAGCGGCCGCGCACCATGCCCTGCAGCAGTTCAACGACACGCGCATCGGCCCGGCCGGTGAACAGGCGGCGGGCGAGAGCGGCCTTGTCCTCCGGCTCCCGGTTGGGATCGGTCAGGGGGCCGCGCAACGGGTTCGCGGCGATCTCGTGGGCGACGGCCAGGATCTGCTCACCCAGCTGCTGTCCCTGCGCCCCGGCGGCGGCCAGGACGGGCGCCCAGGCCTCCGCTGTGAGCGCGCGGGTGGCGGAGGTGCCGGCTTTCACCGGACCGTCTCCGCTCGCGCGGCCCAGGCCGGGCTGACCGGCGTTCGCTCCAGCTCGTCGAGGAAGCGGTCGATCACGCGACCGGACAGCTCGGCGTCGGCCAGGTGCTCGCCGACGAGCTTCTCGGCAAGGTCGGTGGCCAGCAGGCCGATGTCGGAGCGCAGCGAGATCTGCGCGGCCTGCTTGTCCGCCTGGATCTGCCGTTCGGCCGCCTCCATGGCACGTCCTGCCTCCCCCGCGGCCTCGGCGCGGGCGTCGGCGATTATCTTGTCCGCCTCCGCCTGGGCCCGCTCACGGATCTTGGCGGCCTCCAGACGAGCTTCCTCCACCAGCCGGGTGGCCCGCGCCTCGGCGTCGGACTGCTCCTCCTTGGCCTTCTCCGTCAGCGCCAGGCCCTCCTCGATCTTCGCCGTGCGCTCATCGAGCACCGCGTTGAAGCGCGGCAGGGCGTACTTGACCAGGACGACGGCGATGAGCAGGAAGCAGAGCGTGCCCCACACCAGGTCGGCCAGGTGGGGCACGAACAGGAAGATCCCCTCCGGGGCCCCGGCCTCTGCCGCCACTACGGCACCGACTGACATGTTGGCCACGACCATCAGCTGAATACGAAGCCGGCGGCGAAGCCGAGCAGACCGAGAGCCTCAATCAGCGCCGCGCCGATGAACATGTTGGTGCGCAGGACGCCCGCGACCTCCGGCTGGCGCGCCGTGGACTCCTGGGTCTTGGCCACGACCATGCCGATGCCGAGGGCCGGTCCGACGGTGGCCAGTGCGTATCCGATCGTCGCGATGGAACCGGTGATTCCCATGTGGTTTCTCCTCGTGTTGATGGGTGCCGAAACGTAGTTGTGGGTTGGGGTCAGTGCATGTGCACCGAGGACTCGATGTACACCGCGCTGAGCAGCGCGAAGATGTAGGCCTGGAGGGCGGCGACGAAGGCCTCGAACAGGATGAATACGACACCCGCCGCGAACGTGATCGTACCCAGTACCTTCAGCTGCGCCGCCGCGTAGACGAACAGCGCGTTGGTGGCCAGGAAGCACAGCGACAGCAGCAGGTGCCCCGAGATCATGTTCGCCATGAGACGGACGGTCAGCGTCAGCGGCCGCAGGACGAAGGTGGACAGGAACTCCACCGGAATGATCAGGGGGTAGAGGAAGCCGGGCACCCCGCTCGGAATGAGCGAGCCCTTGACGAACCTGCCCGCGCCATTGGCGCGCACACCCGCGTAGACGAAGGCGATGTAGGCCACCAGCGCGAACACCAGCGGCATGCCGACCACACCGGTTGAGGCGATCTGCAGGCCGGGGAGGATGCCGGAGATGTTCAGGAAGAACACGCCCAGGAAGATCGTGGTGATGACCGGCGCGTAACGCGCGCCGTACTTCTCACCGAGAATCTCCACCGCGATGTTCTTGCGCACGAACTCCAGGAGCATCTCCAGGACGTTCTGCATGCGCCCCGGGACGACCCGGGCGCGTGCGGCACCGACGCCGAACACAGTCACCAGCAGCAGCGTCATGATGATGCGCACCAGCATGACCCGGTTCAGCTCGAAGGGCGTTCCCGCCAGGGCGAAGGCCTCGGGATAGAAGTCGTCGAGTGAGGGCGGCTCGAAGCCGCCGCCATCCGCCGTCGGTGCGATGACGGCCAAGCCGGCCGCCAGGGTCGCGCTCGTTGTCACCGGACCTCCTCGCGAACTCGTACGGGCTTGGGGGCGCTGCCGGGCCGCCACGCGGTGACCGCGATGCCCGTTGGCATCCGCCACCGCATCCGGGGCCAGCACCTGGCAGTCATGCTACTCCTCCTGACGTTGTTATGACCTTACCTTTATTGGTCCTCGAGCGCACCCCCGCCGGGGCAGGCGGGCACGACCTGCCACTGGCTCGCGGTCGTGCGCGACCATCCCGGGCCGAGGTTCAGGCCGCCGGCGTCCGCGCCCCGGCGCCGCCATCCGGTCGACGCGCCTATGCCTCACCGCCCGCGCCGCCGTCCGACTCGGAACCGCCGGAGGGCGCGTGGGAGCCGGAGCCGAGCGAGGCGACCTCGACGCCCGTCACGCCCAGCAGCACTGCGGCGAATGCACCGAAGAACCAGCCCGGGGCCAGCGCGTCACGGTGCGCACCGAGCAGCAGCACCACCCCGATCATCACTAGCACCTTCCCCGCGAAGGAGGCCACGACGCCGGCCGACGCCAGCATGGGGAAGCGGTCCCAGGGGATGAGCAGCGCGATCACGGTGACTGCGGCCAGCAGGAGCCCGGTCAGGGCGCCCCAGGCCGCGCCCGTCCAGGAGGCGCCGCCTGCGAGCGCACCGGCGGCGGCTGCGGCGGCCGCAGTCACGCCGCCCGCACAGGCGACGCGCTTGGCGGTGCGGCGGAACAGCGCCTGCTGGGACATCCGCTGCGAGGCGGGCCGCGTGCCGCCCCGCATCCGTATGCGCATCACTGCCGGCCTCCTCTGCCGTGCCGGGGGCGGGCATGCCGGGCGTTGAGTCGGCGTGCCCATGCCTGCCGGACTCCGGGCATCAGGTCAACCGTCACCACCAGGGCGAGGACCACACCGACGACGGCGCCCACCAGCACCCAGCTGAGGGGGAAGAAGGCCATGGCGGCCACGGAGTAGGCGGCCACGCCCGCCCACACGTACATCACCAGTACGGCACGGCGGTGGGAGTGGCCGGCGGCGAGCAGCCGGTGGTGCATGTGCATGCGGTCGGGATGGAAGGGGCTGTGACCGGCCCGGGTACGGCGCACGATCGCCATGATCATGTCCATCAGCGGCAGCAGCAGCACCGCCAGGGGGATGAGCACGGGCAGGAACACGGGCACCGCCGTCGCCCCCTCCAGGGTGCCGGGGTCGATCTGCCCGGTGACGATGATCGTGCCGGCAGCACTGATCAACCCCAGCTGCATGGAGCCGGAGTCGCCCATGAAGATGGTGGCCGGATGGAAGTTGTGGGGCAGGAATCCCAGGCAGATGCCGATCAGGGCCGCCATCACAGTGGCCGCCAGGGAGGTGTAGGACTCCGGTGAGGTGTGGCGGGTGAGCACGTAGACGTACAGGAAGAATGCGGAGGCGCCGATGCCGATGATGCCGGCGGCGAGCCCGTCCAGACCGTCGACGAAGTTGACGGCGTTGATGACCGCCAGGACCACGATGATGGTCGAGACCAGGGACAGCCGCGAGGAGCCGATCGTCAGCCCGCCAACGGGGAAGGTGATCAGCTGCACACCCTGCCACGCCATGACGCCGGCGGCCAGCACCTGCCCCACGAGCTTGGTCATCCAGTCCAGCTCCCACAGGTCGTCGATAACCCCGAGGAGGCACACCAGCCCGGCGCCGAGCACCACGGCCCAGGCCGAGGAGTCGATGACCCGCGACAGGTACGGCACCTGGGATGCGACAACCATGGCGGTGGCGAAGCCGGCGAACATGGCCACCCCGCCCAGCCGCGGGATGGGGGTGGCGTGCACGTCCCGCGCCCGTACCGGGGTGAGTGCACCACTGACCAGGGCTAGGTGACGCACGATCGGCACGGCCACGTACGTGACGGCCGCGGCGACCAGCAGTACCAGCAGGTAGACCTTCACGCGCCCGCACCCTCCAACTGAGCCCGGGAGATGACGCCCTCGCGCAGAACCTCCGGCGCGCCGACGCCGGTCCCGGCCAGTGAGACGATGGTGGAGGGCACGGCCCCGGGAGTGGGACCGCCGTCGAGCAGGAGTATGTCCGCGGCTGTGGGCCCCTCCGCTCCGGCGTCCCCGGCGTCGACGACGCGCCCCGGGAAGGCGGCGCGCACTCCGGCGGCGTCGGTGGCCGGGGGCCGTCCCGTGGCATTGGCGCTGGTGACGGCCATGGGGCCGGTGGCGTGCAGCACGGCCAGCGCGAGCGGGTGGTCAGGCATGCGCACGGCGATCGTGCCGCCGGTCTCCCCCAGGTCCCAGTCGAGGCCCGGTGCGGCGTCAAGCACCAGGGTCAGCGCTCCGGGCCAGAAGGCCTCCATGAGTGCCCGAGCAGGCTCGGGGGCATAAGCGACGACGCCGTCGAGCTGGGACGCGGAGGCGATCAGCACCGGCGGCGGCATGGCGCGGCCGCGGCCCTTGACGGCCAGCAGGCGGGAGACGGCGTCCGCGTCGTCGGCACGTACGCCCAGGCCGTAGACGGTGTCGGTGGGCAGTGCCAGTAGTCCGCCGGCCGCGACGTGTGCGGCGGCCCTGACGATCTGCTCGGGCATCGAGTCCGAAGGGGCCTGCTGGGTCACGGCCGTCATCTTCGCACGATTCGACCGCCCCACGCGCGCACGCGCCGTCTACACGATGCGGCGGGCGGCGGCCCAGCGGGTCAGCTCGTTGCGGTTGGACAGCTGCAGCTTGCGCAGCACGGCGGACACGTGGGTCTCCACTGTCTTGACGGAGATGAACAGCTCTGCGGCGCACTCCTTGTAGGTGTAGCCGCGGGCGATCAGGCGCATGACCTCGCGCTCACGGGCGGAGAGCCGATCCAGTTCGGAGTCGGCCACCGCGACCTCCCCCGCCCCGGCGCCGAAGGCGTCCAGCACGAAGCCGGCGAGCCGCGGGGAGAAGGCGGCATCCCCCGCGGCTACGCGCCGCACCGCCTGCGCCAGGTCGGTCGAGGAGATGGCCTTGGTGACGTAACCGCGAGCGCCTGCACGGATCACGCCCACGACGTCCTCGGAGGCGTCGGAGACGGACAGGGCCAGGAAGCGGGTGGCGGGCACGTCCCGGCAGGCGGTGACGACCTCGGCCCCTCCCCCGCCGTTGCCGCCGGGCAGGTGCACGTCCAGCAGGACCACGTCGGGGGTCAGGGCGTGGACGGCGGCGATGGCGCCCTCGACGTCGTCGGCCTCGGCCACCACCTCCAGGTCGGGGGCATCGGCGGCGAGCTCGGCGCGCACGCCGGCGCGCACGAGGGCGTGGTCGTCGACGACGAGGATGCGCAGCGGGGGCTGTTCGGGCTGATCGGAGGTGGGCGGCTGGGTCACGGGGAACTCCTGGTTCTGGATGGGGGTGGGCGGCTGCGTTCTGGACGAGGGCGGGCGACGACGTGGGCCGTCAGTGCGGGGAGGCCGGCCCGGCCGAGGCTCCGGATGCGGGCGACGGCGAGGCAGGCGTGGCCGGGCCGGCCGGTGTGGCCAGGGACAGGTGTACCTCGGTGCCGCTCTCGCGGCAGCGCACGGTGGCGTGGCCGCCATGGCGTTCCATGCGCCCGATGATCGACTCCTTCACGCCGTGACGGTCGGGGGCGACCTCCGCCAGGTCGAAGCCGGCACCATGGTCGCGGACGAACACCTCCAGGTGGTCGGCGGCGATCTCCGCGTAGGCGCTCACCGGCGGCGCCCCGTGGCGCACGGCGTTGGACAGGGCCTCCCGGGCGGCGGCGACCACGACCTCTGTTGCCGCGTCCGGGGGCCGGTCCCCCACGATCACGAGCTCAACCTCGACGCCGTGGCGATCCTCGATCTCGGCCGCCAGTTCGCGCAGGACGTCGGCGGTGGAGGTGGCGGCCTCGGGGCGGTCGGTGTACAGCCAGGCACGCAGCTCGCGCTCCTGGGAGCGGGCCAGGCGGGCCACCGTCTCGGGATCGTCGGCGCGCTTGCGGATCAGGGTGAGGGTCTGCAGGACGGAGTCGTGCAAGTGCGCGGCGATATCGGCGCGCTCGGCCTCGCGGGCCTCGGCGGCGCGGGTGTCCCACAGGGCACGGTTGGTGCGCAGCCACAGGGGCGCCAGCACCAGGCCGATGCCGAGTACGAGGGCGCCACCGGTCAGCGCGCCGGTCAGCAGCACGCGCGGCGGGGTGTCATCCCCGATCCACAGCAGGATGCCGACGGCGGCCAGTACGACGCCGCCGGCCAGGCGCAGCACGGTGCCGGACTCCCGGGCCGGGCCGGTCAGCGCATCGGCCTGGGACCAGGCCAGGGCGGCACCGGAGGCGACCAGGACCAGCGGCAGGAGCCAGCCTGCCCCGCCGGAGAAGGCACCCTGCCGCCAGGCGGCCATGAGCGCGGCGGCCACCAGCAGCGCGGCGCCCCCGACCAGGCCGCGCAGCCGGGGAGTCAGCAGCAGCTGGTCCGCCGTATGCCCCGCCAGCCGTGAGGCCAGGCGGGCGCGCGTCGGCGGAAGGGGCGCGGGACGCAGGGGGTTGCCGGTGGGCACGAGCGCCCATAGCAGCAGGTAGAGCAGGACGCCGGCACCGCTCAGCACCACCAGCACCGCCATGACCAGGCGCACGGCCCCCGTCGGCAGCCCCAGGTGTACGGCGAGCCCCGCGCACACGCCTGCGAGCAGCCGGGAGGGGCAGGGCGCCGCAGCGCGGCGGGGTGGGCGGCGCAGTGGCGGTCGGGACGACGGCGGCGCACCCGCCCCGGGCGTCGACGCCGGGGGCGCAGCTCGATCCACGAATGCGGGTGGAGCGTCGGCGGCCGAGGAGGTCATGGCTCCATGTTGGCACGCCGGAGCCGCCCGGAGCGGGCACGATCCCGGAAATCAGGGCCTGGCCGTGGCTGAATCGGGGACGGCTCAGGGGGTACCCCCATCGCGCCGGAGGCAGGGCGGCGGGGAACATGGAGCCATGAGTGAAGTACCCCCTCCAGACCCGTCCGCCGAGCGGCCCGGCGCCCCGGTCCCACCGCAGGGACCACGCGACGGCGCAGCCCCTCCGCCCGGGACGCAGCCGCCGCAGGAATCCGTGCCCCCTCCGGGTTTCACGCCGCCGCCCGGGGCGATGCCGCCCGGCGGCGGACCGGTACCGCCCGCGGGCGCCGCCGGGCCCGTACCGCCACAGCGGTCGGCGGCCGCGGGTTTCTTCGACTCCCTGCGCCGCACGGGTCTGCTGCGCACGGATGAGCGCTGGATCGGCGGTGTGGCCGGGGGCGTGGCCCGTCGGCTCGACCTGGATCCCACGCTGGTGCGCTGCGTGTGGGTGGTCGTGACCGTCTTCAGCGGCCTGGGGCTGGTGCTGTATGGATTGGGCTGGGCGCTCATGCCGGAGGAGTCCGACGGCCGGATCCACTCCGAGCAGGTCCTGGCCGGTGACTTCGACGCCGGATTCGCCGGCGCCGTCGCCACCTTCGTCGCCGGCTGGGCGCTGATCGACCACGGGCTGATCCCCTCCTGGTACATCGCCGGCTGGGTCGGCTCGGGCTTCTACGACGTCTTCTGGTCCGTCGCAGTCAGCCTCCTGGTGCTGGCGGGCGCCTTCTTGGCCTACCGCGCCGTCCGACGGCGCCGGCACTCCCACCAGCAGCCGCCCGCTCAGGGTGGCCGCGGCGGCCATGTCCGGCCGACGGCGCCGGGCGCCGCACCGTATGCGCCGCAGGGGCCCGCGCCGGCGGCTCCGAACACACCCGGAGCGCGGCCCAGCCCGTATGCGGCTGCCGGGCCCCAGGCCGGCCCGGCGGGGCCGGCACCGGCGGCAACCATGCCCGTGGGCGCTCCCGTCCCCGGGGGGGCCGGACCCGCCCGCCCGCTGCCGGCACGGGACGGAGCCGCGCCGACGGCGCCCGGCTCGGTGCCCGCGCCCACGGCGCATGCACCTGCATCCTCCATGCCGGGCACGCCCCCGCCCCCGGTGCATCCCGCGCCCCAACCGGTCAGGCCTCCGCGTCCGCGCACACCCGGGCCGGGGCGGCGCCTCGGCCTGGCGATTGTGGGCCTCACCTTCTGCTGCCTGGCAGCCATCGTGCTGCTCTGGTCGACCGGACGCATGGGGCCGCTCGCAGTGGGCTTCGCCGGGGTGGGCACCGTGACCGCACTGCTGGGGGCGGGAGTCATCATCAGCGCACTGCGCGGACGCCGCGGCGGCTGGATGACCGGCCTGGGCTGGCTCGCCGCCCTGGCCGCCGTGCCCGTGCTCATCATTGGTACGAGCGTGCCCAACGCCGCCCTCCGTGCCTTCAGCACGACCACTGACACCCCCTCGGGGACCGTCACGCTGACCTGGGATGAGCTGCAGCGGCAGCTTGCCGCCGGTAACGCGAACCAGACCGTGAACCTGGGTGACTACGCCGTCGGCGAGGTCATCCTCGACCTGACCGACATGCCGGCCGGCGAGGAGCCGCGGACGCGGGCGCATCTCAGCATCGGCGTCGGCACGGTAACCATCCGCACCACCATGGGGCAGAGCCTCGGCGTTGAGTCGCGTGTCGGGCTTGGGCTCACCTACGCCAACACCGTGGACAATTGGACGGTTGATGAGCGCTCCATCGACGAGTACGGCGGCTGGTCGGACAACCGTTACACTGTGGCAGGCGACAGCATCGTCACTCGCCACGTGGAGCGGTGGCTGCCCGGTGAAACCACGACCTTCGTCTCACCCGCCGCGCAGAAGACGGATACCGCCCTAACCCTGGACATTGAAGTGGGTACCGGATCTGTACGAATGGACGAGCGACCCGCCGGCATCACCTGGTGGGGGAACATGGATGACGCCGCCTGGATCGTCGAGTACTGGATCGACAACCGCGGCAATTACCACACCGACCTTCCGGTCCCCGGCATGACGCATGCGGCCATCGGCACACAGACCGCACAGACGTGCGTCGAGGCCGTGACCGATGCGCTGGATCAGTCCGCCGCCGACAGCGGGGACGGCGCTGACACCGACGATGCCGACAGCACCGATACCGATGTCTGGACGGACGACGGGTGGTACGGCGACTGGTACAGCGTGTCAGACCTGACCGGGGTGGGCCGCGAGGCCTGGGAGCAGTGCGTGAACGATGCCCTCGCGGCCGATGCGTCCGCCTCAGCGGCAGGCTCCGACGAGCCGTCGCCCGAGCCGACCGCCACGCCCACTGCAACTGCGACGCCGACGGCACCGCCGACCACACCGGAGCCGAGCGCTTCCCCGACCAACTGACCCGCACCGTCTTGCAAGGAGACAACCATGAGCAACAACGACACCTCTGAAAAGGCCGAAGCCTTCGCGGCTCATGACACCGAGCCGGCGGACACGGCCACCGCGCACACGCCGATCGAGGAGCCACAGGCCGAGCAGACGCCGACCGAGGAGACAACCACCGAACTGCCGCTCAGCTCCACCGCGGACGCCTGGCAGGCGCCCGGCGGGAAGCCGCCCGCACCCAAGCAGCAGGAGCCGCCCCAGGACGCCAAGAACCTGCCCCCCGCCACCCCGGAGCGGGACGTGTGGAGCGGGCCGCGCCGTCCCGGTGCGGCGCCGCAGGGCGCCCCCCCCCGGCCGCCCCGCGCGGCGTACGGGCCGGAACCCTGGTGTGGGGGCTGATCCTCCTGGTGCTGGGCGGGCTACTGATTGCTGTCGCCGCCGGGGTGCGGATCGATCTGGTCACCGCAGCGATCGTGCTGCTGGCCGGCGTCGGCGTCGCCCTGCTGATCATGGCGCTGCTGCCCCGCCGCAAGGGCGAGGCCCCCGGGGCGAGCGCCTGAGCGCAGCGGCCGACGCAGCGCGTCGAGGCCGGCACTGACGAGGTGCCGGCCTCGACGCGTCAGTAGTGCAGGCCTCGTGGAGGGAGGCGGCGGCCGCACCGAACCGCCGCGCGCACTCAGTGCTGGTAGACGATGCCGCGCTTGACGGCGTCCACGGCGTCGTCGCCCAGGTAGTGGCGCACGATCTCCAGGCCCAGCTCGATGGCGGTGCCCATGCCGCGGCTGGTGAGCAGGTCGCCGTCGACGACGACCGCGGCCTCACTGGTACGGGCCCCGTGCTCGGCCAGAACCTTCATGAAACTCGGGTTGGAGGTGGCCGCGCGCCCCTCGAGCAGCCCCAGCTCGGCCAGGATCGACGGCGCGGCGCAGATGGCGGCCACGGGGCGGCCGGCCCGCATGCGGGCGGTGACCTCAGCGGTGACGGTCGGGTCGGCCTTGAGGTTGGGCGTACCGGGGATGCCGCCGGGCAGGAACACCAGGTCGTATTCGCCCAGGTCCACATCCCCCAGCAGCACCTCACAGGTGAGCACCAGCTGGTGGGAGGAGGTGACGGTGCGCGAGTCGCCGACGGCCACCAGGTCGGTGCGGATGCCGGCGCGGTACAGGACGTCGACGACGGCCAGAGCCTCGACCTCCTCCAGGCCGTGCGCGATGAGAACGGCTACTTTCTTGTCGGTGGCGAGCTTGTCCGGCGTGGGCATGGTTCCTCCTTGCGTGCAGCTGAGCGCGTTGGCCCGGCCTCGGGCCGATGTCCTCAGCGTACGCGGACCAGGCGGGTCATTCCCCGGTCAATGATCGGGCGGGCCGTTGCGGGCACATACACGGACAGGCCGGTCTCACTGACGGGGAACTCGGCGGAGCCGTCGCCGCCGATGGTGATGGCCCCGTGCCCGCCGACGGCGCAGATCCACCGCTCCCCCGCGTGCCGTGCGCCCACGTACAGGCGCTTGGTGGCCGCCAGCGCGGTGGACAGGACCACGGCGATCCCGGAGCCGGGGTGGTCGTCGTCGCCCTCCCGGGTGAAGCCGACCAGGTCGGCGGCGTTAAAGACGTCATGCTGCGGCCCGTAGGCGAGGCTGCGGCGCAGCCGCATCAGCAGCGGCAGCTCGGTGCAGGCGGAGATGTCCCCGGTCTCCGGGGTGCCGAACAGGTCTCCCCAGAACACGCAGGGCGTGCCCTCCTGGCGCAGCAGGATCAGCGCGTAGGCGGCGGGCTTGAAACCGGGCTCTACGAAGGACTGCAGGGACTGGCCGGGCTGAGTGTCGTGGTTCTCCACGAAGGTGACGGCGTGGTCGGGGTCCGCCTCCACCAGGGTGCGCTCGAAGATCTTCGACAGGTCGAAGTGGTCCTTGAAGGAGGCGTGGTAGAGCCGGTAGTGCAGCGGAGTGTCGAACATGCACATGATCGGGTCCTCACCCAGGTAGGTGCACAGCTCCGCGGCGTCCCGGGACCAGAACTCACCGACGGCCGGCACGTCCCGACCCGTGGCCTCGCGCAGGGCGGGCAGCCAGCGGCGGTAGAACTCCCTGCTCATGTGCTTGAGGGCGTCCAGGCGCACGCCGTCCACGCCCGTGGCCTCCAGGTACCAGCGGCCCCAGCGGATCAGCTCGTCCGACACCCGCGGGTTGTTCAGGTCGACGTCGGCGCCCATCAGGTAGTCGAAGTTGCCGAGCTCGTCGGTGACGTCCTCGTTCCACTCCTTGCCCTCGAACAGCCACACGCTGTTGCGGCGTGACTGTTCGTCCCAGTCCGTGCCCAGGAAGCAGGTGTGGTCCCAGGTGAAGTCGGAGTAGGCGCCGCCCCGCCCGGGGAAGTCGAAGCGCGTCCAGGCGGTGATGGTGGTCGGCTCGGCGATGGGCTTGCGGCGGTCGGCGGCGTCGACCTCGATCGCGCGCACCTGCTCGGCGCCGTCGGCGCCCATGCGGTGGTTCAGGACGATGTCCGCCAGCACCGTCATGCCGGCCGCCCGCAGGGCCGCGACGGCGGCCACGTACTCGTCCTTGGTGCCGTACTTGGTGGGCACCGTGCCCTTCTGGTCGAACTCGCCCAGGTCGTAGGTGTCGTAGACGCCGTAACCGACGTCGTTGACGCCGGCCTGCCCCTTGTAGGCGGGCGGCAGCCATATGGTGGTGACGCCGGAGTCCGCGATCAGTGCGGCATTGTCCGCAAGGAAGCGCCAGTGGCTGGAGTCGGCAGCCAGATCCCATGCGAAGCCTTGGAGCAGGATCGGGTTTTCGCGCCCGCCGGAGCCGAAGGTCGTGCTGTCACTCACGAGGGGCACACTACCGGAGTTACGGATCGGACACCGTCGCCCCGACCCGTTGCCGGCTTCACTCAGAGCGCAGCGCCTCCACCGGGTCCTCCCGGGCCGCCTTGCCCGCCGGTATCAGGCCGGCCAGCACGGTGAGCCCCACGGAGATCAGCACCAGGACCACGCCGGCGGTCACCGGCAGCTGGGCGATGGACTCCACCCCGAAGCGCCCGTGGATGAAGGCGTTCAGGGGCAGGCTCACCAGCAGGGTGATGCCCACGCCCATGAGCCCGGCCAGGAGGCCCTCGATGACGGTCTCGGCGTTGAACACGTGGCGCACATCGGCGCGTGAGGCGCCCACGGCGCGCAGGATGCCGATCTCCTTGCGGCGCTCCAGCACGGAGATGTAGGTGATGATGGCGATCATGATGCTGGAGACCACCAGGGAGATCGCCACGAAGGCGATCAGCATCCAGGAGATGATGTTGACGATCCGGGTCACCGAGCTCATCAGCACACCGACCACATCGGTGTAGGTGATGACCTTGTCATCGGCGCCGGCCGCGGCCTGCCGGGCGTTGTACTCCTCCAGGATCTGCTTGACGGAGTCCTTGGCGGCGAAGTCCTTGGGGTAGATGTCGATCTCGCTGGGGTTGTCCAGGTCCGCCCAGCCCAGCGCGGACAGGTTCGACTCGTAGGTCGCCGACTCGGTAGTCACCAGGGTGGCGAGCAGCTGGCTGAGCTCCTCCGGGGTCATGTCCAGCTGGAAGGCTTGCGCGAAGGCGTCGGCGTCCACGCTCATGGCGTCGGCGAGATTGGCGGCCAGCTGGGTGGTGGCGGCCTGGACCTGGGCGGCGATCTGGGTCTGGATGGCGGTCATCATCTGCGCCATGGCGGTGGCCATTGCCTGTTGCACCGCGCCGGAGAGGGTCTGGGTGATGGATCCGGCGACCGCTCCGGCCACCTGGGAGCCGATCTCCGCCACGAGCTGGTCGCGCACGGCCTCGGAGATGTCGGCGACGGCCGGGTCGGATCCCAGGGCGGCGGTGAGGTTCTCCGTCAGCTTCGCCGAGTCGATGACCTGATCGGAGCCGAGGGTCTGCGCGATGGTTCGCTGCACCTCGTCCTGGGACAGGTAGTCGGTAACCAGCGTGCCCAGGTCGGGGTCGTCGTCGGGGTCGTTCGGGTCCTCCCCGACGGCGTGCTCACCGTAATATTCGGTGAATCCGGAGATCAGACCGGTCATCATGGCGGATACCTGCGCGTCGGCGCCCTCCTTGATGACTCCGTCGGACATGGCCTGGGTGATCAGCTCGACGTAGTCGACGTCGGCAAGCTGGGGGAACTGCTCCTCCAGGTCGGTCAGGCTGAGCGACGACAGGTCCAGGCCGGACAGGTCGATTTCCGGCTGGACGTCGGCCAGGCCGGACAGGTCCAGTCCGGAGAAGTCCAGCTGGGTGGTGTCCAGGCCGGACAGGTCGATGCCGGACAGGTCCATCCCGGACAGGTCCAGTGCCCCGGGATCAATCTGGAAGGCCGCCTGCAGCCGGGACTCGTCGATGGTGAACAGGCTGGACATGTCGAAGTCGGTGTCCCCGGTGGCGTCGGCCTCCTCGGCGAAGCTCTTGCCGGTGAAGACGTCCACCGCCGGGTCGGCCAGCTGCGCCTTGACGATGTCGGAGCTCGCGGCCTGGTCAATCAGGTGCTCGGTCAGCGCGGGGCTGTAGTAGAGGCCGGGGGTGAGGGCGGCCTGGGAGCCGTTCGCGCGCACGATGCCGGCCAGGGTCATGGTCTCCCCGTCGGCGACGAGCTGCGACATGTAGGCGGCGTCAGCGGACTTGTCGGTCCACACGCCGTAGTCGGCGTCGTAGACGTAGCGCTCGTGGGCGGGAACCAGGCTCAGGCTCCGGCCGATCAGGTCGTTGTACGCATAGGTGCGCCCGACGCCGGCGTCCTGGGCGCTACCCGTGGCAGGGTCAGTGGGGGTGGCGGCGGGCGTGCCAGTGGGCGCGGCGCCGGCTGCGGCGCTCGGTTCGGCGGTGGGAACCGCCACGGCCCCGGGCGCGCTGCCGACGTACGTCTGCACCAGCTGCTCAAGCTCGCTGTGATCGCGCAGGCCGAGCGCGTACACGGTCATATCGATCATCCGGCCGTCCTCCGGCAGTACGAGCACCAGCTCGTTGTAGGCGGTGGGCCAGTGGCCGGCCTCGACGTCGTACTGTTCCATGTACAGGTCCGTGTCACTGGCGAGCTGCCGGAAGACGGACATCTGCATGGTGGCCGTCATGGCGCCGAATGAGGAGAAGGCCGAGTCGGGGTTGACCTGGGTGGGCATGGTCGATGACGCCTCGGACACCGGCAGGTACAGCTGCGGGGTGACGTCGTAGAGGTACTCGATGGCGTTGACGTGGTCATCAATGCCGCCGCCGTCGGCATCGAAGTATGCCTTGAGCGCGGCCAGGTCGTTGCTGTTGGCCGAGCCGAACATGTCGCGCACGTCGCCCCGTTCACCGACCACGCCGTCGGGCAGGTCGGCCTGGGCGGCCGTATCGGTGGCCCGCGCGATCATGGCGGTGTAGTCCATGCCGAGCCGCTCGATCTGGAGGGGGTAGGAGGAGAGGGTCTCCTCCTCGGTGCGGGCGATGTAGGCGTTGACACCGTTGGCGAGCGCCAGGATCAGGGCGATGCCGATGATGCCGATGGACCCCGCGAATGAGGTCATGAGGGTGCGGCCCTTCTTCGTCATCAGGTTGCTGAAGGACAGCGACAGGGCCGTCAGCGGCCCCATGCGGGTGCGTCGCGGCGGCCGGGCCTCGCGGGCGTCGTCGGCCGCCGGGTTGTAGGGGGCGGTGTCGGAGGTGATACGACCGTCGGCGAGCTCGACGATGCGGGTGGCGTAGTCGTGGGCGAGCTCGGGGTTGTGGGTGACCATGATGACCAGCCGGTCCGCGGCGACCTCGCGCAGCAGGTCCATCACCTGCACGGAGGTGCCCGAGTCCAGGGCTCCGGTGGGCTCGTCGGCCAGCAGGATCTCGGGGTCGTTGATCAGGGCGCGGGCGATCGCCACGCGCTGCATCTGGCCGCCGGAGAGCTGGCTGGGGCGCTTGTGCACGTGGTCGGCCAGCCCCACCTCCTCCAGGGCCTCGAGCGCGCGGCGGCGGCGCTCCCCGCGGGAGACGCCCGTCAGGGTCAGGGCGAGTTCGACGTTGGCCAGTACGCTCTGGTGCGGGATGAGGTTGTAGGACTGGAAGACGAAGCCGATGCGGTTGTTGCGATAGGCGTCCCAGTCGCGGCTGCGGTAGTGCTTGGTGGAGATCCCGTCGATGACCAGGTCGCCGGAGTCGAAGTGGTCCAGGCCGCCGATGACGTTGAGCATGGTGGTCTTGCCACTTCCGGACTGGCCCAGGACGGCGACGAATTCATTGTCCCGGAAGGACACGTTCACGCCGTCGAGGGCGGTCTGGTCGAAGGATGCAGTGCGGTATGACTTGGTGATCTCGTGCAGCTCAAGCATGGGCTCTCCGGAGCGGGGGTCGAGCCAAAGAGCTTATGCCGTCTTCCTGAAAGAACCAACAAACCCCACGCCCGCCCCGCCCCTTCCCTCCCCGCCCCTTCACCGAGGTCGGTAGATCTTACGTACCGAGGTCGGTAGATCTTACGTACCGAGGTCGGTAGATCTTACGTACCGAGGTCGGTAGATCTTACGTACCGAGGTCGGTAGATATGACGTGCCGAGGTCGGTAGATATGACGTGCAGCCCCGAACTCAGCCCAGTCGCTCACGCAAGGCGGACAGGGCGGCACCGAGGTCGGCGTCGACGAGTATGGAGCGGTCGGCGATCTCGCGGGGCGTGCCCGGCTCCAGCGACAGCGCCGCATAGGTGGCCTCTGGGTTGTCGTGCACTCGCCGCCAGAACGGGTACTTGATGATGCCGGGCGTGTTCATGCCCACCCCGAGCTCGAGGTGGAGCACGCGCCCGGTCCGGTGCGCGTCGACCCAGGCGACGTAGCGCTCGGCGGCGGCGTACCAGCCGACGTCCTGCACGAAGGTGTCGTCCGCGCGCAGGTTCGTGGTCAAGGACTCCCCGCACCGCGGGCAGGTGGGCAGCAGGTGTGTGGGCACACGCATCGGGGTGCCGGCGGCGGCTCCGGCCCGCTCGGCGGCGTCCATGGCGACGACGGCGTCGTGGTTGTCATAGGTGTCCTGGCTGCAGGGCACGGAGCACTGGAACAGGCCGTAGTCGCCCTGCGTGTAGAACAGGCGGTCCTTGGGGAAGCCGGAGTTCTGGAAGCGGTGGTCGACGTTGGTGGTCAGCACGAAGAAGTCGCGCCCGTCCAGCAGGGTGTGCAGGTCGCGGTAGACGGCGCCGGGCCCGGACTCGTAACGCTGGAGGAGGATGTTGCGCGCCCAGAAGGCCCACTTCTCCTCCGGCGTGGGGAAGGGGTAGAAGCCGCCGGAGTAGGCGTCGGTGATGCCGCGGGCGGCGTGGAAGTCGGCGAAGCGCGCCTCGAATGCGGGGCCGGCGTGCGCGTCGCCGTCGGCGACCGACAGCCCGGCGCCGGCGCCGACGAGGACGGCGTCCGCGCCGGCCAGCGCCTCGGCGAGGCGGTCAATACGGGCCAGGTTGACGGCGTCGAGCGGCGGAGACGGCGGGGTGGTAGTCACCCGGGCGATTATGGCGATTCGAGGTATTCGAGGCAAGGGCACACCCCACAGCCGTGCATCACCCGGCCACCACCCCGCCCACCCCGCCGGCAACCGCCGCCTCAGTCGTCCAGGAGGCCCGCCCAGGCCAGGAAGTCCACGGTCCGCCCCATCGCCGTCTCGTAGTTCGCATCCCCGAAGCCGTGGCCCGCCCCCGGAATGCGGTCCAGGCGGGCGTCGGGAAGGGTGCGGGCGGCCGCCTGCGAGACGGCGAGCGGCACGTCGTCGTCCGCATCGCCGTGCACCAGCAGCACCGGGGAGCGGTAGCCGCGCATGGCGGCCTCCACGTCCCGGCCCCACAGGTCGCGGGCGAAGTCGCGCCCGAGGATGATGTCGCGACCATCGACCCGGGAGGTGAAGGTCTCCGGCACCGCGGCGAGTCTTCCGAAGCGGCGCCGCACCGCGGCCGGGGCCGCGAGCGCCGGGTACCACAGCGCCAGTGCGGCGATCTGCGCCGGGTGTGCGGCGGCCGCGAGCATTGCCACCAGCCCGCCCTGGCTGCGGCCGAACAGGGCGGTGCGGGCGGCGTCGACGAACGGCCAGGTGCGGGCCGTGCTCAGCACCGTCTCCAGGTCGGCGAGCTCGGTGGCGATGGTCATGGCGGTGGTGGGGCCCGCCGTCGGGGCCCCACCCCCACGGAAGCTCGGGGCGATGGCGACGGCGCCCGCGGCGGCCAGGCGCTGGGCGACCGGCGCCACGCGCAACCCGGACTCCCCCAGCCCGTGGCAGCACACCACCAGCGGGGCGCGCACCCGCCGGCCGCGGCTGCGCGGGGCACGTATGCCAGGGCGTGGACGAGCCCGCCCGGGTCGGCGCCCGCGGCGGGAACCCGCGCGGTCAGCTCGCGGGCGAGGTATTCGTGCATGCGCGGGGCGCTCCTTAGGTGTTCGGCTGCGGGTGGAGACGAAGATCCGGGCCCGGCCTCAGTCGTCGGGCGCGGGCATGACCAGCCAGGTGCCTAGCAGCATCAGGCCGAGTGCCAGCAGGAAGGTCAGGCCCGGGGCCTGCCGGAACAGCGCCCACGCCAGGATCACGCCGACGAAGGGCGCCACCGAGTAGAAGGCGCTGGTGCGGGCCGCCCCGAGTCCACGCTGCGCCATCACGTACAGGGTGATGGACAGTCCGTAGGCGAGGAATCCGAGCAGCAGGCATCCGCCGAGGGGCCCGGCCTGAGGCATCCGCTCGCCCGCCGCCAGCGCCACCGCCATGGCGCCGCAGCCGGATCCGAAGCCCTTGACGATGACGATCTGCACGGGATCCTTGTGCGCGATGCGGTTCGTGCAGTTGTTCTCCAGTCCCCAGCAGCTGGCGGCGGCGAGCACGAGCAGTGAGCCGACGGAGAAGGACAGGGCCCCGGCGTCGTCCACCGTGAGCAGCGCGCAGGCGGCGGTTATGACGACGATCCCCAGCGTCAGCCGGCGGCTGGGGCGCTCCTTGAACAGGACGAAGGCGATGACGGCGGTGGCGACGATCTCGAAGTTGTTCAGCAGGGAGACGTTGGCGGCCTCGGCCCGGTCCAGTCCGAACATGAGCAGCAGCGGGGCCGCAATATCGAGGACGACCATCGCCACCACGAAGGGCAGGTCCGCGCGCTCCAGCGGCGCCGCCCGTGGGGCCGTCGTGCCGATGCGATTGCGCAGCAGGGCGATCAGGCTCATGCCGGCGCCGGCACCCAGGTACAGGAGGGCGGCGAGCACCCCGGGGGCGACGTCGTCCAGCAGCAGTTTGGACACGGGGGTGGACAGGGCGTACAGGAGGGCTGCGAGCAGCGCGTAGGCCACATAGCGGCCGCGCGCCGCACCCCCACCGCCGGGTTGGGCGGGCGCGGCCGGTCGCTTCCGGCGCGCGACATCGGGGCCGCCCAACGCCTCGCGGTGGGACGGCGGGGCGGGGTGTTGTTCGCTCACGCGACCAAAATGCCTTCCAGCCGCAGCAGGGCGGCCTTGCGCTCGGGCCCGCCCGCGTAGCCGGTCAGGGCGCCGTCGGCGCCGAGCACGCGGTGGCAGGGCACGAGGATGCTGACCGGGTTGCGGCCGACGGCGGAGCCGACGGCGCGGGCGGAGGTGGGGCGGCGGTCGCGGCGGCGAGGTCGGCGGCGATGCGCCCGTAGGTGGTGGTCTGCCCGCGTGGGATGGTGCGCAGCCGGGCCCAAACACCCTGCTGGAAGGCGGTGCCGGTCGGTGCCAGGGCGGGGATCGGGCCGGGGTCCTCGCCGGCGAAGTAGCACTCCAGCCAGGCCCGTGCGGCCGCCAGTGCGGCGGGCTCGTCCGCGTCGCCCGCGGCCACGGTCAGCGCACCGTCGGCCAGCCCGGCCCGGTCGTGCTTCTGCCCGTCGAACCAGGCGCCGACGACGGCGCCGCCCTCGGGCAGCCCCTCCCCCGTGGCGGCGGCGAGCGTCATGGGGCCGAGCGGGGAGTCGAAAGCGCAGAGGTAATTCGTGGCCGGTGGCACAGCCTCTGACTGTACTCGCGTCCCCACGCCCGCCGGTAGCGGCCCGAGGGCGCCGGCGGCGGGTGCGGATCGGCGACGGCGCGAGTGATCGGCCCGGCTGCTGCGCCGCTGCGCCTGAAGTGTCCAAATTCGGGACAACCGGTCCGGCACTGTTAGCGGCCGTGCACAAAACGTTGGAATCATGCGGGCACCGGATCACCTCTGGTGGCCTAAGAGACTCTTTAGTCCCGAATATGGACACCCCTTCCCTGGCGCCCGGTCGCACACCTCCGCGGCACCGGGACAGACGGCTTACCTTCACCGTGCACTCATCCCACCACACCCTCAAACCGGAAGATCCGTTACACCGACCGACCTCGGCGGTTATATCTACCGACCTCGGCACGTAACATCTACCGACCTCGGCGGTTATATCTACCGACCTCGGCACGTAACATCTACCGACCTCGGCGGTTATATCTACCGACCTCGGCACGTAACATCTACCGACCTCGGCGGTTATATCTACCGATCTCGGTGAGGGGAGGGCAGCGAGCCAGCCAAGGGGCGGTCACCTCACCGGTAGGCCCCCGAGGAGGCGTTGGGGTCGTAGTTCGCCACCAGCACCAGGCCGGTCAGGGCGTAGGGGCCGCCGATGTAGGGCATGGCCTGCACCAGGGCGGCGGCGACCTTCTGCCGGGTGTTGCCGGCCTTGATCGCGCCGGCCACGTGCGGCGTGAGCTGGGTGGCGGCGCCGATGGCGGCGATGGCCACCAGGCTGACGATCTCGCGCTCAGCCACGCTCAGCACCCCGCGGGACTCGACCTCGCCGAAGCCGATGCCGGTCAGCAGGTGCGGCACCTGCGTGTCGAAGGGCTCGGGCAGCTTGGCGAAGACGGCCTTGACCTCGTCCCCGTACAGCGGGATCTGGATAGCGGCCCCGGCCTCGTCCCGGTCGGCATAGTCGACGGTGGCGGCGCTGGGCAGGGGCAGCTGGACGCCGCGCTCGGTGAGTACCTCGTTGAGCACCCCGATGGCGTTGAGGGTCTTGGGGTAGCCGATGTAGGGCTGGCACTGGTAGATGACCTCGCGCAGCTGCTCGGGGGTGGCGCCGACGTTGAGGGCGGCGGCCGCGTGCGCGCGCAGCTGCGGCAGGGTCTGCATGGAGGCCAGGCAGGTCACGGTGATCAGCTCGCGCTCGACGTCGGTGAGGATGCCGACGGAGAAGACCTCGCCGAAGATGTGGTTCTGCAGGGTCTCCATGAGCTCGGGGTCGGTGGGGCTGGGCTCGGGGGCGGAGCCGAACAAGCGGGTGAAGGTCTCGATCGCCTCGGGTGTCAGTGCCATGGTGTCTCCTTGCGCTTGGTTCTTGGTGCTTGTGTCGGTGGTCGGTGCCGGCAGTTGTCGGGTTGTGTCTCTGGGGCCGGTCGCGGGCGGCCGGGCCGCCTGGACCACCTGGACCGCCCGGGTCGGTCGGTGACGTCGGTGGCGGGCGACGGCGTCGTCGGGCCCGGGCATGATCCTGCCACGGGCGGGGCCCCGCCCGGCGCCGGTACGCGGCGTCAGACGGGGCCCATTGGTGCCTGGTTTATCCGGGCCCGAGCATGCGGAGCGGAGGGGCTCAGACCTCCGGGGCGGGGGCGACGTCGCCCAGCAGGTGGGCCATGCGCACCACCCGGGCCGCCTGCTTCTCGAGCTCGGCGCGGGTCAGCGTCACGGCCGCCGTCCCCTCGCCGCGCAGGGCCGCGAGGATGTCCTGCCGGTCGGCCTCGCAGCCGGGCATGAACAGCTCGTTGCCGGCCTTGATGGTCGCCGAGGCGGTGGCGCGCGGGTGCTTCAGGTCCGTGCGGGCCATGGAGTCGACCACCCAGTCGGTCATGACCAGGCCCTCAAAGCCCCACTCCTCGCGCAGGATGGTCTCCAACAGGTCGGCGGACTCGGAGGTGTGCACGCCGTTGATCAGGTTGTAGGAGGTCATGAGCGCGTGGGGCTGGGCCTCACGGACCACGATCTCGAAGCTGCGCAGGTACAGGTCGCGGGCGGCCCGCTGGGAGACGTGGCTGTTGGAGTTCAGGCGGTTCGTCTCCTGGTTGTTGAAGGCGAAGTGCTTGACGGTGACGGCCCGCCCCGGGTGCGCCTGGACGCCGCGGGTGATGCCGGCGGCCATGCGCCCGGCCAGCAGCGGGTCCTCGGACATGTACTCGAAGTTGCGTCCGCACAGGATGGTGCGGTGCAGGTTGAAGGCCGGGGCCAGCCACAGGTGGGCACCGAAGTGGTCCATCTCCGCCCCGACCAGGTCGCCGTAGGCGGCGGCCAGTGCGGGGTTCCAGGACTGGGCGATGGCGGTGCCGATCGGGATGGCGGTGGTGTACTGCTCGTAGGTGCGCTCCGGGGTGCGGGGGGCGGCCGCAGAGTCCCCGCCGAGCGCGGCGACGGAGTCGTCGTCCATGAGCTCGGCGAACAGGCCGCCCAGGGCCTCGCCGAGCGGGAAGGCGCCATCGGCGTCCACGCCCACCTGCGGGGACAGGCGCAGGCCGGCGGGGCCGTCGGGCATAACCAGCGAGGGCAGTCCCTCGAAGCGGGTGGTGGTCTGGCCGGCGGCGCCAACCAGTGCCTGCGAGGCCTGGCCGATGATCGACTGCTTCTCGGCGTCGTCGCTGTAGTCGCCCAGGACGATGTAGGACAGCTCGTCGTCGGACAGGTCCTTGACGTAGTCGAGGGCGGCGGCCAGGTCCACGGGGGCGTGGGTGTCCTCGCGGCGCAGGTCGGCGGCGGCCACGGTCAGACGCGGGAGGTCGGCCGGCACCTCGACGGCGACCGGTGCGGCCGGCTTGAAGTCGGTGAAGCCGGGGTCCCCCAGGGCGTCGTGAAGCCGGCGGACGATGGCGGTCTCCGCCAGCTCGACGACGGCGGCCGGCACCGTGTTGCGGCTCGAGGCGCCCACGCGCACCACGTAGTCGCCGGCCTCCAGGACGGTGGCAGACTTGGCGGCGTCGAAGGAGGCGACGTCGGTCAGGTCGAAGGTGACGGCGACCTCCTCGGCGGCGCCGGCGGCGAGCTCACCCGTCTTGGCGAAGGCGGCCAGGGCCTGGTAGGGCTGGTCGAGGTCGCCGGCGGGCACGGAGACGTAGACCTGGACGACCTCCTTGCCCGGGCGGGCGCCGGTGTTGGTGACACTGGTCTTTACGGTGACCTCGGAGCCGACGGCACTGACGGTGGGCGCGCCGATGGTGAAGGTGGTGTAGCCCAGGCCGAAGCCGAAGGGGAAGATCGGGGCGGTGCCGACGGAGTCGAAGTAGCGGTAGCCGACGTAGACGCCCTCGCGGTAGTGGGTGTCGTCCGGGTCGCCGAAGTCGCCCTCGGTGGAGTAGTCCTCCCAGGCCGCCCAGGTGGTGGAGAGCTTGCCGGAGGGGTAGCTCTTGCCGAGCAGCACGTCGGCGAAGGCGTCACCGATCGCGGCACCCAGCTGGGAAAGCAGCAGGATGTTCTTCACGTCCTTGACCGGGCTCAGGTCGACGACGCCGCCGACGTTGAGCACCAGCAGGAACTTCTCGAACTTCGCGGCGAGCGCGGTGATGTCGCGGATCTCGGAGTCGGTTAGCTTGACGTCGCCGGCCTCGGGGTGGCGGTCGTTGCCCTCGCCGGAGTCGCGGGCCACGACGTAGACGGCGGCCTCGCCGTCGCCGTCGAGCGGCAGGTCGAAGGCGGGCGCGGGCTCGACGGCACCCATGCCGAAGAAGATGGCCGGCTGGCCCGCGGCCTTGGCCTGCGCCTTGAGGTCGGCGACGAAGGCCTTGTGGTTCTCCTCGGCGACGCCGTCATAGGCGTCGAGCCAGGACTTGGTGGTGATGGTGAAGCCGGCGTTCTCCAGCCCCTCCTCGACGGAGACGACGTGGCGGGAGTTGACGTCGCCGCTGCCGGTGCCGCCCTTGATGGTGCGCCGCGCGCCGGCCCCGTACAGGGCGATGCGGCCGGGTGCGGCAAGGGGGAAGGATCCGTCGGTCTTGAGGAGGACCATCGATTCGGGCGCTCCCGCGCGCACCGTTGCCAGGTGGTCGATCTCGTACTGGTTGATGTTCTGCTCCACTGTGAGCGCCTCCATCGGGTCAGGTTGTGCGTGCGCTCGCCGAAGAGCACCCGCTGATTGCAATCTTACCGCTTGGTCCATTGTTGTGGAAGGGGTTTCGCGCAGGCAATCCACATCGGCCCTCGCGCAGGGGCGCCGCTCCCGACGAGCCGTCCCGGGCCCGACACACCCGGCCGAACACCCCGAACCGGCCACGGCGCCACACCCCGTATACTATGTCCGAAATCGGACTTGAGTTTTGACGGGAGCCGCATGACCACCGCTCTGATGGAGCTGCAGCAGGCGATCAACGCCATGATCAAACGCACCGACGACGCCTACCACCGCGCCGCCCGAGCGGCGGGGCTGTCGGACGCCGCCTTCGACATCCTCTACGCACTGCACGCCGCGGGCGAGGGCTGCTCCCAGAGTCGGCTGTGCGAGCTCTGCTTCTCACGGAAGCAGACGATCAACTCCGCCATCAAGCGGCTCCAGGAGGACGGCACGGTACGCCTCGAGGCCGGACCCGGGCGAAGCACGCACGTGTATCTGACCGAGCGCGGGCGCGCACTCGTCGCGGAGCGCATCACCCCGATCGTCGACGCCGAGCTCGCCGCCCTGGACTCCGTCCCGCCCGCTCAGCGCGCCGCACTCGCCGCCGCCCTGACTACATATACGACCACCCTGGTGAACAGCCTGAACGCGATCGGAGACGACTGACGCCATGGACATGTCCCAGCACCTGGGGGCCCGCGCCCTATTGCGCTTCACGGCGCCCTCCATCGCCATGATGATCTTCACGTCGGTATACGGGGTGGTCGATGGCCTGTTCGTCGCCAACTTCGCCGGCAAGACGGCGCTGGCCGCCATCACCCTGATCATGCCGTTCATCATGATTCTGGGCACCCTCGGCTTCATGATGGGCTCTGGCGGCAGCGAACTCATCTCCCACACCCGCGGCCGGGGCCACGGCGAGCTGGCGAACCGCTACTTCTCCATGATCGTCTACGTGACCCTCGGCGGAGGCATCGCGCTGGCGGCCGGCGGAGCGCTGGCCATGCGTCCCGTAGCCCAGTTGCTCGGCGCATCCGGCCAGATGCTGGAACTGTGCGTGCTGTACGGGCAGATCCTCATGATCTCACTGCCTGCGTTCATGCTGCAGTACGCCTTCCAAACCTTCGCCTCCACCGCGGGCAGGCCCCGACTCGGCCTGTATGTGACGGTTGCCGCGGGGGTGACCAACATGGCTCTGGACCTGGTGTTCGTCGGCATCTTCGGGTGGGGCGTGGCGGGAGCCGCCTGGGCAACCGTCGCCTCGGAGATGATCGGCGGCCTGGTGCCGTTGGCCTGGTTCGCGCGCCCGAACAGCAGCCTCCTGCGGCTGGGCCGCCCGGCCGCGGATCTGGCCGCACTGGGCCGGGTCTGCGTCAATGGATCGTCGGAGATGATGGCGGTGGTGGCCATCTCAGTGGTCAGCATCATCTACAACCTGCAGTTGCTCAGGCTCATAGGCCCCGACGGGGTGGCCGCCTACGGCGTCGTCATGTACGTAAGCATGATCTTCACCGCGGTCTTCGAGGGCTTCTGCATGGGAGCGGCCCCGCTGATGAGCTACCAGCACGGCGCCGCGAACAATACGGAGAAGCGCAGCCTGATGCGCACCTCCCTGGCCATACTCGCCGTCGCCGGGGCGGTAATGCTGCTGAGTTCCCAGCTGCTCGCGCATCCGCTGGCCCTCATATTCGCCGGCCGCGATCGTGGTCTCACGGAGCTGACCGAGACAGCGCTGCGCATCTTCTCAGTCTCCTTCCTGCCCATGGGCGTGAGCATGTACGGCTCATCGTTGTTCACCGCGCTGGGCAACGGCCCCGTCTCGGCGGCCCTGGCCGCGGGCCGCACCCTCGGCCTGGAGGTCGGCTCGGTCCTGCTGCTTCCACTGCTCATAGGCCCCATGGGCATCTGGGCCGCGATCATCGTGGCCGAGGTCATGGCCGCACTGGCCGTGGGCGTGCTCATCAGGGCGCTGGGGCCGCGGTATGGGCTCCGCGACCGCCGCCGAGACCGCAACACCATTCCCGCGGGGCAGACGAGCTCACCCATGGCCGGCGCTCCGGCGCCCTGATTCCGCGACCGCTGAAGCCGCCGGGAACGACGGCGTCCGTATCGCCGACTCAACCATCGGTTGAGTGGCGGAGATTCGGCGGCTCGGCTCACGGGTTAGGTGATCAACATATGCGTGCTACCGTCCGGCGCACCATTGCGGACATGATCGATCACACGCCGTCGCTCCCGGCAGACCGCGGGACTGCGACGAATCAGGGACACCCTACAGGCGCCCTGAAAGCCAACGATCAAGAAGCATGGAGACAAGGATGAAGAACTCTGTCGGACGCAACATCGCCGGCCTTCGACTGTCACGGGGGATGACCCAGGAGCAGCTCGCAAAGCGCATGGGCGTCACCCCACAGGCGGTCAGCAAGTGGGAGAACGATCTGAACTACCCGGACGTGGCGACGCTGCCCGCCCTGGCGGCGCTGCTCGGCACGAGCGTTGATGCGCTGCTGACGGTGCCGGACAGCGACGGCGCAGCCAACGACCGTCCCACGCCGGCACCGGCCCGCCCCACATCGGCGTCGTCACCCGTCTCCGCCCCTTCGGCGCCGTCGCCCGTCTCCGCCCCTTCGGCGCCGTCGCCCGCGGCGCCCGCATCCACCAACTTCGAGCTGATTCGCCCCGAGCCCGCCGTCGGGCGGTCCCGGTCCCGTAGCGCCGCCGGACGCAGTCTCCACATCGAGGTTCGGGGCCCGAAGAACAATGTGGACCTGGCCTTCCCCATGCAGGCGGTCTCCGCGCTGGCGGCTCTCATTACCAACGTGCCGCAGGTGCGCACCGCCGTCGGCACCCATGGCATTGACCTCGACGCGATAGTGACGACGTCGCTCGGCGCCCTCGACAGCACCGGTCCCGCCACCCTCATCGACGTCACCGACGACGAGGACCACGTTCGCATCTGGGTCGACTAGCCCGACCCGCTGAACCCATCTTCATCCCTGATTCGTCGGCGCCATTGGATGGGCTCAAAATGTCCAAAACCGGCACAAACGAGCCCGCCGCAGCGAGAGAGCCACCGGAATCATGCGGTTGTGAAACCGGCTCGTAGCGCCGAATCCGACGTTTGCGCCGATTCCGGACATTCTGCGGCCTCGTCGGCCAAGCGACCGGGCCGCAGCGCCGCTTCAACCGATCACGGCACATGACTTGGCTCTTCCGGTTTGTGGGCGGCGGTGGTCCGGGTCGGGGTGTGGTGGTCGCTGTCGGGAGCGGGAGGGCGAGTTCGGGTATGCGAGGACGTTTTCGGGGCGGCGAGGTCGCACTCGGGCGCGCCAGGTCGTACTCGGGCGGTCGGGCGGGGTCGTTCTGGGGCTTGGGAGGACGTCTTCGGGCCGACGAGGTCGTATTCGAGTACCCCACGCCGGTCGAATACGACCTCATCCGCCCCAAACCCTCCACATTCGGTAGGGTTTCGGGCTGACGAGGACGTTTTCGCCGAACCCGGGACGTTTTCGGGTAGATGAGGTCGTTCTCGGGCCGACGAGGACGTTCTCGGGCTCGTGGCCGGTGGCAGCTGACGACTCGTTGGAATCGCCTGGATCAAGCAGTTCCCGGGTCGCGGTGGCGGCCGTTGGCGACGCCAGCCGGTGATTCCGCTGAGTCCAGCACTTCTGATGCGGCGCCCCGGGCGCCCGGGGCGCGAACCTGGCCGCCGCGGGGGCGCAGGCTTTTCGCGTACTCACTCGTGCGCCCCGCGCGGGACGCTGCGCGACGGTTCGTCATGAACGATGACGGTTCGGCAGTTAGCACCAACGATTCGGCATGAACCGCGACGGTTCGTACCTCTAGGTGCCGAACCGTCGCGAGAAGTGCCGAATCGTCGACCGGAGCGTACGAACCGTCGTCGGAACACACGAACCCTCACGCGGAGGTACGAACCACCGCACCCGACCTGCCGCGCACGCAACCGACAACCCAGACACATATCAACCATCAACCCACCCCACGTCCCAAACGGATGGAGCACGTAACTACAACCGACCTCGGTACGTAAGATCAACCGACCTCGGTACGTAAGATCTACCGACCTCGGTACGTAAGATCTACCGACCTCGGTACGTAAGATCTACCGACCTCGGCGAGGGGGGCGGCTCAGACCGCGCGGCTGCGCACCCAGTCGAAGACATCCGTGGCCTCGCTGCGCCCACCGGGCTGCAGCAGCAGGTAGAAGGTGGCATGGGCCATCGCATCCCGAATCGGCACGACGACGCGGTCCGAGGCGAGCGCCGACAGGGCGGGCGCGTCGGAGACGAAGTGGGGCAGCGGAGAACTCTTGACCAGTTGTTCGAAAACGCCACGGTCCTCCTGCACCACGAACTGGGAGTGGGGCAGGTAGCGGTCGCAGCGCTCGCGCCAGAAGCCGATGTCGGCCAGGAGCAGGAAGGTCTCGCCGTCCAGCTCCGCGGCCGTCACCTGCTCGCGGTTCGCGAGCGCGTGCTCAGCGGGCAGGGCGACGGCGAGGTTCTCCACCATGAGCCAGGCCGAGCGCACGCTCGGCAGCGGATGGGGGCGCAGCGAGATGCCCAGGTCCAGCTCGCCGCTAACAACCCCCTCCTCGACCTCCTCCCTGCCGAGGCTCTGCGAGGTGAGCACCAGGCCGGGGAAGCGCTCGATGATCAGCGAGGTCAGCCGCCACAGCGGCGCCGGGGCGACCGCACCCACGCGCAGCGCCCGGGTACGACGGGCGACGTCGTCGAGGGCGGTGCGCATGGCCTGCTCCTCGCGCAGGATCCGCCCGGCATGTTCCAGAGCCACACGGCCCGCCTCGTTGAGCACCAGGCGGCGCCCCGGGCGGTCGAAGAGCGACTGGCCGAGCTCTGCCTCCAGCCGCTGCAGCGAGCGGCTGAGGGCCGGCTGGGACAGGTGCAGGGTGCGCGCGGCGGCACTGAGGGTGCCCTCCCGCGCGATCGCCTCCAGCTGGCGCAGCTGCTCGAAATCCACCAGTCCCCTCCCTCTGCTTATGCACGTAGCGCATCAAGAGTTCCGATATTGGCATTTTACATCCGCGCTCCTGGGGCGAAGACTTATGCACAGCGGGACGGCATTGAGCTGGTCCCGAAGCAAGTCCCAGGAGCGCATCAATGACCACCATCCCGTCCTTCACCATGAACAACGGCATCGACATCCCGGCGCTGGGCTACGGCGTCTTCCAGATGACCTCCGACCAGGTGCGCGAGCACCTGCCGCAGGCCCTCGAGCTGGGCTACCGGCACATCGACACGGCCAACGCCTACTTCAACGAGGTCGCCGTCGGCGAGGTGGTGCGCGATGCGATCGCCGCCGGCACCGTGAAGCGTGAGGACCTGTTCATCACCACCAAGCTGTTCCCGCAGTCCTACCCCTACGCGCAGGCCGTCCAGGACATTGACGCCACCCTGGAGCGCCTGGGTCTGGACTACGTTGACCTGCTGCTGTTCCACCAGCCCTACGGCGAGTACACCTCCGGTTGGAAGGCCATGGAGGAGGCCGTGGCCGCGGGCAAGGTCCGCTCCATCGGCCTGTCCAACTTCCCCATCGCCAAGTTCCAGGAGATTCTGGACGTCGCCGGCATCAAGCCGGTCGTCAACCAGGTGGAGGCCCACCCGCGCTGGAACCAGCACGAGCTGAAGGCGCAGATGGACCGGGCCGCCGGGGCCGAGGTCCTGGTGGAGGCCTGGTACCCGCTCGGCCACGGTGACAAGAGCCTGCTGGAAGAGCCCGCGATCACCGCGGCCGCGCAGCGCACCGGCGCCACTGCCGCCCAGGTGATCCTGGCCTGGCACCTGGCGGAGAAGAACATCACCTTCCCCAAGACCCTCAACCCCGCCCACATGGCCGACAACCTCGCCGCCCTCGACGTTACGCTGACGGAGGCGGAGATCGCCGCGATCAACGAGATCCCGCAGGCCCCCTACTACGTGATCCCGGACGAGCCGCCCGCCTTCACGACGACGGTCATGGACTACTCCCAGCAGGCCTGAGTCGACCGCCCCGACGGCGGGCACCGTCACCCACCGCCCACAGCCACCACCTACCAGGAGAAAGACAATGACCACCACCGTTCCCACCAGGACCCTCAACAACGGCGTCGAGATGCCCGTGCTCGGCTACGGCGTCTTCCAGACCCCGCCCGATGAGACCGAGCGCTGCGTGAGCGAGGCCCTCGAGGTCGGCTACCGGCTCATCGACACCGCCCAGGCCTACGGCAACGAGGAGGGTGTCGGCGCCGCCGTCGCGAAGAGCGGCCTGCCGCGCGAGGATGTGTTCATCACCTCCAAGATCTGGGTGTCCAACATGAACTACGAGCGCGCCACCGCATCCATCGAGGAGTCGCTGGAAAAGCTCGGCACCGACCACATCGACCTGATGCTGCTGCACCAGGCGATGGGCGACTACCCGGGCGCCTACCGGGCCATGGAGGACGCCTACAAGGCCGGCAAGCTGCGCGCCATCGGCGTGTCCAACTTCTACCCCGAGCGCCTGGTGGATGTGGCCGCACTGGCCGAGATCACGCCGGCCGTCAACCAGATCGAGACGCACCCCTTCCGCCAGCAGGACGCCGCGCACGCGGTCATGGCCGAACTCGGCGTCGTCCACGAGGCCTGGGCGCCCTTCGCGGAGGGCCAGAACAACATCTTCGCCAACCCGACCCTGGCCGAGATCGGCAACAAGTACGGCAAGAAGCCGGGCCAGGTGATCCTGCGGGCGCTGATCCAGAAGGACGTCGTGGTCATCCCGAAGTCCACCCACCGCAACCGCATGGAGGAGAACTTCGACGTCTTCGACTTCGAACTCGACGACTCCGACCTGGCCACCTTCTCCGCCCTGGACGACGGCACGCTGCCGCGCATCTTCGACCACTACGACCCGAAGGTCGTCGGCTGGCTGCTGCGCGACCTGGTCAAGACCCAGCAGCTCGGCGGCGGCTCGCTGTACTGATCAGCATGCGGTCCTCCTTGCACCTGCGGGTGGTACCCGTGGTGCCTCCCGCCAGGGTCCACAGGTGCGTAGGGTTTCGATAACGACGCCCGAGCTCAGCCCGTCGTCAGGTCCAGCGGCCCGGACGCCTGAATGCTGTCGACCTCGGCGTCGAATCACCAACGAAGGAGACGATCATGACCACCATCGCTATTGTCGGCGGCGGGCCGGGACTCGGCCGCGCCGTCGCCCGCCGCTTCGGCCGAGAGGGCTTCGACGTCGCCCTCATCTCCCGCAGCCGCGAGCACCTGGACGAGCGGGTCGCCGCCCTGAGCGCCGACGGCGTCAACGCCCGCGGCTATGTGGCCGACGGCCGCGACGGCGAGGCCCTGACCCGTGCACTGGCCGACGCCGCCGACGAGCTCGGCCCCATCGAGGTGCTCCAGTGGAGCCCCGTGCCGGCGCGGGAGTTCATGAAGCCGGTGCTGGAGACCAGCGCCGCCGACCTGGTCGGCCCCGTCGAGATGTCCGTCTACGGGCCCGTCACCGCGGTGCGCCAGGTGCTGCCGGGCATGCGTGAGCTCGGCCGCGGCACGATCCTGCTGATCAACGGCGGCTCCGCCGTCCGCCCCGGGGCACGGGTGACCGGCACCTCGGTGGCCTTCGCCGGGGAGAGCGCCTATGGGCAGCTACTCCACGACGCGCTCGCCCCGGAGGGGATCCACGTCGCCCAGCTGATCATTCCGCGCGGCATCGGTGGCGGCGAGCCCTCACACGAGCCGGCCGCCCTGGCCGACCGCATCTGGGACCTGCACGCCCGGCACGACGGCGACTTCCGCACCTTCGTCGCGCCCCTGGACGCCTGACCCGGACCGTGCACGCCCGCCGGGTCCACGAACCACGCGGCGGGGCATGCGCCGACGCGGCCCTGCCCGAGCGCTTGCCCGCTGGAGAAGTCGGGCGGCATCATGGCGGGGAGCCACCCGGCTGCAACCGGATGGCTCCCCGAGGCAGGCAGTTCAGTTGAGCCACTTGCTGAGGGCATCCACAAGGACACCAATAGCCCGGAAGGTGAGCGACGGACTCAATCACTTCGCTCAACCTTCGGGCCATTCCCTTGCCCTTGCGGACTTCTGTCTGTCGGCCCCTCGGCTTGGACATGGCCCCACCTCCTTCCCGGCTCCTACCTTCTCGGCCAAGGACATGGAATGTTCCGAGAGGAGGTGCCGAATCAGGCGGTTCCACCATAGGTGACGGCAACGACACGAATCGGTACGGCCTGCGCCGTCGCCCACCTGGAGCAAGCCCACCCGCCTGGCGGCACGGTCAACCGCACGGCGCCGGGATCACCATCGGGGTTCACTGCCGACAAACTTCACCGCCACTGGCGGTAAACTTTGGCGGTGATCGGCGTCTCAGGCGGGACGCCGTCGGCCCGGACAGGAGGCAGATGGGCTACGCGCCGCCATTCACCCGCACCCCCGCCATCGACGACCTGTGCATGCAGATCGCGGAGCGCGTCGGGGCGCTCGGTCCCACCTCACCCCTGCGCACGAGCCCGCGTCTGCACCGCGAGCTGCGTATCCGCACAATCCGCTCCTCGCTCATGATCGAGGGCAACACCCTGTCCCACGACGCTGTGACGGCAATCATCGACGGCAAGCGCGTCCTCGGTCCCGCCCGGGAGATTCGCGAGGTCGAGAACGCCAACCGGGCCTACGGGCTCATGGAGGAGTTGGATCCGCACTCGCTGGCGGACCTACTACGGGCCCACGGCGTCATGATGACGGGACTGGTGGACGATGCGGGACGATTCCGCAATGCCAACGCCGGCGTCTTCGACGGCGAGAGGCTCATCCACGCGGGCACGCCCGCCGCTCACGTACCCGAGGTGATGGCGGACCTGTTCGGCTGGATGTCTCGCACCGACCTGCACCCACTGCTCGTGTCCTGCATCTTCCACTACGAGTTCGAGTTCATCCATCCCTTCACCGACGGCAACGGGCGCACCGGACGCCTGTGGCATACGCTGCTGCTGTCCCGCTGGCGTCCCGTCCTGGCCTGGCTCCCGATCGAGACCGTGATCCGGGACCGGCAGCAGGACTACTACGCGGCGCTCGCCCGCTCCAACGCAGCGAGCTCATGCGAGGACTTCGTGGCGTTCATACTGACCGTCATTCGCGACGCCCTGGTGCCCTACACGTCCCCTTTCACCACGGACGCTGTGCCGGCCGGCGGGGACGACCGCGCCGAGCGGGCCCTGACCCTCCTCTCGGAAGAGCCGACGGCGACGGTCGCCGACCTGGCCGCTCACCTCGGCTGCTCCCGCCGGACGGCCGAGCGCGTCATAGCGGGCCTGCGCACCTCCCGGCGCCTGGCACGCGAGGGCTCCGCGCGGGCGGGCAGGTGGCGGGTCGTAGGTGCTCCCGGACAGACGCCCGCCGTCGAGTAACGCGGTGCCGTTCCCGGGGAGCACTACCAGGGCCCCGCAGCATGTTCGGGTGGCATCTAGCATCAAGGCAAATTCCGGGCACTGGATGGAACAGCCGGCGAAAGGCGCCACCATCGCGCCCGGTTGAAGGGAGTCACCAGTCATGGAAGCGCAAATGCTCAAGGGTCAGATAGCCCTGATCACCGGAGCCAGCTACGGAATGGGCCGCACGATGGCGGAGCTGTTCGCCAATGAGGGGGCCGCCGTTGCCATCACCGCCCGCCACGCCGAGCAACTAGAAGGAGTCGTTGCGGGCATCCGCGCCAAGGGCGGGCGGGCCATCGGCATCGTCGCCGATGTCACCAGCCCGGAGGACACCGAGCGCGTGTTCGCGCGCGTGCTGGAGGAGTTCGGAGATCTGGACATCCTCATCAACAACGCCGGCATCGGTGAGCAGAAGACGATCGACGACACCGACGACGACTGGATGCTCTACGTGCTGAACACCAACCTCGCCGGCCCCATGCGCTACATCCGCGAGGCGCTGAAGATCTTCCGTCCCAAAGACGAGGGCTGCATCATCAACATCTCCTCGGTCAACGGGGAACGCCCCTTCTGCGGCGCCGCCTATACGTCGAGCAAGGGTGGACTGAACACGCTGACGAAGAACGTGGCCATGCTGCTCAACGACACGAACATCCGCTGCAACGCCGTCGCACCCGGCGCCACCGTGACGCCGGCACACGAGGCCAACAAGGCCGGCGAGCAGCCGGGAGGTCAGAAAATGCTGGAGCACTCCCAGCACTACGTCTACTTCCCCGGGCCGGAGTGCGACCCCCTGGACCAGGCCTATGCCTGCCTGTACCTGGCGTCGAAGATGGGGCGGGCCGTGCGCGGCCAGGTGATCCAGGTGTGCAACGGCGCCTTCCTCTGAGTCCCCGGCAGCCGGATGTCCAAATCCATGACAAACGCCGGACTCGATGCCCGGATTGATTACCGCAACCGCACGATTCCAACGTTTCACGAGTCGTGGGCCAGCGCCTCAGACCCGTTTGTCATCATTTTTGACAATGCTCCCGCCCGAGAGCCGTCAGATCGCGGTGTAGCCGCCGTCCACCGGGATGGCCGTGCCGGTCACGTACGCGGATGCGGGCGAGGCCAGGAACAGTGCTGCGGCATCCAGCTCCCCCTCCGCGCCGTACCGGCCCACCGGGATGGTGCGCCTGGCGTGCTCCTGGAAGAACTCGGAGTCGAGGGTCTGCGTGGTCAGCTCGGTGTAGAAGTAGCCGGGGCAGATCGCGTTCACGGTGATGCCGTGCTTGCCCCACTCGGCGGCCAGCGCCCGGGTGAGGTTCACGACCCCGCCCTTGGCGGCGTGGTAGGGCGCGGAGCCGGCCACCATGTTGCCCACCAGGCCGTACATGGACGCGATGTTGATGACGCGGCCGTACCCGGCCGGGATCATCGCCTTCTTCGCCGCGGCCCGTGCCACCCGGAAGGTTCCCAGCAGGTCGATGTCGAACTCGTGCTGGAACTGCTCGTCGGTCATGTCCTCAGCAGGACCCACCGCGCCGGTGCCCGCGTTGTTGACGACGACGTCCAGCCGACCGAACCGCTCCAGGACGGCATCCACAACCGCCTCCACATTGGCCGCGTCGGTGATGTCGCAGCGGACCGCCAGGGTCTGCACGCCGAACTCCTCGGAGATATCGGAGGCGACCGCCTCGATGCGTTCCACGCGGCGCGCCACGGCGACGATGCTCGCGCCTGCCGAGGCCAGCGCCTTGGCCATTTGCACGCCCAGCCCGGAGGAGCAGCCGGTGACGAGGGCGACCTGTCCGGTCAGATCGAAGTAGTTGCGGTCCATGGTGTCCTGGAGGCCTTTCTATCGGGAGTCGGCGGCCGTGCCGGGTCTTGAAAGGTGGGTTGCAGGTTCGGCGAACGAACCCGAACTCGCGCGGCCCGGTCGACTACGACCGGCCCGGCTGATGCGGCGAGCCTATGTGCTCAAAGCACCTTCCGGGAAGGTATGTCGCAACAATTCGCCCGGCGCCGGCTGCGGTCCGTGGTCTCGGTGGAGCCGGATCGGCCCGAAACGCCTTCACGACAACGAGGCCTGCTGCATCAGTAGCGGTGAATGCCGCAGGCCTCCTTGATGCGCCGGATCCGCGGCGGAAGCTGGTCCAGGGGCATGGTGCGCGGGGCGTCGCAGGATCCTGCCGCCGCGGCAACCTCATAGAACCAGCACTTGTAGTCGATGAAGTCGAGGGTGGTCTGCAGTTCCTCCAGCTCGCGCAGGACCTCGCGGCGACGCGCCTGCACCATGCTGCGGCGCTGCTCGATGGTGGCGTCACCCTCGAAGTAGAGCCGCACATACTCCCGGATCTCCTTGATGGGCATGCCCGACCGCTTCAGCCGCTCCACGTACCGGATCCACTCCAGGTCGTCCTCGGTGAAGCGCCGCGAGCCTCCGCCCGTGCGAGCAACACTGGGAATGAGGCCCTCCCGGTCGTAGAAGCGCAGGGCCGACGTCGTCAGTCCGGTCTCCCGGGCGGCCTCCCCGATCGTGTAGACCTGTTGCGCGACTGCGGCTGGAGCACTCATAACGGCGAATCCCCTCGAATGTGACGACGGCCGCCCGCCGGCCGCTTGACCTGAAGCTCACTTCAACTTGAAGACTATCCCCATCGGCGAGGTGCGCGGCTGCGGCTACGCCGGGCCGAGCACGACCGCCGCTCTTGCGCAGTCCCGTAGCAGCGGGACTGCCGACCCATGTTGTTCAAGGAGCACTCGTGTTCGTCATTGACCTGACCATCACCGAAGAGGTCGACGACGCCGTCGCGGCCGAGCACCTGGCCGCCCACCGGCGTTGGTTCGCCTCCCACGTCGAGTCCGGGGACTTCCTCCTGCTCGGACCCCGCCGGGACCGCTCCGGTGCCGGAATCATCCTCGCCCGCGCCGAGTCCCGGGCGGCGCTCGAGGAGATCCTCGCCGGCGACGTCTACCACCCGGAAGGCGCCACCTACGAGGTCGCCGAGTTCAAGGCGACCATGGGGGCACCGGCCCTGGCCGAGCTGCTGGAGTCCTGAGGCCGCGCCGGGTTCCGCCAGTACCTGGCGGCCGGAGCCCGCGAGCGCCCAGGTTCGTGGCCGGTTCATCCGAGCCGGCCTCCCCGGCGGGCCATACTTCGCCCGGGGAGCCCCCACCAAACCAACCACTCTCATCCGCTCTTCGAAGGAGTTCTCTCGAAGACCACCGTCCTTGTCTTCCACCCCCGCCTGACTGCCGGCTCGCGCGTCAATGCGCGCCTGGCGCAGGCCGCCCAGGCCGCCGGCACCCCCGACGCGCCCATCGAGGTCCGGGACCTGTACGCCCTGTACCCGGACTTCCGCATCGACGTCGAGGCCGAGAAGGCCGTGCTGACCGCCGCCGACCGCATCGTCTGGCAGTTCCCCATGTACTGGTACTCCACCCCCTCGCTGCTCAAGCAGTGGGAGGACGACGTCCTAGAGCACGGCTGGGCCTACGGCTCCACCGGCACCGCCCTGCACGGCAAGGAGCTCGGCGTGGCCGTGTCCCCCGGCGCCCCCTCCGAGCGCTACGACCACGGTGGTGCCTTCCGCTACACGGTCACCGACCTGCTGCGCCCGCTGCAGGCGACCAGCAACCTGATCGGCACCCGCTTCCTACAGCCCTTCGTCACCACCGGTGCCATGGCCATCTCCGACGCCGACCTGGAGGCTCAGGCCGACGCCTACACGGCATGGCTGACCGGCGAGGTGCCCGCGCTCGGCGACTTCGAGTAAGTCCGCTCTCCTCGGCCGCGCCTCCCCCACGGCCGAGGAGACTGCGCGGGGCTCTCGTACCCGTCTGGGCAGTGGGCGGGATGACCTTCGACCGGCGTCGTTTCGCCTAGGAGTGGGCATGTCTGTGGCTGCAAGCGGGCACGGGGCGCCCGAACAGGTTGGCCCCAAGGCGCTGATCACCCAGTTCACCGATCCCATGATGGGGCTGTCATGGGAGTGCGAACCGGCTCTGCGCAGGGTGGAGACGCACTTCCCGGGTGCGGTCGACTTCGACACCGCGATGGGCCTGCTGGTGCGCGACGTGTCCGACTTCATGACGCCGGCCGAGCGCACTCTGGATGCGGCCGCCGGCATCCGCGCCTACAACGCCAGGCTGGCGGATATCTACCGCAAGGAGGAGCCGCTCGCGGGCATGCCCATCAACATGGAGGGCTTCTCCCTGTTCTCCCCGGCCCGGCGCTCATCGCTCCCGCTCAACCTCGCCTATGAGGCGGTCCGGTTGATCGCCCCCGGCCAGGCGGAGCGTTTCCTCTACCGGCTGCGCTTCGCGACGGTCGTCGAATGCCGACCCACCACCGCGACCGAGGAGCTGGTGGAGGTGGTGCGCGCCTGCGGCCTGGACATCGGCGCCTTCCTGGCGGCCTGCGACGGGCCGGCGGCCAGGGCGGCCCTGCGGGCGAGCCTCGAACGCCGAGCGGCCCTGGGCATCAGGGGTCTGCCCGCATTCATGATCAGCTACGGCGATGTCAGGATGCTGCTGGGCGGGGTCTGCGACTACGACGCCCTCGCCGCTGCGCTCGAGCGCGTCTCCGGCGGCCGGCTGCATCCGGCCGCCGTCAGCCCGACGACGACGACGGTCGATGAGCTGTTGGCGGCCCACCCGCTGCTGTCCGACGTCGAGATCGGCGCAGCCCTGGACCTGAGTGGGCCGGATCAGGCACGTGACTTGGCCGCTCCCCTCCTCGACGCCGGCCGGGCCCGGCGCCTTCAGGCACCACGAGGCTGGTTCATCGAGCGGGCGTGAGCGCGCCCCGTTGCATAGCGGGCATCGGCGGTCAGGGAAGCCTGGAGCCGCGGTAGTAGAGCACCGCGATCTGAGTGCGGTTGCGCAGGCCGAGCTTGGCCAGGATGGCGCTGATGTGATTGCGCACCGTGCCCTCGCTCAGGTGCAGCCGGTCCGCCGTCTCGGCGTTGTCGAGCCCCCCGCTGATGGCCTGAACCACCTCGTACTCACGCTCGGTCAGCGCGGCAAAGGCCGGAGGGCGTACGTCTCCGGGCGTCGCCGCACCCGTCGCCATCCCCATGGCGGCGGTTCGCTCGAGTACCCGCCCCTCCAGGACGCTCATCCCGGTCATGACACTCCGCAGCGCGGGGGCTATCTGCGCCACGTCCTGCTTGATCAGGTAGCCGCGGGCCCCCAGTTGCAGCGCCCGTGCAATGTACTCATCGTCGGCGAAGGTGGTCAGGAAGACCACCTTCGCGCCCGGATCCAGGGCGAGGATCTGCTCGGCCGCATCTAAGCCGTCGGCTCCGGGCATCTGTATGTCCAACAACACCACGTCGGGGTGCGCGTCTCGGAAACCGGCTACCGCCTCCAGGCCGCTGGCGCCCACACCGACCACGTCGATATCCGCCTCGGCCCCCAGGATCGTCGCCAGGGAATGGGCGAGCAGACGATCGTCGTCGACGATTAGTACCTTCACGCGGTCTCCTTCGGGATGGTGGCGAGCACCGTGAACCTCGGAGAAGTCAGGATACGGAGCGTTCCCCCCAGGGACTCGACCCGATCGGTCATGGAACGTGTGCCGAGCCCCATGCCGTCGGCGTCCGGACGTGCGCTCAGCAGCGGCTGTGGGGACTCGGCCCACGCCGGGACGGAGCCGTCGTTGGCGATCGTCAGCCGCCAGAATCCGGGGAAGTCCGCGACCGTCACCCAGGCGGTCCTCGCCTCGCCGTGGCGAGCGGCGTTGGTCAGGGCCTCGCGTGTCACCGCGACCAGGCAGCGCGTCACCAGTGCCGGTGGAGACGCGTCGGGAGCACAATCGACCCTCACCTGCGCGACGCCACAGCCCGCAGCGAGCCGGTTGAGCGCCACGGCCAGGTCCTCGCCCGTGTCGTCCAGGGCATGAACCCCTGCGCGCATGGCCGACAGCGCCTCGTCAGCTGTCTGCGCAATCTGCCTCAGTTCGGCCACCGCCGCAGAGTCATCCCGGTGGGAGGTTTGGGCGGCGTGCACCTGGAACAGTAGACGAGTGAGCAGGTGCCCGACGCCGTCGTGAATCTCCCGGGCAATCCGGGTGCGCTCGGACAAGGCCGCGGCACGCGTCTCGTACTCTTGAGCCTGCTCCAGCCGAGCCTGCGTCTCCTGCAGCGCGGTAACCCGATGCTGTAGATCATCCCGAACGGCGTGCAAGGCGCTGCGGGCACGGTCCACCTGCCCGGTGCGCACCGCCAGCAGTGCGGCCACCGCCGCCAGGGCCGCCGCCACCGACACGACGACCCCGGAATCGCGCCGCAGCGCCAACGCCAGGGGTGCCACACAGATCACCGCGCCGCCCCATGCCCAACGGCCCCGATCCGAGACCGCCCCCACCAGCTCATAGACGGCCAGTGGCACTCCCACGGCGGCCGCAGAGTCCGCGCATCCCGCCAGCAGGTAGGCGGCCGGCAGGGCACCCACGGCCGGCCACCGCCCCCAGGCGGCACAGGTCCCACTGCAGGTGACGGCAACCAGGAACCACACGATCGTCGTCGGCGTGGGCATCCCGAACACCAGCACCAGGGGGACGCAGGCCGCCAGCACCACGGTCCTGTCCGTCAGCTCCCTCACGCACCGATTATCAGCCACGGCGGCGCGGCGAGTGCGCGGACGGTGACAGCCCCTGACATTTGTCACGACCGGGCCGCCACCTCATGACAGCAGGCACTTCCGGCACCGTGCCGCCTCGCGCAACCATGGCCCCGAACCCGATCGACGGGCGAAAGGAGACGACGTGTCCGACATGGCGGTGGTCGTTGATGACCTGGTCAAGCGCTACGGGGAGCTGGTAGCCGTGGACGGGCTGTCGCTGGAGGTCGCCTCGGGCGAGATCCTCGGGCTGCTCGGCCCTAACGGCTCGGGTAAGACCACGGCGATCAATTGCATACTGCAGTTGCTTACCTACAACCGGGGCGAGATCCGCGTATTCGGCGAGCCGATGTCGGCCACCGCCTACGAGCTCAAGCGGCGAATCGGGGCGGTGCCGCAGGAGGTGGCCGTCTTCGAGGAGCTCACAGTCCGGGAGAACATCGACGCCTTCTGCGCCCTGTACGTCTCCGATCGCGCCCGCCGTCGCGAGCTGGTGCAGGAGGCGATCGACTTCGTGGACCTGGGGCGGTTCGCCAGGTTCCGCCCGGGGAAGCTCTCCGGCGGGCTGCTGCGCCGCCTGAACATCGCCTGCGGCATCGTGCACCGCCCCGATCTAATCATCCTGGATGAACCCACCGTGGCCGTCGACCCGCAGAGCCGCAACGCCATCCTCGACGGGATCAAACAGCTCAACACCCGCGGCGCCACCGTCATCTACACCAGTCACTACATGGAGGAGGTGGAGCAGCTTTGCACGCGGATCATCATCATGGACCGGGGCAGGCAGCTCGCCAGCGGCACCGCCAGCGAGCTCAAGGCGATGATCGGCACCGGTGAGCGCATCCGCGTGGAGGTCGTCTCCCCCGCCGAGCTCGGCGAGCGCGAGCTGGAGGCGGTGCGTCGAGCGGAGCACGTCCGCACCGTCGCCTACGAGCCGCCCGAGCTGGTCATCGAGTGCACGCCGGGGGCGCACAACCTGGCCGACGTCCTGGCGGCGCTCGCCGCGGCGAATGTGGCCTGTGGCCGGGTGACCTCCGAGCCGCCGACCCTGAACGACGTGTTCCTGGAGATCACCGGCCGGGCGCTGCGCGACGAGGCGGCCTGATATGGGAACCGTCTTCCGCTACCAGGTCCTGCGGCTCCTGCGAGACAGGATTCTGCTGCTGTGGGCACTGGGCCTGCCTATCGCGCTCTCCCTGATCTTCATGGCCATGTTCGCCGGGTTGGAGGCGGGATACGCCGTCGACCCGATGCGGGTCGGGATCGTGCACGATGATGCCTACGCCTCCGAAGCCGGGCTGGATGCCGCGCTCGACGCCGTCTCCGCCGCCGACGCCGAGCCGCAACTGCTCGATCCGGTGGTGTACGACACCGCGGAGCAGGCCGAGGCTGCGGTTCGCGACGGCACAACAGTCGGCTACATCGCGGTGCAGGACGGCGATCCTGTACTGCACCTGTCCGCGGAGGGAGACGAGCTGTCCACGACCCCGGTGCTGCGGGCGATGCTGGACACCTATGTGCAGAGTCGCGACGAGCTAACCGCTCTGCTCGCCGCAGGAGCACCACCCGCAGAGGCCGCCGCGGCGGTACAGAACCGCCATGCATTCACCACCGAGCTTCAGGTCACCCGCGTGCCCGGCAAGCCCGAGGTGCCGTATTACTTCGCGCTGCTGGCCTTCACCAGCGGTATGGGCATGACGATCGCCGTCGTCGCCGTGCAGGAGATCACCGCCCCCGCCGGCCCGTTGGCGGCGCGCCGCAACCTGGGGGCACTGCCGCGGTGGAGGCTGCTGCTCGGGACACTGGCCGCCGCCTGGGTGTGCACCTGGGCCTGCCTGGTACTGGCATTCATATTCATGCGATTCGTGGTGGGTGTGGACTTCGGCCCCTACGCGGTGCTATGCCTGTTGGCCATCGGGATCTCCAGCCTCATGGCCTGCGCCGCCGGCTCGGTCCTGGGAACGTTCCCGCGGATGCCGCTGGGAGGAGTGTCGGCGATCAGCTGCCTGCTGGCCCTGTTCTGCGGACTGTACGGCACCGCCTCACAAGAGCTGGCCAACCGCGTCGAGCTCAGCGCTCCGCTGCTGTCTCAGCTCAACCCGCTGTGGCAGGCGTCCCGATGCTTCTACGGGCTGCTCTACTACGACTCCCTGGAGCCATTTGCTCGCAGCTGCGCCGCGCTTGCGGGCATGACCGTCGTGTTCTTCATGATCGCCATGATCCGGATGCGGAGGACCAACCATGAGCACATTTAGGACTTCGCTGCGGATCCTGACCGCGCACCGCCTCTATATTCTGGTCTACCTGGTGCTGATGAGCGCGGGTGGCCTGTTCATCGGGGTCGGCTCAGGCAATGCCACCGCCGACGGCGTCACCCAGGTGACGGCGAAGGTGGCCGTGGTCGACCGCGACGACTCCGCGGCCTCCCGGGCACTGGCCGATTACGTGAACGCCGTCGGAGAGCCGCAGCAACTCGACGACACCCGGCAAGCCCTCCAGGACGCCACCTCCAAGGACCGCATCCAGTACATCCTGATCATCCCCGCAGGCTTCGGGCACGACCTGCAGGCGGCCGCAAACGAGGGAACTGCTCCGCCCACGGTGGAGACCGTTATCAGTTACCGGTCCTACATTGGCTCGCTAATGGATGTGCGCACCAATGCGTACCTGAACCAGCTCTATGACTACCTGCGCGTTTCAAGCTCGGACACCGTCGGCACCGCCTCCGCCGAGGAGTCCGTGGCGCAGGCCGTGAGCCTGGCCGATGACTCGATGGGAGGCGGCGCCACCGCGAAGCTCATCACCGACGGCGCCCTCCCCCTGCCGGATTCTCTGAAGCTGTACGTGCTCTTCTCCCTGTTCCCGCTGATGGCGTTCTGCGTGGTCGCGATCGCAGTGCTCATGACCTCACTCAACCGGCCTCCCGTACACTCCCGCGTATCGGCTGCGCCCGTGACCGCCCGCTCGCGCGGCCTGGGGCTGCTGGGCGCATGTGTTTTAGTCGGACTGGTCGCGTGGTTGTGGTTCTTCTGCCTGGGCACTGCGGTCTTCGCCGCCGATCGCATCGTGGATGCGGCACCACGGCTGGGGGTGATCGGTCTCGCACTGGCCGCGTACACACTCAACGGAGTTGCTGTGGGCTTCCTCGTGGGTCAACTGCGGCTGGGAGACAACGCGGCCAATGCCATTGCGGTAATCGGCGGGATGGCACTGTCCGCGCTGGCGGGCGCGTGGGCGCCCCTGGACATGCTGCCCGACGCGGTGGCCGCAGTATCGCGGCTCACTCCCGGATACTGGGCGGCGCAGGCCATCGGCGGCGCGTTCACCTCCGACTCCGCCTCTATGCAGGTGCTGATGCCGCTGCTCGGGTACTGCGGGATATGCGCCCTGTTCGCCGTCGCCATCGGAGCCGTCGGCCTGGGTGTCGGCCGCTCACGGGCACGTGCGGCGGTCTAACCAGACATCGCGTCATCGGCAGAAATGTCCATCGGTGCCGACTTTCACCGCAACCAGCCCTTAGTTTCACGGCTCTTCGTGTTTGTGGGTGTGGTGGTTCGGGCTCGCGGGTGGTCGTGTTCGGCGCGGACGGGTCCGACTTGGTGGTGGTGTTCGGGACTGGGAGGTCGTGCTCGGGCGTGCGGGAAGCGAGGTCGTGGGTCCTGCGCGGACGTTCTGAGGCTGACGACGACGTCACCGGCGGCGGGGATGTCCTCGGGGCGGTGTCACGGGCGTGGAGCGAGTGGGATCGAGGCCAGGGCACGGTCGTTGGGTACGCCCCTTCGGCGTCTGCTACGCCCCATTGGCGTCTGCTACGCCCCTTCGGCCTCCGCTGAAGGTCCCAGACCCCTTCACTTCAGCAGACACCCAACCGGCGTAGTAAACAGGCGCTTCCGGTTTGGGTTGTGGCGTTCGGCCGGGGCTGTGGTGCGGGGGTGGTTGGGGTGATGCGGTCGTGCTCGGGTCAGTGCGACATCGTCGGACCGCCGAAGACGCTCTCCCGGAAGGCACCCTCGAGGGCCGGGGCGTGTCCTCTAGCAGCCCCGCCAGGTCATCTGGACCGGCTCGTCGTGCTCGTGGATGTGGCGGCCGGCGTGTCTCCGGGTGAGGAAACCGGTGGGCCTGCCGGCTCGACACGGCGACCGCCGCCCAGCTGTCACTGATTGCACCATTTTACCCGCCCGGACGCGAGCCACCTAGCACACATCGTTGAAATCATGCGGTTCTGTCGACCAGGTTCCCGGCATGGCCAGCGAAAGTGGTGCAATCTGTGACAGCTGGGAGCACCATCGGATGCTCACCGGCGCTACGCGTTTGCGGGCGTGGCGGTACGGGCCCGCAGGTGGTCGCGCTCGGGTGTACGAGGTCGTGCTCGGGCGTGCTGTTCGGTGTGCACCGGGCCGGCTAGGAGGTCGTGCTCGGGCGCGTGGGGTCGCGCTCGAGCGCGCGGGCATGCTCGGGGCGCCGAGGGCGTTGTCCGCCGGGCAGGGGCGCCCTCGCCGCGGCCGGGCGGAGTGCTCGAGGACCCGGTTTGAACCTCCACGGCGCCGGCTCACCACGCCAGAACGCCAGGCCTGGCTGCACTTGGCTGCCGACAGCTCCGGCGCCCGGAAGCGGGACCGTCTGCTGCGCCACCCCCGGTCTACTGCGCCGCTTCGCCATCTGCAACGCCACTTCGGGGTTAACAACGCCAGTTAACCGTCTGCTGAAGGCCCCAGGGGTATACAGCAGAGCGTTAAGTAGCGTTGTTAACGCCCAGCCGACGCACCAGACACCCCACCCCACCCCATGCCATGTCCCAGGGAATCGGCAGCACTCCTGCCCCAGCCCAAGACAACCACCACACCCCCAAACCGGAAGAGCCACTTCTCCGCTCGGCACGCCGCCCGGGACCTCAAAGCCGCCGGAGGCCGAGGCCAAGCCAACGGGGTGGGCCACCACACGGCGGCCCACCCCGGAGTGCTCAGAGCCGAGCGCAGACGCGACTCAGGCGAGGTTGGTGCGCAGGAACTCGGTGAGCTTCTCCCACGGGATGGCGCCGTTCTCGCCACCGTCGTACAGGTCGGTGTGGGAGGCGCCGGGGATGGAGACGAATTCCTTGTTGTCGCCCTGCAGGCGGGCGAAGGCGTCCTTACCCATGTAGTAGGAGTGGGCCGCCTCCCCGTGGACGATCATGACGGCATTCTCGATCTCCTCAATGTAGCCGAGCAGGGTCGCGTTCATCAGCGAGGAGCCGCCGATAACCGTCCACCCGTCGTTGGAGTTCAGGGAGCGGGGGTGGTAGCCGCGGGGCTCCTTGTAGTAGGCGTAGTAGTCCTTGACGAAGCCGGGAGCATCCTCGGGCAGCGGGTCCACCACCCCGCCGGCCATGGCGTAGGTGCCGGAGCGGTAGTCGGCGGTGCGCTGGGCGGCCACGGATGCGCGCATCTGCTTGCGGGCCTCGGCGGAGTCGGCGGAGTCGAAGTAGCCGTTCGCGGCCACCCGGCTCAGGTCGTACATGGTGGAGACCACGGTGGCCTTGATCCGCGGGTCGGCGGCCGCGGCGGCCAGCGCCATGCCGCCCCAGCCGCAGATGCCGATGATGCCGATGCGCTCGGGGTCGACGTCCTCGCGCACGGACAGGAAGTCGACGGCGGCCTGGAAGTCCTCGATGTTGATGTCCGGGGAGTTCATGTAGCGGGGCGTGCCGCCGGACTCGCCGGTGAAGCTGGGGTCGAAGGCGATCGTGAGGAAGCCGCGCTCGGCCATGGTCTGGGCGTACAGGCCGGAAGACTGCTCCTTGACGGCGCCGAAGGGCCCGCTCACGGCCAGTGCGGGCAGCTTGCCGTCGGCGCTCTTCGGCTTGTACAGGTCGGCGGCGAGGGTGATGCCGAAGCGCGTGTGGAAGGTGACCTTCTCATGGTCCACGGCGTCGGACTGGGGGAAGACCTTGTCCCACTCCTGGGTCAGCTCGAGGTTCTCGGTGCTCATTTCCTGAGTCTCCGTTTCTTCGGTGCTCGTGAGTATCTGCGGTGCTGCGGCACGGTGCCGCAGCACCTCCGGCATCCAAATTAACCACTAGGCCGACATGACGCTAATGATTGTTTTGCATATTCGACATGCCGTTTTGGCATATCATGGCCGGTATGGAGATCCGCACACTGCGGTACTTCGCCGCCGTGGCCCGGGAGGAGAACATGACCCGAGCCGCCGCACAGCTGCACGTCTCGCAGCCGACGCTTTCGAAGCAGATGAAGGCGCTGGAGCGGGAGTTGGGGCACAAGCTGTTCGTCAGGCACTCCTTCAGCATCGAGCTCACCGAGGAGGGCCGACTGCTGCGCGAACGGACCGAGGATCTGATCGGCCTGGCAGATCGCATCGAGGCCGACTTCCTCGCCCTGGGTGACATCACCGGAGGCGATCTGTACCTGGGGCTGGCCGAGTCCTACCAGGTGGGTCTGCTCGCCCGCCAGCTCAGGCTGCTCAAGCAGGAGTGCCCCGGGCTGCGCTACCACGTCACCAGCGGCGACACCGAGCAGGTCACCGAGAAGCTGGACCGGGGCCTGCTCGACTTCGCGGCGATCGTCGAGGAGCCCGACGGCGAGCGCTTCAGCCGGTACGAGACGCTGCCCCTGCCCGTGGCGGACAGGTGGGGCGTGGTGCTGCGGCACGACGACGCCCTGGCCGGCAAGAAGGCCGTCACCGTGGACGACCTGGCGGGACTACCGCTCTTCTGCTCGGAGCAGTCCTGGGCACGGGACATCCCGGCCTGGGCCGGCAGCCGCATGGGCGAGCTGCAACTTGAGGGCACCTTCCGCCTGCCCTACAACGGCGCGGTCTTCGCCCGCGAGGGCCTGGGCTACCTGCTCACCTTCGACCGCCTGGTGGACACCAGCCCCTCCAGCGGACTGGCCTTCCGCCCGCTGGAGCCGGCACTCGAGTCGCGGATGTACCTCATCTGGCGGCGGCAGCAGGCCCACTCCCCCATGGCGGAGCGCTTCCTGGAACGGCTGCGCGCCTCGCTGGCCGACGACGCCGCTCCTGCGCCCCGCTAGTAGCCCCCTATTCCGAGACCGGCACCGTCGGCATGCCGACATCCCCTTGGAACTCCCCGAGCGCCTGCGGTCGACGATTGAACTGAGCATCCTAGGCGCCGGGCCCGATCTCCCCACTGCCACGAGTAATGAACTGCGTGGGGATCACAATGTGCTCTGGTTGGAGTGCCTCACCCTCCAGGCGGCGGAACAGGCGCTGCGCAGCCACCCTTCCCATGCGCCGTGGATCCTGCCGCACCACCGTGAGCGCCGGCTGAAGCATGTCCGCAAGCGGCAGGTCGTCGAAGCCGATATGCGCAATCCGCCTCCGCAGGTCCAGCCTATGCAACGCATGCAGCGCCCCCTCGGTGAGGAGGTTCTGCCCACTGAAGATCGCCGTCGGCGGGCTCGGCTCACTGAACAGTCCAGTGACGGCGCGCTCGGCGGATTCAGGACCAACCAGTCCCGAGACAACCAGCGCACCGCCGGCATCGGCACCGTATGCCGCGAAGGCCGCATTGAATCCCTCCCGGCGCTCCACTGCCGTGGCTACATTCAGACGCTCGGTGAGCAGCGCGATACGCCGGTGCCCACGCTCAAGCAGATGCAGGGTGGCCCGCTCGGCCGCAGACCGGGTGTCACTGGTTACGCAGTCGGCCTCGACGGCGTGCGGAGCACGGTCGACGAACACGATCGGCACGCCCAGATGCAGAACCCGCTCCAATGCGGCGCCGTCCACCGTGGTGGTGTTGACGATGATCCCGTCCACGTGGCGCCTGATTGAGTCCTCCACCGCCGCCACCTCCCGGTCCGGCCGCTCATCCAGGCTGGAGGCCAGCACCGCCACATCGTGCTCCCGGGCAACGTCCTCGACTCCCCGGTGAAGCTCACCGGCGAAGGGATTGTCAACACTGCCCACCAGCAGGGCAATCGTGCGTGTGGCTCCGCCGGGGCGACGCAGGCTGCCGGCACGCAGGTCCACGTGGTAGTCCAGCTCCCGCACCGCCTCCCACACGCGCTCCGCCGTGGCATCGGCGACATTGGGTTCCCCGTTAACAACACGCGAGACCGTCTTCACTCCCACCCCAGCCAGGCGGGCGACCTGCTTCATAGTCGCGCGCGGCCGCACCCCCGACGCCGCGCCGACGGACGAGTATGACGCCACTGTCTCCTCCCCGAATCTCAAGACGCACTTGACCCACGTGGTGACCAACCGTACCATCGACACTGCGGTTGACATCGTTGTCAGCACTGGAACGCCGCGGTTGGAGGGGTTCCAGTACCCCACTCCCACAGCCGCTTCGGCGGTTCTCCCAACCACCCCGGCACTGCCGGGATCGGGCACCTACAAGCAATGGAGCAGATATGGCACCACCACAACCACCCCTGCTGAGACTTACAGACGTCTCCAAGTCCTTTCCCGGCGTGCAGGCCCTCAGCGGCGTCTCCTTCGATCTGCAGCCCGGGGAGGTGCACGCCCTCGTCGGTGAGAACGGAGCCGGCAAGTCCACACTCGTCAAGATCCTCACCGGCATCCACCCCGACTTCGAGGGCAGCTACGAGTACGGCGGCGCCCCGGCCGCCTTCCACTCCATCCGCGACGCCCAGCGCGCCGGGATCGCCATCGTCCACCAGGAACTCAACATGATGGCCGACCTGAGCGTCGCGCAGAACATCTTCATCGGCAGGGAGTCCTCCTCCCTGCTGGTCTCCGATCGCGTACTGAACCGCCGCGCCCAGGAGCTGCTCGCCGAGCACGAGGTCGATGTTGCCCCGCAAACCCTGCTGCGGGACCTGTCGGTCTCCAAGGCACAGCTGGTGGAGATCGTGCGCGCCATGTCCTTCGAGGCGACCAAGGTGCTGATTCTGGACGAGCCGACGGCGGCGCTGTCGGAGGCCGAGAGCGCCGAGCTGCTTCAGCGAGTGCGACGACTGCGGGACCGCGGTGTCTCGGTCGTCTACATCTCCCACCGCATGCACGAGGTCATGGCGATAGCCGACCGCATCACGGTCCTGCGCGACGGCGCGCACGTGGGCACGCTCAAAACGGCCGACACCAACCTCGATGAGATCATCGAGATGATGGTCGGCCGGCAGGTCGTCAACACCCCCAAGGCCGCATCCGAGGTGGCACCGGACGCACCCGTCGTCATGCGCGCTGAGCACCTGGCCTCCGCCGACGTCCAGGACGTGTCCTTCACCCTCCGCCGCGGGGAGATCCTCGGATTCGCGGGCCTGGTCGGCGCCGGCCGCACGGAGACCATGCGGATTGTCGCAGGCGCGGACCGTCCCACATCCGGGCGGCTGGAGGTCAACGGCACCGAGGTGTCCTTCCACCGCCCCAAGGACGCCATTCGTGCGGGAATCGCCTATCTGTCCGAGGATCGCAAGCGCTTCGGCCTGGTCACGGGCCTATCCGTCAGCGACAACACGGTGCTGGCCTCCTACGACGCCTTCACCACCGCCACGGTCGTACACGAACGTGCGGTACAACGCGCAACCCGCAAGTACGTGGACATGCTGCGCATCAAGACCCCGTCCACACGCCAGCGCGTACGCAACCTCTCCGGCGGCAACCAGCAGAAGGTGGTGCTGGCCAAGTGGCTGCTGCGCGACGTCGACATCCTCATCTTCGATGAGCCCACGCGCGGCATCGACATCGGTGCGCGCGCAGAGATCTATCAGCTCATGCGCGACCTGGTCGCGCAGGGGAAATCAATCATCCTCGTCTCCTCGGACCTTGACGAGGTCCTCCACCTGTCCGATCGCGTGGTTGTCATGCGCGAGGGACGCAAGACCGGGGAGCTGGACGCCTCCGAGGCGACGCAGATCAAGATCATGGAATTGGCCACCAAGCAGGAAGAAGGTCGCGCAGCATGAGCGCAAACATCACCAAGAACAACCCACTGCGGGCGCTGCCGATGCAACAGCTGATGGCGCTGGCCGCACTGGTCATCCTGTATGCGTTCTTCGCCGTATTCGGCAATCACTTCCTGTCCCCCAGCACCTTCGTGTCGATCCTCGACTCCTCCTACTACATCGGCTTCCTGGCCATTGGCATGACCTTCGTGATCATCACCGCGGGCATCGACCTGTCCTCCGGGACGGTAATGGTCGGCTCCGCGCTGGTCGGCGGGGTCGCCTACAACGTATGGCACCTGCCTATCGGCCTCGCACTGCTGGTGGTACTGGCAACCGGAGTCGCCTTCGGCATCGGCAACGGGATCCTGGTCGGTTTCCTGCATATCCCGCCCTTCATCGCCACCCTGGGCATGCAGTTCGCCTCCCTGGGGCTGTGCGCGGTGATCGCCCAGGTGCAGACGCAGACCTACCCGAGCCTCACATCCGCTGACGGCTGGTTCAAGACGGTCCTGTACAAGGCGGGGGACCTGCCCGTGGGCATCCTCTGGCTGGCCGCCTTCTTCGTGATCGCCTGGTTCATCCTCACCCGCACCAAGCTCGGCCGCTACACCTACGCCATCGGCTCCAACGAGGAGGCGGTCGAGCTGTCGGGCGTGGTGGTCTCCCGCTGGAAGTTCTGGGTCTACGTGCTCAACGGCTTCTTCTGCGGACTGGCCGGGGTCATCTACGCCGCCACCTTCTCCTCCATTACCCCGCAGACCGGCAACGGCCAGGAGATGTATGCGATCGCCGCCTGCGTGATCGGCGGTACCTCACTGGCCGGAGGCGTCGGCTCGCTGTGGGGAACCATCATCGGCGTCTTCGTCATCTCCGTACTCAAGACCGGCCTGCTGTCAATGGGCCTGCCCGTGCAGTGGCAGCAGGTCCTTATCGGCGTCGTCGTTGTGCTGGCGGTCCTACTGGACGTCATCCGCACCCGCCGCGCCGGCCGCGCGTAATCCCAAGAACGAATCAAATCCCATTCCACCCATGAAAGGAATCACCACCATGACCACCACTCTCACCCGGAGGACCGCGCTGACGGCGGCACTCGCCTCCGCCTGCTCCCTGTCCCTGCTGGCCGCGTGCAGCGACGACGGCGGCTCCGCCGGCGCGGACGGCAAGATGAAGGTCATCATCATCTCCAAGAGCTACCAGAACCAGTTCTACCAGGCCGCCTTCAAGGGCGCGCAGGACGCTGCCGATGAGCTCGGCGTGGTCCTGGAGACCAACGGTCCCGACGCCGAGAGCAACGTCTCCCAGCAGGTGGAGCAGCTGGCCTCGGCGGTCAACCAGCGGCCGGCCGCAATCGCCCTGGCCGCCTGCCAGCCCGACGCCGTTCAGGACGCCCTGGTGAACGCCAAGAACCAGAACATCCCGGTGATCGGTTTCGACTCGGGCGTGCCCGACGACGCCTCCGGAGCGGTGCTTGCCACCGCGACCACGGACAATGAGGCGGCCGGCGGAAACGTCGCCACCAACCTCGCCGCCAACACCGATCTGCAATCCGCCCTGGCCTCCGCGAGCGCGGACTCACCCGCCGTCATCGGCGTCCTGGCACAGGACTCGACCTCCGGCTCGATCGTCCAGCGCGTGGACGGCTTCACCGCCACCCTGGTCGCCGAACTGGAGAAGCTCGACGGCCTCGCGGGGGCGGTGGACGTCTCCGGGCAGCAGCGCTGGACCACGCCGTCGTCCAACCCTGCCAAGGCGAAGATCGTGGTGACCGTGCCGCCCACCACCAGCCAGGCGGACATCCAGTCCGCGGCCGCCTCGATCCTGTCCACGGATGGACTGGTCGCGTTGTTCGCTGCGAACCAGGACGCCGTCAACGGCGTCATCAGCGCCACCGCTGACGCCTCCCAGCTGGATCGCGACTCCGGCCGCTACAAGGATCTGCTAGTGGTCGGCTTCGACGCCGGCACTTCGCAGAAGGACGCCGTGCGTTCCGGGGCCTTCCTCGGCTCGGTGACTCAGGACCCCTACCAGATGGGATACCAGGCGGTCACCCTTGCCGTGCAGGCGGCCAATGGTGAGACCGTTGCGGACGTGGACACCGGTTCACACTGGTACGACTCCACAAACATCGATGATGAGGACATCTCGGTGCTGCTGTACGACTGAGCTCATCTGAACCACATGGTGGCCGGGCGGGGCGTTTCCGCCCGGCCACCATGCCTGGTCCACTGCGGTCGCACCCCACTCCGGTTCAGGAACAGCAACTCGCAAGAGACGGCCGCCTACCCCACTACCAGCCGCAGTCGGCCCGCGCTCTCGTTGTCGATCCGCCAGGTTTTGGAGGTGGTCGCCTCTACCAGGGCGACGTCGTGGGAGACGAGTAGCAGCGCCCCCGGGAATGGCGCCAGCATCCTCTCCAGCGCCCTGATGGAGCCGATGTCCAGGTGGTTGGTGGGCTCGTCCATGACGATGAGCTCCGGCCGGTCGAGGACGCCGAGGGCGAGCATGAGCTTGCGCATCTCGCCGGGGCTGACCTCCTCCCCCGCCAGAACCCGCTCCGGCGAGGAGTTGAGCCCGGCTACGACCGACAGCACGCGGCCGCGGCACTCGGCGTCCAGCCCGGCCAGGCGCGCCAGTGTTCCCTCCCGCGCCGCCCGGTCGGGTTCTTGGGGCACATACAGCCGCGCCGTGTCCTCCGGTATCCGCGCCAGCAGGGCGCGGACGAGTGTGGTCTTGCCGGTGCCGTTGTCACCCACGAGTGCCACGTGGTCGCGACTGCCCAGGTGCAGCGCCGGCGTGCGCAGGGTTGTGGCCTCCCCCAGGGGCAGGGCGAGCGGCTGTGTGTGCAGCAGCACCGGACGGCGACTCGGGGCGGAGTCGGCCCACAGGTCGGCGTCGTAGCGTTTGTCGATGTGCATGGCCTCCACTTTGGCGTTCGCGCGGGCGAGCCGGGCCTCCATGCGGGAGGCGAGCCGGCCCGTCTTGCCGTCCTGTCCACTCACCACGGCTAGGCGTCTGCGGAAGCGCGCGTCGTTGTCGTGCTTGGCGATGTTGCGGGCGGAGCGGCGGGAGGCGGTGCGGGAGGCCTCCTCGCGGCGTCGTTGGGTCTCTCGGGCCAGGCGCCGCCGCTCCCGCCTGGCCGCCTCAAGACGCTGGACGGCGCCCTCCCGCTCCAGCTCGGCCTGGGCGAAGCCCTGCGTGTATCCGCCCGGCCGCATGACGGCGGTACCGGCGTTCATGAACAGGCACTGAGCGCACAGGTCATCCAGCAGGGCGCGGTCGTGGGAGATGAGGATGCCGACGCCGTTGAAACGCGCCAGGGCGGCACGGATGGCCGTGCGGGCCGCGGCGTCGGCATGGTTGGTCGGCTCGTCCACCACCAGCAGGTCCGGCTGCTCCCAAAGCGCACAGGCGACCTGGACCAGCTTGCGCTGTCCGCCCGAGAGCGTGTCGTAGCGCCACGCCCACTCGTCGGCGACGCCGAGGTCGCGGCGCAGCCGCATGGCAACCTCGTCATAGGCGCAGGCGAAGTCCAGCAGCGCCGACGGTGGCGCGGCGGCGTCCTGAGCACAGTAGTGGGCCACCAGCCGCGGAGCCACTGCGCCGGCGTCGGGCTTCAGTTCCCCGCAGGCGATGCGGGCGAGGGTGGTCTTGCCGCAGCCGTTGTCGCCGACGACGCCGGTCCAGCCGGCCGGGAAGGTGGCGGTGACTCCGGCCAGCGCCGGAGACGCGGCGCCGGGGTAGGTGTGGTGGATATCGGACAGGGTGAGCTGCATGCGGGCCTCCTGGGGGTAGGAGGCCGTGCGGCGGTGCAGGCTGTTCGCAGTTTCGCAACGAGGGCTGTCCGACGATGCCGTACTTGCGCGGAGGATGCCACGTCCGTCGGGGCGGGTCAGGCATTCATCCGGTCGGTGCGAGTTCAGGCCGACGGCGGATCGGTATGGAGGTCAGCGACGCTGCACCCCGGGCACGGCCTCATGGGTTGAGTCTGTTTCCGTGCGCCCGTGGGGCATCGCTACTTCCTCATGCGCCTAACGCTAGTGGGCAGTCGTGTGCCCGTCCAGCACTGCCGCGGTCTTTCCCGCCTTCGACAGTCCTCCGCCGCGGCTGCGTAGTCGACGTGCGAGGCGCGGCTCCGCCCCGGCGAGCATGAGCCACTGCCGGGGCGGAGCGATTCTGATCGTGATTCGGTTACTTGCTCACGCTGGTGCCGGCGAGCGGCTTGTCGCCGGGGCGGGCGAGCGGGCCGACCAGCTCGTGGGGCTGGTAGGGCTCCTCCAGGTAGGCGATCTCCTCGTCGGTGAGCTTCAGGTCCAGGGCGCGCACGGCGTCGTCGACCCGGCTGGGCCGCGAGCAGCCGACCAGCGGCGCGGCCACGCCCCGCGCCCAGTGCCAGGCGAGTGCCACATCCGCCATGGGCACGCCGTGCTTGTCCGCCGTCTCGGCCACGCGCTCGATGATGGGCATGTCGATCTCACGGTCGCGGTCGTACTTGCTGCTCATGACCTTGTCGGTGGTCGAGCGCACGGAGTCGGAGTCCCAGGTGCGGCGGGTCAGGTGGCCGGAGGCCAGCGGGCTGTAGGGGGTCAGGGACATGCCGTACTGCTGGCACACGGGAATCAGCTCGCGCTCGTCCTCACGGTAGAGCAGGTTGTAGTGGTTCTGCATGGAGGCGAAGCGGGTCCAGCCGTTCGCCTCCGCAGCCAGCTGCAGGTTGTGCAGCTGGTAGCCGAACATGGCCGAGGCGCCCAGGGCCCGGACCTTGCCCGCCTTCACCAGGCCGTCCAGCGCCTCCATGGTCTCCTCGATCGGGGTGTCGTAGTCGAAGCGGTGGATGATGTACAGGTCCAGGTAGTCGGTACCCAGGCGCTTCAGCGAGCCCTCGATCTCCCGGTTGACCGCCTCCCGGGAAAGGTGTCCCTCGTTGAAGTAGACCTTGGAGGCGAGTACCACGTCCTCCCGCTTGACGCCGAGGTTCTTAAGCGACTGTCCGATGAACTCCTCGCTGGTGCCGCGGGCGTAGACGTTGGCGGTGTCGATGAAGTTCACGCCCAGCTCCAGTGCCCGGGCGATCACCGCCTGGGTGGCGGACTGGTCTATCACCCACTGGTGGGAGTCGGGGAAGGCCTTCCCGAAGCTCATGCCGCCGATGCACAGGCGGGGAATGGTGATATCCGTGGTTCCGAGCTTGGTGTACTCCATGTCAGAGTCTCCTTGGGTACGTGAGTCGGTTGCGCATTCGGGCCGGGGCGGCAGCGCCGTCGCCCGAGTCTCAGCCTGCCCCGGGCTGCGCTCGTGCAGCCAGGTTCTGGCAGTGCCCCCGTGGCCCCGCGCCCGCTTAAGCCCGCCACACCGCCCGGGAGCAGGTATCGCAGAACCGCGGTCCACCGTCGGCGGAGGAATAACGCCCATTGGCGCCCCGCTGTTAGTGGCCCCCCTCGCACAATCCGTCAGAAACCACCTCTGACCTGCACTAACGCAGTTGAGACAAGAGGTCCCAGGGGCGCCCTGCCGAAAGCGTCGGCATACGGCGTTCTCACGGTAACCAAGCATCCGGAGAGTGCGAACGTAACGAATCACCTCAACTGCTAGCAATGTCATATCTAGCAAGTACCATTGCGTCACCGGCAGCTCGCCGTCACACGTTCCCGATGCCCCAGGAGCCGTCATGACCTATCCCGCCCAGAACCCTCCACCCGCACCAGCACCAGTCCAGCCGAGCGCTCAGCGCAACACCATTGGACTCATCGCACTGATCTGCGCAGTCGCGGGTTTCATACTCGCATGCATTCCCGGCGTCCTCATCGTCGGCTGGATCCTACTTCCGATTTCTTTCATCCTCGGGCTGGTATCGCTGTTCCAGAAGGAGCGCACCCGCTGGCAGGGCATCACCGCCATCATCCTGTCTATCGTCGGAACCGTGGTCGCGGCGCTGGTGTTCCTGTTCGTGGTTTCCAACGCGGTAGACGACGCCTTCGGCACCAGCTCCGACACCGTCGTCTCGAGCGCCACCGACTCGACCACGACCGACGACGCAGACTCGAGCGACAGCGACCAGGCCCCCACGGGCACCGACACCGTTACTCGGGAGAACCCTGCCGCGCTGGGCAGCGAGATCAGCAGCGACGAGTGGAAGGTGGTCATCAACTCAGTAACATTCGATGCCACGAGCGAAGTCGTCGCGGAGAACCCCTTCAACGATCCGCCTGCGGACGGCTACGAGTACATTCTCATCAACTACACGGTCACCTACGTGGGGGACGATCCGGATGGAGACATGCCTGCATTCGTCACCGTTAATTACGTGACCGCTGACGGCGTGACCATCGACGGCACCGACACGCTCGCAGTCGCTCCGGACGAGATCGACACGCTGACCACCCTGTACAACGGCGGCAGCGTCACGGGAAACGAGGCCATCGCAGTCCCGTCTGCATCTGCTGAGGACGGCGTACTCGCGGTGCAGCCCGGCCTGCTCGCGGACACCGTCTTCGTCGCGGTCAAGTAACCCACTGGCCGCATCCATTGAGCCGGCGCTCTGATCCACTGGACACGGATCGGAGCGCCGGCTCATCTTCAACTATTCGTCTCACTGCGCATCAGCGCATGGGCGAGCCGGTGCGTATTCGCGATACCAGCCCGCGCCCTGGTACGCGCACCTCCGCGGGTATCGTGCTCTTCCGGTTTGGGGGTGTGGTGGTTGTCTGGGGCGGCGGCAGGAGTGCTGCCGATGTCCTGAGACATGGCATGGGGTGGCGTGGGGGTGTCTGGTGCGCCCTGCTGGGCGTTAACAACGCTACTTAACGCTCTGCTGTATACCCCAGGGGCCTTCAGCAGACGGTTAACTGGCGTTGTTAACCCCGAAGTGGCGTTGCAGACGGCGAAGCGGCGCAGTAGACCGGGGGTGGCGCAGCAGACGGTCCCGCTTCCGGGCGCCGGAGCTGTCGGCAGCCAGGTGCAGCCAGGCCTGGCGTTCTGGCGTGGTGGGCCGGCGCCGTGGAGGTTCAAACCGGGTCCTCGAGCACTCCGCCCGGCCGCGGCGAGGACGCCCCTGCCCGGCGGACAACGCCCTCGCCGGGCCGAGGGCGTCCTCGGCGGCCCGAAAACGTCCTTGTACGCCCCACAACGACCTGCGCTGGTCGAGCACGTCCTCGTAAGCCCGAAACCCTCCCGAACGTGGAGGGTTTGGGGATGAAGAGGACGTTCTCGACAAACCAGCACCCACCGAGCACGACCCCGCCGGCCCGAACACGTCCCCGCCAGCCCCACACCGACCTCGCCGCCCCAGCCACAACCACCGCGAACACCGCAACCCGGACCAAAGCCACCACGCCGGAAGCACCACACCCTCAAACCTGAAGAGCCGGTGGACTCCTGCAGCTGCACCCGCCTGCCGCCGACACGCCCCGGGGCGAACATATCCGCGGCCGGCAAGGACGCCGGCGCCGACACACGTGGGACCGCGGCGGAGAAGTCCTCCACTAGTTGGCGCTCCTGGGCCTGGGCGAGGAAGGTCAGGTGCGCTACCGCGTCCTCGATACCAACCTGGCTGGTGCTGGCCCTCCCGGTGAAGCAGTAGGCGGGGGTCAGCCCGTAGACCTGGCCCGGGCCCAGCACCCCCAGGTGTGCGCTGGCCCAGTCCACCAGCAGCTCACCGGTGTCATCATCCTCAAGATCCTCCCGTGCCGACACCAGTGTGGTGCAGCCCATGCGCTCACGCCTGACCGACCCAGCACGCGCCGCCTACTGCTCTTTCCAACGGCGCAGGTTAGGCAGTACCGCACTCATGTAGGAGACGGCCTCGTCCTCGGTGATGTGCACGCCTTCGGACATGTAAGGAGCACTGAACTCAATCAGCTCTTCTAGCGTCTCCGGGCCGACGAAGGCGCCGTCCTGGTAGCACCAGGCGCAGTAGTCCTCAGACTTGGTCCCATCGGCCTCACTGCCGTGCTGCTCCTCCTTCGGAATGGGCATGCCGCAGCTCTGGCAGTGTGGTCCGGGAGGCGCCTCAAGAAGGCGGGTGACCGGCACTTCCAGCGCGGTGGCCAGCAGCTTGCACATGTCGATGCCGGGCGTAGTAGCGCCGGTCTCCCAGCGCGAGACCGCCTGTCGGGTCACCATGACCCGCTGCGCCAGTTCGTCCTGCGTCATCCCCCGCAACGCCCGAACCTCAGCGATGACTTCTCCGATTGCCATGTCGGCCTCCTGATCCGCGGCTCCCGGTGATGCCGCCACATAAGAACAGCACAGTTGGCACACGCCGTCGAGCAACGGGTTGTTGCATCCCCCCGCTTCCCCAATCGCTGCTCACGGGCGCAGGGCGCTCAGGGGAAAGGTGAGGACGCCGTCGGCCAGCTTCATGGTGGGCCCGTCGGCGGTCACGACGGCGGTGAAGACCGGCGCGGGCGTACGTCGCGTGTCGATGTCCGCCACGAACGCGGCTAGGGAGTTCTGGGCCTTCGCTATCTGCCGTTGCCCCAATTTGACTACAAAAGCAGCCCAACGTCCGTCGTCGAACTCGACGACGGCGTCGGCCTCCTTTCCCGACTTGTCCCGATAGTGGTAGACATGCCCGCCCCGCAACTCGACGAAGGTGCGCAGATGCTGCACAACTTGCGACTCGAACCACAACCCGGTGGTCTCCAAGTCCTGCATCAGGCGCTCCGCCGAGGTCTCGGTGATGGCTGCGGCCAGGGCAGGATCCACGAAATGGAGCTTGGACGAGGTACGCACGGCGTAGCGTGAGCGCAAGTGCGGGGCCCACGCAGGCTGCTCCTCGACAATGAAGAGCCGCCTAAGGGCATTGATGTAGCTCGCTGCCGTCTCCGCGCTAAGCGCCTGAGTCGTCACGTCCTTCGCGATGGTGGTGAACGAAGCCTCGGTGGCGATATGGCGCGCAAGCGAGCGCAGAAGCGCTCTCAACCTGATCGGATCGCGGCGCGGCTCCCCATCGAGCCGCCCCATGTCGATGTTGACGACGTCCTCCACATAGTCGCGCAGATGCCGCTGTGCCTGCGCGGTGGTGGCATCGACGTCGCCCGGCCAGCCGCCGTGAACCAGCGCATCCAGCGCCTCCCGGACGCTCGTGCCGGAGTCAAGCGCGGGTGGCGGCTCCTCGCCGTCGAACAGTGCCGTCAACGAAACGTTCCCTGCACCCAGGCCGCGCTCGAACAGAGTCATCGGACGCAGACGCACCCTGGAGATCCGGTGGGCACCAGAGTGCCGCGTAGCATCCTCAGCGGGAACCGAGGAACCGGTGAGTATGAACTGTCCGGGGTGTTGCCTGGCGTCAACCTCCCGCCGTACCGCGTTCCACAGGTCCGGCGCAAGCTGCCACTCGTCGATCAGCCTGGGAGTATCCCCCTCCAGCAGCAGCGCAGGATCAAGGTCAAGCGCAGCGCGTATCTGTGGCAGGCCCGAGTCCAGAGCGACCTCCGAGGCCGCATGCTGCCGCCCGGTCATGGTCTTGCCGCAGGCGCGCACACCCTCAATCAGCAAGCCGCCTGAGTAGCCCAGGACGTCGTCAACGAGGGCATCAACGACACGAGGACGTGTAGCTCACATCGGCCATCAGCTTCCTCCTGCAATGCAGCGCAAGACACGCCTCAATCCGGAACTTGGCGCCGTCTCAACCGGGCAGTTGGCGCCATTCTAACCGGGCAGTTGGCGTGCGGGAGCAGCGCAGCGAAACACAACAGCCGACCGATACCACTGATTCACGCGCGGGATCCGGCTGCTCCGCCCGCCACCCCGGTACGAGCTCCGCACCCGCCGGCAACCACGGCACCGTGGCGGGAGGAGCGCTCCTGCACCTCCGCGAGCAAGTACTCGATGGCCGGATAGTAGCGGCAGAAGAACTGCCTGTTGATGCGCGCCGCTCACGCAGTTCCTTGACGGACGACGGTGCCGCAGCACCGACGTCCAGTCGGCCGGCTACTCCGGCGCGGCCAGTTCGCACACCATCAGCCACTCGGTCTCGTCGAAGCCGTCGCCGACGATCCGGAAGCCCAACCGCTCATACAGGTGCACGGCCCGGTTGGCCTTGACGACGCCGAGCGAGGCGCGCGCGTAGCCTGCCTCCCGCAGTTCCTGGAGCATGCGGCGCAGCATCCGGGTGCCGATTCCCCGGCCCCGGTACTCCCGGTAAAGGGAGATCGCGAATGCCGGCGTCGAGTCGTCCAAACGGCCGTAGCAGTCGGTGGTGCGCACCCAGCAGGCACCGACGACGCGACCGTCCACTTCCGCAACCAGCGCCCGGTCGTCCGGAAGGGCTCCGAAGCGCTCGAAGTGGGCGCGGCACATGGGGTCGTCGTAGATGACGCTGCGCGGCACCTGCCCGGTGAAGTCCTCGGGAACATAGACGGCCTCCAGCAGGAAGTCCTCCAGCAGGGGCGCCTCCTCGGGCCGCAGCGGCCGAATCAGTGCAGCATCGTCGTCGATCGTCACGACGCGTGATTTTAGGGCAAAATACCGCCCTTGCAACGCTGCTCACTCATTCTGCGTAGGGAATGCGGAAGTAGTCGAGGTGCTGTTTGAAGCGGTCCTGGGCTGCACGGCAGGTCTCCAACAGGAACCCGGGCTGCGAGTCCCATTCACGCAGGCCCCGGTAGTAGAAGGCCTTCATTTCATCGGTGATGACGAAGGGCACGACGTCGCTTGCCAAGCACTCACCCAGCATGATCAGCCTGCCGACCCGGCCATTGCCGTCCTGGAAGGGGTGAATGCGCTCGAGGCGCACATGCATGTCAATAATCTCCTCCAGGGTATGGCGCTCAGCCGGACCGTAGCGGGCCAGGAGCGCACCTATCGCCTCGGGCACCTCTTCGGGCGGCGTTGTCGGCATCCCGGAGACCTCGTTGGGCACGCGCTTGTAGTCACCGACGGCGAACCACTCCTTGGCGGCGTCGCCGGTCGCCGCCTTGAGAATGCGATGCAGACGCTTGAGCGCGTCCTCGGTGAGCGGCTCACCCACGTGGTCGATCACGGCGTCGATGGCGCGGAAGTGGTTAGAGGTCTCGACGACGTCGTCGACGCGCACCGGCCCCTCGGAGGCATCAAGCGTGCGGGTCTCGAAGATGAGGCGGGTCTGGTCCTCGGAGAGCCGACTGCCCTCGATCCGGTTCGAGGAGTAGGTGAGGTCGATCTGGAGGCGGTGGTAGATGCCGCCCTTGATCCTCTCCGCCTTCTCCGCTCGCAGCCGGGCGAGTAGCGGCGAGCCGGGCACGTTGGCGTCCTCTGAGACATCATTTAGCAAGGGCCCGGCCCCCGCGCGTGACGGACGTGTCACCGGCACATCGTCATCAATCGTCATCGGGCGCGATTGTAGGTTCCGGCACCGGGTTCTGACCGGGTCCTCGCCGTCGGCAGCGTCAGCGAGCGGCATACTCCTCCAGCAGCGCCACCAGCCTGCGGCAGTCGGTGTCGTTAACGTCGTTGTTGGTCAGGAAGCGCACGACTTGTCCGTCCGGCTGGCCGATGATGGCGCCACGCTCGGCCAGCCAGCTCTTGAGGCCGGCAAGATCGGGCCAGTCGAAGGTCGCGAACACCATGTTGATCTGTACCGCGTCGAGATCGACTTCCACCCCCGGGAGTTCGTTCAGCAGCTCCGCCAGCAGACGCGCGTTGACGTGGTCCTCATGCAGGCGCTGCGTCATCTCCTCGATGGCGAGGATGCCGGCGGCGGCGAGCACGCCGGTCTGCCGCATGCCGCCGCCGAGCAGCTTGCGGTACTTGCGGGCACGCGCATTGAATGCGGCGTCCCCGCAGAGCATGCTGCCCACGGGCGCACACAGTCCCTTAGACAGGCAGAACTGCACGCTATCGACGCATGCGGCCAGCTCACTCGCCTTGACACCCAGGGCCGTGGCGGCGTTGAACAGGCGGGCGCCGTCCAGGTGCACGGGAATGCCGTGTGCGCGCCCGACCTCCTGCACCTCCCGCATCACGCTCACCGGCACCACGCGACCATTGGCGAGCCCATTCTCCAAGCAGATCAGGCCCGTGGCCGGCTCGTGAATGTCGCTGGAGCGGATGGCGCCTCGGATCTGTGCCGCGTCGGGCACACCGTCCGGGAAGGCCAGGGGGCGCAGATTCAGGCTTGAAAGCACCGCGGCCGCGCCCACCTCGTGCATGAATATGTGGCTGTCGGCGCCGACGATGGCCTCCTGCCCCTTGACGGTGTGCGACATGAGCGCGAGCTGATTGCCCATCGTGCCCGAGGCGACGAAAAGTGCCGCCTCCTTGCCCACCGTCTCGGCGGCCAGCTGCTCCAGGCGGTTGGTGGTCGGATCGTCCTGGTAGACGTCGTCGCCCACCTCGGCGTCCGCCATGGCCCGACGCATGGCCGGCGTGGGATGCGTGACCGTGTCACTGCGGAAATCCATCCGCCTTGCCGCACCGCCGTCGACGGTGTTGTTGCTCGTCATTTCATTACGCACGGTTTCTCCTTCTTAGGGGACGGCTCGAAGCCCGACTACTCCCACTCGATGGTGCCGACGGGCTTGGGGGTGAGGTCGTAGGCCACACGGCACACGCCGGGGACCTCCGCCAGGATGCGGGCGGTGATCCGGCACAGCAGCGCCCAGTCGAGCTCGGGCACCTCGGCGGTCATGGCGTCGACGGTGTTGACGCAGCGGATGATTACGGGCCAGTCGAAGGCGCGCGCGCCGTCGCGCACGCCCGTGGCGCGCATATCCGGTACCACGCAGAAGTACTGCCAGATGTCCTGGCCGGCGGCCTCGATCTCCTCACGGACGACGGCGTCGGCCTCGCGCAGCGCCTCCAGGCGGTCGCGGGTGATGGCGCCCAGGCAGCGCACCCCCAGCCCCGGGCCGGGGAAGGGCTGGCGCTCCACCATGGACTCCGGCAGGCCGAGCCGGCGGCCGACGACGCGCACCTCGTCCTTGTACAGGAGCTTGACGGGCTCGACCAGCTCGAAGTCCATGTCCTCGGGCAGGCCGCCGACGTTGTGGTGGGCCTTGACGCCGTCGGCGGACTCGAGGATATCGGGGTAGATGGTGCCCTGCCCCAGGAAGCCGACACCCTCCAGCTTCGCCGCCTCCTCGGCGAACACGTTGATGAACTCGGCGCCGATGAGCTTGCGCTTGGTCTCGGGCTCGGCCACGCCCGCCAGCAGGTTCAGGAACCGGTCCGTGGCGTCGACGTACACGAGGTTGGCGTCCAGCCCGTCCCGGAAGACCTCGATCACCTGCTCGGATTCGCCCTTGCGCATGAGGCCGTGGTTGACGTGGACGCTGATCAGCTGCTTGCCGATCGCCTTGATGAGCAGGGCGGCGACGACGGAGGAGTCGACGCCGCCGGACAGGGCGAGCAGCACCTTGCCGTCGCCGACCTGCGCGCGCACGGCGTCGACGGCCTCGGCGATGAAGGCGTCCGCCAGCTCGGGGGTGGTGATGCGCTCCATGTCGGCGGGGCGCTGGTTGGAGGTGAAGTCCACGGCAGTCTCCTTCATCGTCGCGTACGCGGGTTCGCGCCCGACTCTACTGCCATCCCCCAGGGCGGCGCGGAAGAAGCCGCCCACTCCTGATGAGCGGGCACCCAAGATGTCAAAATCGATGACAAACGAGTCCGGGGGCGTTGGCGGCAGCGAACAAAACGTTGGAATCATGCGGGTGCTGGGTCGGCTCTCGCCGGCATCGAGAGTGTTTGTCATCGATATTGACACTTCCGCCCCGGACACGCAGCCCCAGGCGTAAGCTCCCCCGCCCCAAACCGGAAGAGCCCCTTCAGGTTGCGCCTATTCCAGGCCCAAGACAACGGCGAGCTGCCGCGAGACCTCGGCCATGTCATCGTCTCCTCGAGGAGCTCCGCCTGGCGGTCAGGGAGACTCCGACGACTACTCCCACTCGATGGTGGCGGGGGGCTTGCTGGTCACGTCCAGCACCACGCGGTTGACCTCGGGGACGGCGTTGGTGATGCGCGTGGAGATGCGGGCCAGCACGTCGTAGGGCAGCCGCGTCCAGTCCGCCGTCATCGCGTCCTCACTGCTCACGGGCCGCAGCACCACCGGATGCCCGTAGGTGCGCCCGTCGCCCTGCACACCCACCGAGCGCACGTCGGCCAGCAGCACCACCGGGCACTGCCAGATCTCCTCATCCAGCCCGGCCGCCGTCAACTCCTCGCGGGCGATGCCGTCCGCGGCCCGCAGGATCCGCAGGTTCTCCGCCGTCACCTCACCAATGACGCGAATGCCCAGACCCGGCCCGGGAAAGGGCTGGCGGGCCACGATCCCCTCGGGCACGCCCAGCTCGCGGCCGATGGCGCGCACCTCGTCCTTGAACAGCGCCCGCAGCGGCTCGATCAGCTCGAAGTCCAGATCCTCGGGCAGCCCGCCCACATTGTGGTGGCTCTTGATGTTGGCGGCGCCCTCACCGCCGCCGGACTCCACCACGTCCGGGTACAGCGTGCCCTGCACCAGGAACTTGATCTCGCCGCCGGCGGCGCCGACCTCCGCGATCACGCGCCGCTGTGCGGCCTCGAAGGAGCGGATGAACTCCCGGCCGATGATCTTGCGCTTGGCCTCCGGCTCGGTGACGCCGGCGAGCGCAGTCAGGAAGCGCTCGGACTCGTCCACGGTGATCACGCGGATGCCCATGCCCCGGGCGTAGTCGCGCTCCACCTGCTCACGCTCGCCGGCGCGCAGCAGGCCGTGGTCCACGAAGATGCAGGTCAGCTGGTCCCCGATGGCCCGGTGCACCAGGGCCGCCGCCACGGAGGAGTCGACGCCGCCGGACAGGCCGCAGATGACATGGGCGTCGCCCACCCGCTCGCGGATGCGCTCGACCTGCTCGTCGATGATGTTGCCCGGCGTCCAGGTGGCGGGGATGCCGGCGCCGTCGTGGAGGAAGTTGGCCAGTGCCTGCTGGCCGAACTGCGAGTGCATGACCTCGGGGTGCCACTGCAGCCCGTACAGGCGCCGGGCGGGGTCCTCGAAGGCGGCCACGGGCGTCTGAGAGGTGGAGGCGGTGACGGTGAATCCGGCCGGGGCGGCCTGCACGGCGTCGCCGTGACTCATCCACACCGCCTGCCGGACGGGGGTGCCGGCGAACAGGCGGGAGTCGGGATCGACGTCGGCGTCGGTGTGCCCGTACTCGCGGGTGCCGGTGCGCCCGACGGTGCCGCCGAGCGCCTGGGCCATGGTCTGGAAGCCGTAGCAGATGCCCAGCACCGGCACACCCGCGTCGAACAGGGCCGGGTCCACGCTCGGGGCGCCGTCGGCGTACACGGAGGCGGGCCCGCCGGACAGGATGATGGCGGCCGGCTGCTTGGCGAGCATGTCCGCCACCGGCATGCTGTGGGGCACGATCTCGGAGTACACGCTCGCCTCGCGCACACGGCGGGCGATCAGCTGGGCGTACTGGGCACCGAAGTCCACCACGAGGACGGGGCCGATCCGGCCCTCCTCCCCGGTGGCACCATGGGGAGATGTCGTCACCGGCACAGGATAGCGGGATCCGCCGGCGCGACGACGACGGCGTCCGCGAGCGCCACAGCTGAGCGCCACATTCTCCCGGGCTCTCGACGGCGTCTGCGCGTCCCGCTTCCTCCGCCGGCCGGCGCGCCCGGACTCACACCAGCAGGTAGGCGGCGGAAAGGACCGTCAGCACCGTGACCAGCGGGTCGAATACCCGGTTGTCCATGTGCCTGGCCAGCCGGTGCCCGCCCAGCGCCGCAACCACCACAACCGGCACTAGCGCCAGGTCCATCCACAGCGTGTCGGGCCGGATGATGCCCAAACCGATCGAGAAGGGCAGCTTGACCAGGTTGACGATGAAGTAGAACCATGCGGTCGTCCCCAGGAAGGTGGCCACGGAGAACCGGGAGGCCAGGAAGTACATGGTGGTCACCGGCCCGCCGGCGTTGGCGGCCATGGTGGTGAAGCCGGCCAGGGTGCCGTAGACGGCGCGACCCGCCCGCCCCTGGATCTGCGGCGGGCGGGGCAGGCGCATGAGCACCAGTGTGATGACGATCAGGGCGATCAGCAGCACGCCGATGAACCTCTGGGTGACCTCGTCGGAGGCCACGCGCAGGAACAGGGCGCCGAGCACCACGCCGGTAAGCACGCCCGGCACGAGTCGTCGCAGCGTGCCCCAGTCGGCGTCGCGCCGGTACATGACGATCGCCAGCACGTCACCCACCAGCAGCAGCACCAGCATGGTGCCGGTGGACTCCTTCGCGGGCAGTACCGTGGCGAACAGGGCGACGGCGAGCGTGGCCGCGCCGGGCAGGGCCGTCTTGGCCAGGCCGATCGCAGCGGCGGCGACGATGAGGATGATCCATGTCGGGGTAGACAACATTGTCAGCACAAAGGCATCCTAAAGCCCGTGCGCCCCGCCTGACGGGGCCCATGGTCGCAGCCCGGCACCGCCCGCCCCGCGACCCCTCCCGGCAGGAAGGCGATTGATGACGACCGCTAAGCGCACCCCGGCGCAACGGCGCCTGCGGGCACTGCTCGCCAGTTCTGCGCTGGCCTCCGGCGCCGCCTGGGGCGCGCTCGGCGTGTCACTGGCGGACGACGCCGGCGCCCGGGCCGCGCTGACCGCCCACGGTGGCGTCGGCGGGGAGTCACTGCCGGCCGTCCTGATGGCCCTGGCGGCCCTCCCGCTGGGCTCCCTGATCGGGGCGCCCGCCCTGGACTTCGTCTCCCACGCCTGCGGGCGTCGGCCGGCGGTGCTCGCCGCCTCCGCCCTGGCCGCACTGGGATGCCTGGTCGCGGCCGTGGACGGGCCGCTCCTGCGCGCTGCAGGCATCGGCGTGGTCGGCCTGGGCATGGGCGGCTACACGGTCGTAATCCCCAAGCTCGCCCACGAACTGGCCGAGCACGGGCATCGCCGCCTGATGCCGCGCGTGCGTGCCGTCTCCCCGGCCGGGGCCGGCGCAGCGGCCCTGATCGGCGCGCTGGGCGCCCTGCTGTCCCCCGGGCAGGGCGTGGTCCGCGCCTGGGTGGTCCCCCAGCTAGCAGCCATGGTCTCGCTACTGCTGGCGCTGAGCCTGCCGGAGACCCCGCACTGGTACGCGGCCCAAGGCCGCATCGAGGCCGCCTATGCCGCGCTGCGCCGCATGGTGGGGGATCTGGAGGCCGCCGTCGGCATCGACTGGGTGATGATGGACACCGGCACCCTGGGCGAGCAGCACCCGATCGGCCGCGGCGACCTGGCGATCGCGCGCGTGCGGCGCACGGTAGTGGCCGGGCTGCTGCTCGAGGTCGTGCAGGCACTGCCGCTGGGGCTGGCAGCACTGTGCCTGGGCCCGGCCCTGCTGACGGAGGCGGCCGGGGGAGGGGGACCGACGGCGGTGCCGCTCGGCGTCGTCGCCGCGCTGGCGGCCGCCTGGGTGGCGGTCGCGCTGCTGGGCACCAGGCGGCACGGCGAGCACTTCGCCTATGCCTGGGTACTCGCCGGAATTGGGGCCTCCGCCTGCGGCATCACACTGCTGGCGCTGGCCGATACGGTCCATGGCGTCGGTCTGACGGCACTACTGGTCGGTGTGGATGCGCTGCTTGTGGCCTGCCAGTTCCTGGCGGTGGCGCCGGCGTGCACCGGCAGCATCGACCCGCTCGTGCCCCCGTGGCTGCTGCGCTCGCAGCGGCGCGCCACCGCCGCACTCAGGCCCCTGGTGCAGTTGGCGGCCGTGCTGGCGCCGGCGCTGCTGCTGGCACTCGTGCCCGCCCCGGCGGCCGCCGGCATCGTACTGAGCTGCCAGGTCCTCACCGTCGTGATCGCGGTGGCGGCGCTGCCGTGGGCACTGGAGGCGCTGCGCTGAGGGCAGCGAAAAGCGCCGACCCATCGGGCCGGCGCTCGGTGCCTGGTTCGCGGGATTCTCGCCGCGCCCGGCCGTCCAACGGCTGGGTGCTGCGCGGTCCGCGTCGCCCGCGCAGCTCTGGAGAAGTAGGCGCCCCGCCCCTCCTCCGTTACCGTTCAACGCGTCACGCGACCGAGAGGCTCACGCCGGTGCTCACGTTGACCAGAGCGGCCACGACGGTGAGCAGGCCGGATGCGATGAGCAGGGGCGCGGAGGCGACGATAACGCCGACGATGGTCATCACCAGCAGCACCGCGGCAACGATCGCCATTCCGATCTGGAAGGTGAGCACGTCGGCGGACTTGGCCTCGTCCTGAGCGGAGGTGGCGGGCTTCGGGGTGGTGACGGCGACGGCGTCGATGACGGGAGCGTTCATGTTGGCTTTCCTTCCGGTTCCTGTGTGCGGAACCGGTCGGGCGGCCCGCACAGCGGTGTGCCCGACCTGATGGTCGGCACCGGCCTGGCTGACCGGCAGGCAGTACATTACGAACCTCGCCGGCGCTTTGTAAAGACAAACTTCTGATAAGCGCATCACGCCCGGCGAGCAGCCGACCCGCCGCCGGAGCCCGTCATCTATCCTGAGGCGGTCCAATCCCGCCCGCCACGGGCCGTACAGGAGCAGCCGTGTCCCCCACTCCGCGTCCGGCACAGCCCCACGCCACCCAGCAGGATGTCGCCGACGCCGCCGGAGTCTCCCGCGGACTGGTCTCCCTGGCCCTCAAGGGCGAGGGGCGAATGTCGGACCAGACGCGCCGACGCATCCTTGACACCGCGGCGCGCCTGGACTACCACCCCCCACGCCGCCGCCGCGGAATTGGCCGCCCGGCACTCCCTGCGCCTGGCCGTCGTCGTCCCCTATCTTGGACAACCCGTTCTTCGACCGGTTGCTGCGCTCCCTGCGCCACCACGCCAAACAGGCCGGCTACACGCTGGTGGCGCTGGTATCGGACCTCACCGATGATCTGGAGAGCTCCACGATCGACGACGTGCTGTCGCTGCGTCCGGCCGGCCTGATCCTGCCGGGCACCTCCATGACGGCCGAGCAGCTGCGAGACCTGGGACGGCGGATCCGCCTGTGCGTCATCGATCGCAGCCTGCCGGAGTCCGTCGGCGTCGCCACGGTTCGCCTGGACGAGGCCGACGCCGCGCGTCTGACCGTTGCGCACCTGGCCTCCCGGGGATACACGCGCCTGGCATTCCTATCTCCCGTCGCCCGACTGAGGGAGGCCATCCTGGGCGAGCGGATTGAGCAGTGCCGTAGCGCCGCCGCGAGCGCCGGGATCGACCTCATTGAGGTCGACGCCGACGCCGGCATCAGGTCAGGCATCACCCGGGCCATGGACGCCGGGAGCGGACCGCTGGGGCTGATCGCCTACAACGACCTGCTGGCGATCGACGCCGTCGCCGCCGGACTCAGTCTGGGGCTGGACATCCCGCAGCAGTTGGGCATCTCCTCCTACGACAACACCTCCCTGGCGGAGCGCGCCGAGCTGCGCATCACGAGCATCGACCAGCGTCCGGAGATGCTGGCGGCCGGCGCCCTTGAGGCACTACTGACACCGGGCGACATATCCGGCTTCCACCGGACGGTCCCCGCGCGCCTTGTCGAGCGCGCCTCCACCGCCCGACACCCGGGCTCGGATGTGTGAGTCCGCGATGGGTGGGTGGACCGCCTACGCCCCGTTGGACCGCTCACGCCCCGTTGGACCGCCGTAGCCGCCGGTTACGGCGGTCCAACGGGGGCACAGGGGTCCAACCGGGGAACAGCGGTCCAACTACGGTGTTCGCGGCCGCGCACGCGGACACCGCAACCGACCCTCGGCCCCCGATCACCCACACAACCGGGACAAGGATGCGGGAGCATGGCACCGGGCGCCACTTCGACCGACCTCGACGGTAACGTCTACCGACCTCGTTCGTAACGTCGACCGACCTCGATGCAGGAGCGGGGACGGGGAGGGGTGCTGCACACCTCCCGCTCCGCTTCTCCAACTCATCCCTTGACAGGACAAATTGAGGGCACATAGACTGCTTCGCGTCATCGCTGACGCGCGTTACCACCCTGGTTTCGCCATTTTCATCACTATGCCGACCACGGCGGTCGCCGAAGGAGCCCCCATGAGCACCAAACGCAAACTCGGAGTCGGAGTCATCTCCCTGGGCTGGATGGGCCGCCTGCACGCCCGCAGCTACCGCGCCCTGTCCGAGCGCTTCCCCGAGCTGGGCGTCGAGGCCCGCCTGGTGGCCGCCGCCGACCCGATCGAGGAGGCGCAACGGGCCGCGGTGGAGGATCTCGGCTTCGAGCGCGCCTACGCCGACTACCGCGAGCTGTTGGCCGACCCCGAGGTGGAGGTCGTGTCCATCGCCTCCCCCAACTTCCTGCACGAGGAGATCGCCCTGGCCGCGATCGAGGCCGGCAAGCCCTTCTGGATTGAGAAGCCCATGGGCACCTCCGCCGCGCAGTCCAAGCACATCGCCCAGGCGGCCGAGGCCGCCGGCCTGGCCACCTGTGTCGGCTTCAACTACCGGCACGTGCCCGCGATCGAGTACATGCGCGAGCTCATCCGCTCGGGCGAGCTCGGCCGCATCACCAATGCCCGCGTCTGGTTCATCGCCGACTACAACTCCTCACCCCGCAGCCCGCTGACCTGGCGAGCCTCCCGGGAGAAGGCGGGCGCCGGCGTCGTCCCCGACCTGATGAGCCACGGCGCGGACCTGGCCCAGTACTTGATCGGCCGCATCGCCTCGGTCACCGCCCTGACCGACACCTTCATCAAGCAGCGTCCCATCCCCACCAAGATCGGCATCGGCCACTCCGGCTTCGAGATCGGCGACGAGGTCGGCGAGGTGGAGAACGAGGACTACGTGGGCATGCTCGCACGCTTCGACGGCGGCGCTGTGGCCACCATGGAGTCCTCTCGCGTGAGCGTGGGCCCGCGCGCCGAGTACGTGGTCGAGATCTACGGCACCGAGGGCTCGGTCCGCTGGAACTTCGAGCGCCTCAACGAGTTGGAGGTCTGCCTGGGCGTCGACGGCGGCCCCACCCACGGCTATCGCCGCGCCATGGCCGGCCCCGCCTGGGGCGAGTGGCACCGCTACCAGCCGGCCATCGGCACCTCCATGGGCTTCGACGACCTGAAGTCCATCGAGGCCGCCCAGTTCGTCCGCTCCGTCCTGACCGGCGAGCAGCACGCCCCCTCGGCCGCCGACGCCTGGTGCGCCGCCGAGGTCGACGCCGCCGCCGTCGCCTCCGCCGCGGACGGCCGCTGGCACGACGTCGCGCGCGTTCAGGGCCGTACCACCTTCGACGCCTGACCCCGCCCACCGATTACCACCACAACGAATCCGTCCCAACCACAGCGAAGGAGATCACCATGAGCTTCCGCCTCGACCCCACCACCGCCATCAACGACCCCCACGGCATCACCTGGGGCATGCACCCCATCGCCTGGCGCAACGACGACATCAAGGAGGTCGGCGCCTTCAACACCCTTGAGGACATGCTCCTGGACCTCGCGGACCTGGGCTACCGCGGCACCGAGGTGGCCGGCTGGTTCCCGGCCAAGGAGGTCGCCAAGCAGCGCGCCGAGGCCCGCGGCATTCAGATCGTCGCCCAGTGGTTCTCCTCCTTCATCGTGCGCGACGGCGTCGACGCCGTGATCCCGGAGTTCACCGCCACCTGCGAGTACCTGCAGTTCCTGGGCGCCACCCGCGTGGTCGTCTCCGAGCAGACCGGCTCCGTGCAGGGCAAGCGCGACGTGTGCATCTTCACCAACAAGCCGGTCCTCACCGACGAGCAGAGGCCCGTGCTGGCCGCAGGCCTGAACCGTCTGGGCGAGATCGCCAGGGAACACGGACTCACGCTCGTCTACCACCACCACCTGGGCACCGTGGTGCAGACCAAGGCCGAGACCATCAGGCTCATGGAGCTGACAGACCCGGACAAGGTTTCCCTCCTGTTCGACACCGGCCACGCCTTCGTGGGCGACGGCGACGTCATGGGCCTGCTTGAGGCCACCATTGACCGCGTGGCACACGTGCACTTCAAGGACGTGCGCCCGGAGAAGCTGGAGGAGTCCAAGCGCCTGGAGCGCTCCTTCCTGGACTCCTTCCTGGCGGGCATGTTCACCGTTCCCGGTGACGGGATGATCGACTTCACCGAGCCCTACAAGTTCCTGATCGACCACGGCTACCGTGACTGGATCCTGGTGGAGGCCGAGCAGGACCCGGCCGTCGCCAACCCGCACGAGTACGGCGCCAAGGCTCGCGACTACATCGAGTCCACGCTCCTGACGATCTGAGCGTCTTTCTCCAGCATTCAGCCCCCGCGGTGGGGCCCCGGCCAGTGTGGCCGGGGCCCCACCGCGACGGACGCGGACGCAGCGGGAGCTGTCGGCGCACGACGCAGCCGCCCACAGCACGGGGCCCCGGGACGCACCCGGGACCCCGTTCCTGTAGCCCCGACGGCGACTCGCGGGGCGTCGTCGAAAGTGGCGCGGCTCAGCGCGTCGGCCTCACAGGCTCATATCCACGACGGCGCGGCCCTGGATCTGGCGGTTGCGCAGGGCCTCATAGCCGGCACCGGCCTCCTGGAGCGGGAAGCGGCGGGAGACGACGTCCTTGTAGTTGATGACCCCGCGGGCGGCCAGGTCCACCACGGCGGGCAGGTCCTGGCGGGTGCGGGCGCCGTAGGAGCCGAGGATCTTCTGGGAGCGGCGCACCGTGCGGTTGATCTCCACTTCCGCGGTCTGCACGCCGGCGCCCAGGCCGATCGGCACCATGCGGCCGCCGTCGGCCAGGACGTCCAGGGCGGTCTTCCAGGTGGCCGGAATGCCGAGCGCCTCGAAGGCGACGTCGACGCCCTTGCCGCCAGTGAGCCTCAGGACCTCCTCGCGAGCGTCCTGGGTGACGGAGTTGACCACCGCGGTGGCGCCGTAGCCGGTCATGGGGGCGAGCTTGTCATCGGATACGTCGATGGCGATGACCTGGCTGGCGCCGAAGGCGCGGGCGACCTGGACGATGTTCGTCCCCACTCCGCCGGTGGCGACAACGGCGACGGTCTCCCCGAAGCGCAGGTCGGCGCCGCGGCGCACGGCGCCGTAGCCGGTCATGGCGGCGCAGCCGAGGATGGCGCCGGGCACCAGGTCGAGGGCGTCGGGCACGGGGGCGACCGAGGTTGAGGGGATGACCGCGTACTCGGCGAGGCCCCCCATGGAGTACATGTAGATGGGGTCCCCCTCGAGGGCGGCCAAGCGGGTGGTGCCGTCGTAGAGGACCCCCTTGAGACGGTTGAGGTCGAAGAAGGGCCCGCACAGCTCGTCATGGCCGCAGGCGCAGGCCTCGCACTGGCCGCAGGGCATGAGGAAACCGCCGGCGACGTTCTGTCCGACCCGCAGGCCGGTGTGCTCGTTGCCGGGTCCGAGCTCGACGATGGTGCCGGTGACCTCGTGCCCGAGCACCGCGGGCAGCGGGAAGGCGATGGCGCCTCCGATCACGTGCAGGTCGGAGTGGCACAGGCCGCAGGCGGCGACCTTGATGAGGACCTCCCCGCTCTTGGGGTGGGGGGTGCGGATGGTTTCGACCTCGAGGCCGACCTCGGGATCACGCAGCACCGCGGCGCGCATGGTTTCCGGGATGGTGGTGTTCAGGGCTGCTTCGTTGCTCGTCATGTGGGTGTCTCTCTCGAAGCGGACGCGACGATCGCGCCCCCGGCGCGTGGCCTCTTGCAGCGTAACACACACAACCCCTATTTGTCCTGACAAATGGCGGGCTGGCTGGCGCCCGTGCCGCCGCGTGCGCACAGTCGTGACCCGGGCCCGCCGCCCATGTCGGCTAAAGTCCCTCCTGTCGGCTCGCTTGCGCTGACAGAAGGGAAAGCCATGCCTGCCAGCGGCCACGACGTCACCCAGTCCGACGTCGCCGCGGCTGCCGGAGTCTCGCGCAGCCTCGTCTCCCTCGCCCTGAGCGGCTCACCCAAGGTCGCCGAGGACACGCGCGCACACATCATGCAGGTCGCCGCCGCCCTCGGCTACCGCATCAACACGGCGGCCTCCGCGCTCGCACGCCAGCGCTCCTCCACGATCGGCCTGGTTCTGCCGAACCTCCGCAACGCCTTCTTCGAGCAGGTCTCCCGCTCACTCGACGACGCCGCCGCCGCACAGGGGCTCACCGTCTTCGTCACCGTCGGCGCCCAGGACCAGGAGCGCCTGCACCGGGCGATCAACTCCCTGCTGGGCGTGCGGGTGCTCGGCCTGATTCTGGTGTCCCCGTGGCTGACGGATCAGCAGCTGGTGGCACTGGGAGACGAGGCCCCGACGTGCCTGATCGGTCGGCGCACGCCCGGCGGGAAGGTCGACGCCGTCCACATCGACGAGCAGCTCGCCGCCGAGCAGATCGTCTCCCACTTGGACGCCCAGGGAGTTGACTCCCTGGGGTACGTGGCCCCCAGGATCGGCGACGACGCCTCCCGCGTTGCCCGCGAGCGCGCCCTGGCCCGGGCCGCCCACAAAGTGGGGCTCACGCTGACCACCGAGGAGGCGAGCACCGACGACGCCGGCGCCGCCATCCGGCGCCTACTGAGCGTCGGCACCCCGCAGATGGGCCTGATCGCCCACAATGACATGCTCGCGATCGACGCCGTGGCCGTGCTGCGCGAGCTGGGCTCGGGCGGGGCCGGTCGCACCCCCCTGGCCTCCTACGACAACACCTATCTGGCCCGGCGCGCCGAGTTCGCACTCACCAGCCTGGACCAGCCCGACCCGCACATGGCTCACGAGGCGGTGCGCCTGCTCGTCGAGCGCTCCGCCGCCCTCGCCCGCACCCCGGACAACCCGCCCGCGCCCCGCGAGGTGTGTACGGAGGGGCACCTGGTCATCCGCGCCTCCTCCACCGTCTAGCGGACTGGAACCCGCTGCCGCACGCCGACTCTTGTACGGACAAGTCGACGACGACCCATTGACGTGGTGCGCCGCGCGAGAGAAGATGAGGACGTGAATTCACGCGTGTGAACCACGTGGGTTCAGCCGCCCGGCAACGCCGCCGCCCGGCCACCAGCACGATCCTGCCCTGGCCCGCCCGAGCCCAAGGCACCCGAAAGGAATCCTCATGCAGACCTTCGCCCTCCTGGGCGCCGGGTTCATCGGCCGCGTCCACGCCGAGAACCTCGCCGCCCAGCCCGATGTGGACTTCGCCCGCGTCTTCGACGTCGATACCTCCCGCGCCACCGAGCTCGCCGACCGCTACGGCGCCGACCGCGCCGACGATCTGGACACCGTCTTCGCCGACCCGGCCATCGATGCCGTCCTGATCGCCTCCTCCACCAACACCCACGCCGACCTCATCAAACGCGCCGCCGCCGCGGGCAAGGCCGTCTTCTGCGAGAAGCCCATCGACCTTTCCCTGGACGTGGCCCGGGAGGCGGCCGCCGCCGCCCGCACGGCCGGCATCCCCGTGATGATGGACTTCAACCGCCGCCACGACCCCGCCTACGCGGCGGTCCACGACGCCGTCCACTCCGGCGAGGTGGGTCGGGTGGAGCTCGTGTCCATGACCACCCGCGGCCCCTCGCTGCCGCCGATCGCCTACCTGGAGGTCTCCGGCGGGCAGATGCGCGACCAGACCGTGCACTTCTTCGACCTGCTGCGCTGGATCACCGGCCTGGAGCCGGTGGAGGTGTACGTCGCCGGCGCCGCCCTGGCGGACCCGGCCGTGGCCGAGGTCGGCGACGTCGACACCTCCGTGGCCGTGCTGCGCATGGAAGGCGGCGCGCTGGCGCAGATCGACTCCCAGCGGCGCATCGGCTACGGCTACGACGAGCGCATCGAGGTCAACGGCTCGGAGCGCATGGTCGAGGCCGCCCGCCACCGCACCGGCTTCGTCAACCACTACGGCCCCGGCGAGCTGCGCACCAACGGCCTCGACGCCGGCTGGTTCGAGCGCATCCGCGGCACCTACCGCAAGAGCCTGGACGCCTGCGTCGACGCCCTGGAGCGCTCCGCGCCGATGCCCGCCCCGCTCGACGACGGCCTGCGCGCCCAGGTCATCGCCGAGGCCGCCACGCAGTCCCTGCGCACCCACCGGCCGGTCGCCATCCCGGAGGCTCGGTAACGCCGTCGCCACGGCGATGGCAACCCGGCCATTCGCCCAGCCGCACAGCCACAACCACCCCGGCGGGCCCCGACCCGGCCCGCCACCACCCCGATCGAAGGAGATCACCATGAAACTGTCCATGAACGTCACCTCCACCTTCCACGGCACCGCCCTGAACGACATCACCGTCGCCAAGGACGTGGGCTTCGAGGGCATCGAGCTGCAGAGCCCCAAGCTATGGCGCTACCTGGATGCGGGCTTCACCCCCGAGTCACTGCTGCCGCACCTGGAGGGCATCGAGGTCTCCGGCATCGGCGCCCTGCAGGAGGCCGAGCCCGAGGCCTTCCGCGCCGAGGCGGAGAAGCTGGCCCACGTCGGCCAGGTCGTGGGCGCCCCGGCCATGCAGATGTGCACCGGCCCGGTCGACGTCACCGTCGTGCAGGACTTCAGGGCGGGCCGCCTGGCCGACGACGACCCCCGCTTCCGCGGCCTGCTCGGCCGCCCCGAGGCGGAGGTCATCGAGGAGACCGCCAAGCACGTGGCGCTGGCGGCCGATATCGCCGCCGATCACGGCCTGGACCTGTTCCTGGAGCCGCTCGGCTGGGCGCCGGTGTGCCACGTGAACCAGGCCCTGGAGATCCTGGAGCGCATCGACCGGCCCAACGCGAAGATCGTCGTCGACTTCTGGCACTTCTGGGTGACCGGCTCGACCCCGGAGGAGGTCGCCAAGCTGGACAAGGACCTGATCAGCGCCGTCCACGTGTGCGACGGCGTGCCCGTGCCGGCCGGCGAGGTTCCCGACCAGGGCGTGTCCCGCAACGTGTGGACCGGCGGCGGCTCCATCCCGCTACAGGAGTGGGTCGACGCCATCAAGGCGACCGGCTACGACGGCTGGTACTGCTCGGAGATCTTCCACGACCACTCCGCCGAGCTGGACTTCCACCTGGTGGCCCAGACGCTGCTGAACGAAATGCGCATCCTCACCGCCTGAGCCCACCCGCGCATGCGGCCGCGCCCCAGCCGACCGGGTAGATTCCCGGATCGACTGGGGCGCGTGGCTGGTGTGGCTCGCGGCACCGTAGCCGAGCGAGCGCACCGATGGGCGTCACCCACCTGCGCGCCGGCGTCGGATGCTACTTGCCGCGCTTGAACAGCTCCCCGCTCATGACGTCCGCCTCGAGCTGCTCCAGCGTGCGGCCCTTGGTTTCGGGCACGAACAGGAAGAAGAACACGAAGGCGATGACATTGAGGACGGCGAAGACGAGGAAGGATCTGGACAGCCCGATTGCCGAGATGACGCTGGCGAAGCCCAGACTCAGAAGGGAGTTGGTCATCCACAGCACGAAGACCGACAGCCCCATGCCGAAGGCGCGCATCTTCAGCGGGAAGATCTCCGAGAGCGTCACCCAGGTGGCCACGTTCAGGCACAGCTGCATGGAGCCGACGAAGAACACGATGAGGGCCAGCAGCACGAAGGGCTTGGCACCGCCCTCCGGCAGCGCGCTCGCCGCAGTGGCGATGAGGACGTGCGTGATCGCGACCAGGGCGTAGCCCCACAGGAAGGTCTTGCGCCGGGAGAATCGGTCCATCATCTGCAGGGCGATGATTGCGGCGATCACCGAGATGGTGGCCGGAGCGATATTGGCAATGAGCGCAGCACCTGTGCTGAATCCGGACTCCTCCAGCACCCTCTCCCCGTAGTAGAGGATGGAGTTGATGCCGGTGGTCTGCTGGAAGAAGCCGATGCCGCAGCCGATCAGGACGATGCGCACCAGGTTCTTGTTGGAGAAGATCTCGCCGACGCTCATGTTGACCCGGCTGGCCTCCTCCCTACTGGCGGCCTGGATCTCGGCCAGCTCGGGCTTGGCCCGCCCCTCGGGCCGCAGCTCATCCAGAATCTTGAGGGCCTCCTCCTCGCGTCCCTTGTCGGCCAACCAGCGGGGGGACTCGGGCAGGCGGGTCACCCCCAGCAGCAGGAGGATGGCGGGAACAGCCGCCAGCGCGAACATGGCGCGCCACACCCACGGATACTCGCTACCCCAGACATTGCCGATGATGGCGTTCATGACAATGGCCAGGAGCTGGCCGGTCACGATCATCATCTCGTTGCGTCCGGCCAGCGAGCCACGAATCTCGTAGGGCGCCAGCTCGGCCAGGTACACCGGCACCACCACGGAGGCCGAGCCGACGGCGAGCCCCAGGATCACGCGACCGAGCGCCAGCATGGGCAGGTTGACGGCGGTGACGACTACGACCACGCCCACGATGAACATGGAAGCCATGAAGGTAATAGAGGTCTTGCGACCGATCCGGTCGGAGATGCGGCCGCCGGTCAGGGCGCCGACGGCGCTGGCGAACAGCAGCGAGCTGACGGCGATGCCGAGGCCGAAGTCGGTCAGATCCAGTTGATCGGGCCGGACCATGAAGCTCTGGGCGCCGTTGATGACGCTGGTGTCGTAGCCGAAGAGCAGGCCACCCAGGGTGGCGATCAGGGCGACGACGGTCAGTCGGGCGCGGTAGGGACCGGGCGTGAGCGGGGGCAGCTTGGTCCCACCGGACTGTGCGGTGGCCGTCGGATTGTGAGACACATTGACTCCTTTGTCGGTTCTGGGGTTGACTTCGACGCTAACACGGTTGATACTTATATGTCAGGACAAATCCCCCTATTGTGACTTATCCCACTTTTTGTAATTGTTTATGGCAGGGCATTTACTCATAGCCCGTGCCTGCCGCCATTGCGGGGCCGGGCGGGGACCGGGCCGACCGTCCCGCGTCGCACGGGGCGGCCGGCCCGGGGCTCAGGCGCCGAGCTCCTGGGTCAGGCGCTCCAGCGCGGCCCGGTTGTACTCATCGGCCCACTCGTGCCAGCCGAAGATGCACACCGAGACGACGCCGTCGAAGCCCACCTCCCGCAGCGTGGAGAAGACCTGCTCCCAGGGGACCTCGCCGTTACCGATGGCATTGTGCTGGTGGACGGTGACGTCGGCGCCGGGCGGGTTGATGATGTACCGGTTGCCGTCGTTGATGCGGTGATTGAAACCGTCGGAGACGTGCACCTCCCGGAGCTTGCCCGCCGCCGCGGCGGTACGGATCATCCGGTCGGCATCGCCGGCGCCGTCGGACAGGTGGAAGGTGTGCGGGCAGCAGTACTCGTAGCCCAGCCAGTCCTTGTCCACGCTGCGGACCAGCTCCAGGGCGCGGTCGTGCAGCTCCACGAAGTCGTAGGGGTGCGCCTCCATGTTCAGGCGGATGCCGTACTTCTCGAAGTGCGGGATCAGCTCCTCAATGGACTTGTACCACTGCTGCTCGGAGCGGCTGGCACGGTTGCGGTCGCCGGAGAACTCCGAGACGATGTCGCGCACGTCCAGGGCGTCGGCCAGTTCCAGCAGGCGCCGCCAGTTGCGCACCTGCGCCTGCCGCTCGGCCTCGTCGGGCGAGGACCAGTTGAACACGGGGTTCAGCGTGCGGACCTTGACGCCCGAGTCCTTCTCCGCCTGCTTGAGCTCGGCGATGAAGGCCCGGTCGGCCTTGGGGTAGTGGTGCCAGAGGTGGAACTCGTTGTTGGGTGACAGCTCCACGTACTTGAAGCCGAGCTCGGCGGCCTTGTGCAGGGTCTCCGCGGTGGACATGCTCAGGTAGTACATGTTCGGGTCAAGGGCGATGTCGACCATGAGGCCTCTCCTTTCCGTCGGTCTTCCCGGTCGCCGTCAGGCGTAGAAGTCCGGCTTGTCGATGAGGGTGACGTCCACCAGCGGGGAGGAGGCGTCCTCCAGGGATACGACGGCGGCGTCGACGACGGAGGTGGCGGCGTAGCCGTCCCATGAGGTCGAGCCGGTGTGCTCGTCCCGGGCGACGGCGTTGATCCACTCCTGGAACTCGCGGTTGAAGGCCCCCTGGAAGCGATCGATGTGCGACTGGCACATGGCGTTGCGGTTGCCACTGGCGTCGCGGATGTGGATCTTCTCCTGGTCGCCCAGGCGCACCGCCGCGGTCTCGAGCACGAGCTCGCACTCGATGGAGTAGGCCCACTGGAGGTTGACGTTGACCTCGTCGTCGATGCGCACACCGGACTCGGTGTACATGACCACCACGACCGGGTCGATCAGGTGCTCGAAGCGGTGGGTGGTGGACTTCGGGCGCTCGACGCGCACCTTGACGATCTCCTCCCCCAGCAGCCAGCGCATGGTGTCGATCTCGTGGATCGCGGTGTCGTCGATGGCCATGCGGGAGGTGTAGGACTCCGGGACGGAGGGGTTGCGGTGGCGGTTGTGGACCAGCAGCGCCTGGCCGTTCTCGCCCGCCTCCAGCACCGCCTTCATCTCGTTGTAGGCGGCGTCGAAGCGGCGCATGAAGCCGACGGTGACCAGCTTCTTGCCGGCCCTCTGCTCGGCCTCCATGATCGCGATGCAGTCCTCGGCGGTGGTGGCCAGCGGCTTCTCGCACAGGACGTACTTGCCGGCCTCGATGCACTTGATGACGTCGGGGGCGTGGACCTTGCCGAAGGTGGCGATGACGACGGCGTCGACCTCGGGGTCATTAATCAGCTCGTCGGAGGTGTCGTAGGCCTTGGCGCCGTAGGGCTCGGCGGCCGAGACGGCGGCGTCGTGGTTGATGTCCGCCACGGCGACGATCTTGCCCCCGGACAGCTCATTGGTGATGCGGGCGAGGTGGGCGCGGCCCATGCCGCCGGCGCCGATGAGACCAATGCGAACGGTCATGATTTCTCTCTTCCTTGAGGATTCGTTGCGTGTGAGTGCTTGCGGGTGCGCGGCGGGCCCGGCGGGGGCCGCCGGCCGATGCGCTCAGGCCAGGCCCAGGCCGCACTCGGCCAGGTACTTGCGCATGTTGATGGCGTTGGGCTTGGGGAAGGACGGCTCGCAGGGGTAGCAGTCCTGCTCGCAGATGCAGTAGATCGGCTTGTCGAGCTCGGCGAGCGCATCCACGAAGGCGTGCATCTCCGGCAGTCCCGCGGGCGGGCAGACCGAGGCCCCCTTGGTGACGGCCTCACCGAAGGGCCAGTCCTTCTCATGGGCCTCCCGGGTGATGTCCTCATCGAAGGCCTTGATGTGCACGTAGGTGATCCGCTCGGGGTACTTCTTGCACAGCTCGACCGGGTCGCCGCCTCCGTAGACCACGTGGCCGGAGTCCAGGCACAGGTTGACGTACTTGGGATCCGTCGCGTCGAAGATGCGGGCGATCTCCTCGGGGGTCTCGATGTGCGAGTCGCCGTGGGGGTGCAGGACCATCTTCAGGCCGTACTCGTCCAGCAGCATCTGCCCCAGGGCGTTGGCGTGCTCGACGTACAGCTTCCAGGCGTCGTCGGACAGGACGCGGTCATCGGTCCACTCCCAGGTCTTGTCGTCGCGGTAGAGCGGGGGCAGGTGGACCATGTACTCGGCGCCGACGGCGGCATGGGTCTCGGCGATCTCCCGGAAGTGCCGCAGCGTCTCGGGCCAGGCCTCGGCCCTGTGCAGGATGCCCCAGCCGGTTCCGGCGACGACGCGCATGCCGTACTCGTCGCACCACTTCTGCAGCTCCTTGGGGTCGGTGGGGAAGTAGCCCCACGGCCCGGTCTCGATGACTTCGAAGCCCGCCTCGGCCATCTCCTGCCAGGCCTGGCGCGGATCCATCTGCTTGGGGTCATCGGCGAACCAGACGCCCCACTGGTCGGGGCAGACGCCGATGGTGAGCTTGGAGTACTTCGGATCGTTGGTGTTGACAGCCTTTGAGGCGGTTGACGTCATTGTCGCTCCTGAGAGTTCTGATCGATTTCGCGGGCCGGGGCTGGGACCCGGCCCGGCCGCCCGAATCGTTTCGGACAATCACGAGTGTAACGAGTCCAGCTCCAAAACACCAGAGGTTTGTACGGACAAATTTCACGGATTGCGGGATCTCGCCCCACCCCGCGAACCAGCGGGCAAACGGCGCGCCCCCGCAGCAGCAGGCCGCTGCGGGGGCGCACACGCGCAGGACCGCGCCCCGCGCTCGTGGGCTACTCCTCGCGCTGGAAGGACATGGTGGCGGCGTAGGTCTTCTCACTGGGCCAGCGGGAGGTGATCGCCTTGGCCCTGGTGTAGAACTTCACGCCCTCCGGGCCATGGATGTGGGTGTCCCCGAGCAGGGACTCCTTCCACCCGCCGAAGGAGTAGTACGCAACCGGCGTGGGGATGGGCACGTTGATGCCCACCATGCCGGCCTCGACGTCCAGCTGGAAGCGCCGGGCCACCCCGCCGTCGTTGGTGAAGATCGCCGAGCCGTTGCCGTAGGGCGAGGAGTTGACGATCTCGATGGCCTCGTCATAGCTGTCCGCGTGCACGATCGACAGCACCGGGCCGAACACCTCCTGCCGGTACAGCTCGGAGTCCAGCGGCACGTTGTCCACGATGGTGGGACCCAGGAAGTGCCCGTTCTCGTGGCCGGGAACCACCAGGCCCCGCCCGTCCAGGACCACATCGCCGCCCTTGGACTCGCCCTCATTGATCAACCCGATGATGTTCTCCTTGGACTTGGCGTCGATCACCGGCCCCATCTCCACGCCCTCGTCCATGCCGTAGCCGACCTTGATCCTCTCGGCATGCGCCTTCACGCGCCGGGCCAGGTCCGGGCCGATCCCGCCGACGGCCACGACGACGGGCAGCGCCATGCAGCGCTCACCGGCGGCGCCGAAGGCCGCGGCGGAGACGTGCTGGGCGGCGAAGTCCAGGTCGGCGTCCGGCATGACGATGGCGTGGTTGTTGGCCCCACCGAGCGCCTGCACCCGCTTGCCGTGAGTGACGCCGGTGTCCTGCACGATATGGGCCACCGGGGTGGAGCCCACGAAGGAGATCGCGTTGATACCCGGGTGCTCCAGCACCTTGGTGACCATCTTCCGGTTACCGGAGACCACGTTGAACACGCCGTCGGGCAGGCCGGCCTGCTTGTACAGCTCGGCGGTCAGCAGCGCCGCCGACGGCGTCATCGAGGCCGGCTTGAGGATGAAGGCATTCCCGGTGGCGATGGCGATCGGGTGCATCCACATGGGCACCATGGCCGGGAAGTTGAAGGGGCAGATGCCGGCGACCACACCGACCGGCTGACGCAGCGTGTGGATGTCCACGCCCGTGGAGATGTCGAAGGAGTACTCCCCCTTCAGGGCGAGGTTGATCGCGGTGGCGAAGTCGAGGGTCTCCCGGCCGCGCTGGATCTCCCCAATGGCGTCGGAGTAGTTCTTGCCGTGCTCGGCCACGATCATCCTGGCCATCTCATCCTGGTGCTCCAGGACCAGATCGCGCATGCGGAACATGACGGCGGTGCGCTTGGCCAGGGAGTACTTGGCCCACTCCTTCTGCGCCCGGGTGGCCACCTCGACGGCGTAGTCCAGGTCGGCGTCGGAGGCCTGCAGCAGCTCGGCCTCCACCTCGCCGGTGCCCGGGTTCTCCACCGGGAAGCGGCCGATCGGGCTACCCTCATAGGGCTTGCCGTCGACCCAGTGCGTTATGGTCCGCAGACCGGACGCTGACGTGCTCTGTGTCATCACTGACTCCTTGGGATCTTGTTCAGGTGTTCTTCCGATACTGGGGCAGCCGTCATTCACAGGTAGTGACGCTGCGGCTTGCGGTCCTCGACGTACTGCTCATAGGCCTTCTGCGTGGACTCCAGGTTGGAGACGCTGGAGACCACCACGTCCCACCAGGAGGATGCGGGCGGGTTCGGGCCGTACAGGTCGGTCTCGATGTGGATCATGGCGGCCTCGTCCCCGGCGTGCGCCCGGGCGTATGCCTCCTTGAACTCGGCGATCGTGCCGACCCGGTAGACCTTCAGGCCCCAGGACTCCGCATTCGCGGCGATGTCCACGCCGACGATCTTGTCCTCGTCCTGCAGGTGGCCGCCCTGGCCGCGCCGCCGGTACTTGGTGCCGAAGCGCTGGGAGCCGTGCGACTCGGACAGGGAGCCGATCGAGGCGAAGCCGTAGTTCTGCAGCAGCACGTAGATGACCTTGATGCCCTCCTGGGCGACGGTGGCCAGCTCCATGGGCAGCATCTGGTAGGTGCCGTCACCGACGATGGAGACGACCTCACTGTCCGGCCGGGCGAGCTTGACGCCCAGCGCGGCCGGAATCTCGTAGCCCATGCAGGAGAAGGCGTACTCGACGTGGTACTGGACGGGGGTCTTGGCCTGCCACAGCGCCTGGAGGTCACCGGGCATGGAGCCGGCGGCGTTGATCACCACGTCCTCGTCGCCGAGCAGCTCGTTGAGGGCGCCGAAGACCTCGGTCTGCGCGGGCAGCGGACCGTGACCCAGGTGATAGCACTTGTCGGTGGCGGCGAACCAGGCCTCGCGCTCGCGGGTGATCTCCTCGGTGTAGGCGGCCTCCACGTGGTACTCGGCCAGGGCCCCGGTGAGGGCCACGAGGGCCTCCCGGGCGTCCGCCACGACCATCTCGGCGCTCTGCTTGGCGGCGTCGAAGGCGGCGACGTTGATGTTGACGAACTTCACGTCCGGGTTCTTGAACTGGGTCTTGGAGGCGGTGGTGAAGTCGGAGTAGCGGGTGCCCACACCGATGATCAGGTCGGCCTTGTCCGCCAGGTGGTTGCCGGAGTCGCCGCCGGTGGAGCCGACGCCGCCGACGGCGCAGGGGTGGTCGAAGTTGATGGCGCCCTTGCCGGCCTGGGTGTCGGCCACCGGGATGCCGGTGGCGGTGGCGAAGGCGCGCAGCTGCTCGGAGGCCTCGGAGTAGATGGCTCCGCCGCCGGCGATCACCAGGGGGCGCTTGGCGGCGCGGATCATGGCGACGGCGCGCTCCAGGGCGGCCGGCTCGGGCACCGGGCGGCGCACGTGCCACACGCGCTTGCGGAAGAACTCCACCGGCCAGTCGTGGGCCTCGGCCTGCACGTCCTGCGGCATGGCGATGGTGACCGCGCCGGTGTCGGCCGGGTCGGTGAGCACGCGCATGGCGCTGAGCAGAGACGGGATGAGCTGCTCGGGCCGGTTGATGCGGTCGAAGAACCGGGACACGGGCCGGAAGGCATCGTTGACGGTGATGTCCAGCGTGGTGGGGTCCTCCAGCTGCTGGAGCACCGGATCGGGCACGCGGGTGGCGAACTGGTCGGAGGGGAACAGCAGCACGGGCAGGCGGTTGGTGGTGGCCAGGGCGGCGCCGGTGACCATGTTGAGCGAGCCCGGACCGATGGAGGCGGTGCACATGTAGGTCTGCAACCGGTTCTTGGTCTTGGCGAAGGCCGCCGCCGCGTGCACCTGCCCCTGCTCGTTGCGGGGCATGATGTAGGGCATGGGCTCCTCGCCCTCCAGGGGCGCGACCTCGTTCTGCAGCAGCGCCTGGCCGATGCCGGCCACGTTGCCGTGCCCGAAGATGCCGAAGGCGCCGGCGATCAGGCGCTGCTCGACGCCGTCGCGCTCGGAGTACTGGTTGGACAGGAACCGGATGGTGGCCTGGGCGACGGTCAGGCGGATCGTGCCCGCATAGGCTTCATTGCTCATGTGTCTTCTCAATCTGTTGTATCGGTGCTGGTCCGGGTTGGCTGGGATGGTGGTCTGGGCTTGGCGGGTTCGGGCGTCAGTGGGTCATGGGCAGCCGGGGGTCGATCTCCTGGTCCTCCCAGGTGCCGCGGATCCAGTGGTGGGCGGGATCGTCGGGGGCGAGCCAGACCAGGTCCTCGGCGGGGCCCGCCATGACGTTGAGGTAGTACATGTCGTAGCCGGGCGCCGCCACACACGGGCCGTGGTAGCCGTATGGGACCAGGGCGACGTCTCCCTGGCGCACCTCGGTGCACAGGTCGATGGGGCGCTCCGGACTGGAGGCGTAGGTGCGGTGCAGCCCGAAGCCGGCAGTGCCGTCGGGGGCATTGCGGATCTCGAAGTAGTAGATCTCCTCCAGCTCCCGCTCATCGGCGGAGGCGACGTCGTGCTTGTGGGCCGGGTAGGAGGACCAGTTGCCACCCGGGGTGAGCACCTCGCAGCACAGCAGGTGAGAGGTGTCGACGCCGTTGTTCAGGGCGTAGTTGTTCACCTGCCGGGAGCAGTCCCCCGCGCCCCGCAGGTCCGTGCGCACCTGGTCGCGGCCGTAGTAGGCGACCGGCAGGTCGCGGGAGGCCACCGCCGCCGGCAGGGCGAAGCGTCCGCACCCGTGAGAGGTGATGGTGAAGCTCTTGCCGCGCGGCACGTACAGGTAGTCGGTCACCTCCTCGAACACGCCGGTTCGACCCGCAAGCTCGTAGGCCTGCCCGTCCACCAGGACGGTGGCGCCTCCCTCAAGCGGCAGCACCAGCAGCTCACTCTCTCCGGTTTCCAGGGTGGTGGAGCGCTCGGGTGCGAGCACGCACACGCGCAGGCCGGAGTAGGTCCAGCCGGCCCGGGCGGGATCGACGTCGACGGTGAGGGTCCCGTGCCCGCTGGAGCCCGCGGGCACGTAGATGTCGGATGCGTCTGGTGCATTGGTGTTCATGAGAGCAGTCCTACGGTGTTGTCGACGGCGGCGGCGACGTCGTCGTCTGGGGGGAACAGGAGGGAGCGGCCGATGACCAGCCCCTTGACGGTGGGCAGGGCGAGTGCCCTGGCCCAGGACTCCCGGGCGGCGTCGGCGTCCGCGGAGACGGCCCCGCCCAGGATCAGGGCGGGAAGTGTGGATGCCTCCATGACACGTTCCATGTCCTGGACGGCGGGCAGCTTCAGCCAGGTGTAGGCGGAGGTGCGGCCCAGGCCGGAGGCGATGGCCATGGAGGTCATGACGGCGTCGGGACTGAGGTCGTTGACCACGCGCCCGGACTCCCAGCGGGAGATGAACGGCTCGACCATGGCCATGACTCCGCGCGCGGCCAGGGCGTCGACGGCGGCGGCGCAGGCGGCGATGGTGGCGGCCGTGGCCGGGTCGGAGTAATTGATGCGCAGCAGCATCTTGCCGCCGTCCAGGCCGGCGGCCACCACCCCGGCGGCGTCGTAGCCGGTGAAGCGGTCGTCCATCTCGAAGGAGGCACCGGCCAGTCCGCCCCGATTCATGGAGCCGTAGACGAGCTTGCCGTCCAGGGCGCCCAGCAGCGCCAGGTCCTCGATGAGGTCGGCGGTGCCGAGAAACCCGTTCACGCCCGGCCGCGACAGGGCGGTGATGCAGCGGGCGAGCACCTGCTCCCGCGAGGCCATGGCCATGGGGTCGGCACCGGCAGCGAGCGCCCCGCGGGCGGGGTGGTCACAGGCGATGATCATGAGCTTGCCGTCGCCGTCGGGCAGCGCGCCGCGGGGGCGGTCGGCCAGCACCTGGGCGATGCGCTCGGGGGCGCGGGTGCGGATCTCGACGATCCGGTCCGTCAAGGGCGTGTCAGTCATGCTCGCGCCTCCTCACAGGTCCGCAAGCGCGGGTACGAGCTCGCGGTGAGTGCGCATCAGCGCGAGCAGTTCGGGCTCTGCGGGCATTGCCGTGGAGCACTCCAGGCGCGAGGAGACGATGGCTCCGGCCGTGGATGCGGCGAAGATCGTCTTGTCCAGCGGCCAGCCGGACAGCAGCCCGTGGCAGACGGCGCCGCCGAAGGCATCCCCTGCCCCGAGGCCGTTCTTGGTGACCACCGGGGTCACGGGGATCTCCACGCGCTCGTCGCGGGTCTTGGCCAGTGTCCCCTCCAGGCCCTGCTTGACGATGGCCAGTTCGACGCCGGCCTCAAGCAGGGCGTCGGCGGCCTTGTCGGGCTCGGTCTCGCCGACGGCGACGCGGCACTCCTCACGGTTGCCGATGGCGACGGTCACCTTGGGCAGCACGGCTGCGACCTCTTGGTGGGCGGTGGCCTCGTCCTTCCAGAACATCGCGCGATAGTCGAGGTCGATGATGGTGTGCCGCTTGCGCTCGCGCAGGTCCAGGGCGGCGTGGTGGGCGCCGCGCGAGGGCTCCTTGCTCAGCCCCGTGGCGGAGATCCAGAAGATGGCGGCGTCGCGCACGGCGTCGGCCGGGATGTCGTCCTCGGTCAGTTCCAGATCGGGCGCGGAGGGCTCGCGGTAGAAGTACAGGGGGAAGTTGTCCGGCGGGAAGATCTCGCAGAAGGTGACCGGGGTGTTGAAGTCGGACTTGGTGACGACGTAGTCGTCGTACACGCCGAGCCTGCGCATCTCCGAGCATACGAAGCGCCCGAAGGGGTCGTCGCCCACCCCGGTGATCACGGCGGAACGGTGCCGGTAGCGCGCGGCGGCGACCGCAACATTGGTGGGGCTCCCGCCCAGAAACTTGCCGAAGCTCTCCACGTCCTCCAGGCCGACGCCGGTCTGGAGCGGGTAGATGTCGATTCCACAGCGTCCGATTGTCAGAACATCGAGCGGCGGCGTGCTCGACCGAGCGGTCATGGTTGGTCTCCCTTTCCACATCATCGGGGGCGGGGCGCATCGTGGCGCCCGCGAGGGCCCGCTGCGAGAAGCCTGCCCCACCCCAACCCCACCAGTCAAGAGATTTGTCCGAACAAATTGATATGGCCTTCGCCGTCGGCCGCCGAGGTGCGCGGCACCCCGGGCAGACCCGCGACCCGAACGAGTCGAAGTCGATTCCCCGTTGCCGCTCCGTGCGCCGACCCGCCGCCGTACCATGGCTTCACTGATCACCTCTTCAGAGAGCCTGCATGTCGGACACGCCCTTTCAGCCAGAGATCACCATTGATCGCTCCAGCAACCTCCCGCTGTACGCCCAGATAGCGGAGGCGCTCGGCGCGCTCATCCTGGAGGGCACCCTCGCGCCCGGGACCCGCATCGAGGACGAGGTCTCCATGGCACGCCGCCTGCAAGTCTCGCGCCCGACTGCGCGCCAGGCCCTTCAGTCCCTGGCGGACCGCGGCCTGGTGTCTCGCCGACGCGGGGCCGGCACCGTGGTCGCCTCTCCGCACGTGCGACGCCCGATGGAGCTGTCCAGCCTGCTGTCCGACCTGACCGCCGCCGGCCACAAGGTCTCCACCGAGCTGCTGGAGTACACCACGCACCCCGCCAATGAGGAGGACGCGGAGCACCTGGAGGTCGAGCCCGGCACCGAGGTCACTCATCTGCGCCGCCTGCGCAGCGCCGACGGCGAGCCGATCGCCCTCATGGACAACCTGCTGCCGGCCGCCATCGCCCCCACCCGTGAGGAGCTGGAGCAGGCGGGCCTGTATGAGCTGCTGCGCGCCCGCGGAATCGTCCCCGCGACCGCCAAGCAGGTCATTGGCGCGCGCAACGCCACCGCCAAGGAGGCCGACGCCCTGGACGAGCGCCGCCGCGCCGCACTCCTGACCGCCAAGCGCACCACCTACGACGCCTCGGGCCGCGTCATCGAGTACGGCGATCACATCTACCGCGCCTCGCGCTACTCCTTCGAGACCTCCCTGTTCACCGGCTGACCGCACCCAGCCCCACCCCCCTCACCCCTCCCCCACCGAGGTCGGTAGCTATAACCACCGAGGTCGGTAGCTATAACCACCGAGGTCGGTAGATATGACCGCCGAGGTCGGTAGAAAGTTGCGCGGATGCCTGGAGGTAAGGCTGGTCGGGCAGGCACCGTGGAGGCCTCGGAGACCATCATCGCTCGCGACATCCCGCCGCCTGAGCGGATAAGCGGGCCGCGAGGTACGGTTGCGTAAGTGCTCAGGTGGCGGTGCACGGTTCAGTGGCGGCGTGCGGCCGTCGAGCCTGCCAGTTGGACCCCTGTTCTCCGCTTGGACCCCTGTCCCCCCGTTGGACCCCTGTGCCCCCGTTGGACCGCCGTAGCCGCCGTTTACAGCGGTCCAACGGGGCGTAAGCGGTCCAACGGGGCGTAAGCGGTCCAACGGGGCGTGAGCGGTCCAACCAGGGCGGCGCAAGACCCACTCACCCCCTCGTTCGCCGGCAACCAGGCCCACAGCACCATGGAAACGGCCCCGCACGCCCGAGCGCACACAACGACCCCCACCGAGCACACGGGCCCACCCGCCCACAGGCACCCGCACCGACAACCCGGCTCCGGGACGACGCTCCCAACAACGCGAGCGTGTGCCCGGGACAGGCACGGACGTCGTGCGCGCCCACCGGGGCGAGGCGACGCGCACACCCGCCAGCGTCGACACCCACCTCAAATTTGTCAGTACAAATCCTTGACAGCGTGGCCGGTCGGGGCTTGAATTGGGCCACCGGACCACACAGCCGAAGACGCCGGTGGCCCAACCTTCACCCAGGAGCACGCCGATGACCATCGAATACACCCCCGGCCCCCTTCTCGAGGCCGCCCGCACCACCCCGACCGCCCTGTGGAACGACTCCGCGGACCCAGACGAGCTGAGCCAGTCCATCTCCTTCGGAGGAGTTGGGGCAACCTGCAACCCGACGATCGCCTACACCTGCATCAACCAGAAGAAGGACCGCTGGCTCCCCCGCATCGCCGAGCTAGCCGAGGAGATGCCCGAGGCCAGCGAGTCCGAGATCGGCTGGCAGGTGGTGCGCGAGCTGAGCATCGACGCCGCCAAGCTGCTGGAGCCGATCTTCGAGGAGCACAAGGGCCGCAACGGCCGCCTGTCGATGCAGACCGACCCGCGCCTGGCGCGCTCCGCCAAGGCCCTGGCCGATCAGGCCGAGGAGTTCTCGAAGCTGGCCAAGAACATCATCGTCAAGATCCCCGCCACGGCCACCGGCATCGAGGCGATCGAGGACGCCACCTACCGCGGCGTGTCCGTCAACGTGACCGTCTCCTTCTCCGTGCCGCAGGCCGTATCAGCCGGCGAGGCGATCGAGCGCGGCCTCAAGCGGCGCGAGGCCGAGGGCAAGGACACCTCCACGATGGGGCCGGTCGTCACCCTCATGGGTGGCCGCCTGGATGACTGGCTGAAGATCGTCGCCAAGCGGGACAACCTGTTCATCGACCCCGGCCACCTGGAGTGGGGCGGCGTGGCGGCGCTGAAGCGCGCCTACCAGGAGTTCCAGTCCCGCGGCCTACGCGCTCGCGTCCTGTCCGCGGCGTTCCGCAACGTCATGCACTGGTCCGAGCTGGTCGGCGGCGACCTGGTGATCTCCCCGCCCTTCAAGTGGCAGAAGCTCATCAACGACTCCGGCTACAAGGTCGAGCCCCGGATCGACGTGCCCGTGGCACCGGAGATCATGAAGACGCTGATGTCGATCCCGGAGTTCGTCCGCGCCTACGAGCCCGACGGCATGACGCCGGAGGAGTTCGAGTCCTACGGCGCCACCCGCCGCACACTGCGCGGATTCCTCCAGGCCGACGCCGACCTGGACGCCTTGGTGCGCGACGTCATCATGCCCCAGCCATGAGCCATGCGGTCCCGGGGAGCCCCGCACCCGCCGGAGGCTCCCCGGGACCGGCACCCCCGTAAGCCAACCGCTCAAGACCTCGTTCAAACACATTGGGTGGCCGCACGCCTGTTGCTAACGCGCGCGATCAGGTTTCGGCAGACCGCCCCACCAAGACCAAGGAAGCTCTGAGATGCTCAACATCGCCATCATCGGCGCCGGCCGCATCGGCCACGTCCACGCCGGCACCGTCGCCGCCCACCCCCATGCCCGGCTCGCCCTGGTGTGCGACCCCTTCGGCGACGCCGCCGAGAAGCTGGCCTCCCAGTACGGCGCCCGCTCCTGCAAGGACGCCGAGGAGGTCTTCGCGGACCCGGAGGTCGACGCCGTCGTCGTCGGCTCCCCGACACCGCTGCACATCCCCCACCTGCTGGCAGCGGCCAAGGCCGGCAAGGCGGTCCTGTGCGAGAAGCCCATCGCCCTGGACATGAAGGACGTCGACGCCGCCCGCGCCGAGCTCGACGCCGTCACCACCCCCGTCATGTTCGGCTTCAACCGGCGCTTCGACCCGTCCTTCGCCGCTGTGCACGCCGCAGTCCAGGAGGGGAGGATCGGCACACTGGAGCAGCTGACGATCATCTCCCGCGACCCGGCCGCGCCACCCGCGGAGTACATCAAGGTATCCGGCGGGATCTTCCGCGACATGACCATCCACGACTTCGACACCGCGCGCTTCTTCCTGGGCGACATCGTCGAGGTCCACGCAGTGGGCCAGCACCTGGACCCGGCCATCGCGGCGACCGGCGACTTCGACGCCGCCGTCGTCACGCTCAGGGCCGCCAGCGGCGCGGTGGCAACGATCATCAACAACCGCCACTGCGCCTCCGGCTACGACCAGCGCCTGGAGGCCTCCGGCCGGGACGGCGCCCTGTTCGCCGAGAACGTCCGCGCACACACGGTGCGCCTGTCCAACGCCGAGGTCACCGACGCCCAGGAGCCCTACCTGGACTTCTTCCTGGAGCGCTACGCGGACGCCTACCGGCTGGAGCTGTCCGCCTTCATCGAGGCGGTCGAGGCGGGCACGACTCCGCCGACCGGCATCGCCGACGCCGTTGCCGCACTGCGCCTGGCCGAGGCCGCCACCGAGTCCGCCAACACCGGCAACCCGGTGCGCCTGGCCTGACACCCCACCCGGCCCGCGCACCCGTGCCCGCGTGACCGGGCCGCATCACATCGCGGATGCGGCCCGGTCACGCCGTCGAGTCGCGCTCGACCAGCTCCGGGGTAACCAGGTAGGACCACCCGCCCTGCGTGCGGGCCTGGCGAACAACGCCGTCCGGGAGCCAGGCCCCGTCGTCGCCGCCCGCCCCGGGATGCACACGCCCCAGGAGCGCCCGCACCGCCGTCTCGGCTATGAGCGCGGCGTCCTGGCGAACCGTGGTCAAGGAGAAGGCCGACGACGCGGCCACGGGAATGCCGTCGTAGCCGCAGACGGCGACCTCCCGGGGCACCCGGACCCCGCGCCGCCGCAGCTCCATCAGCGCCCCGACCGCGGCGTGGTCGTTGAAGCACATGACGGCATCGGGCAGTGCCGGCTCCTCGGCCAGCACCGCGGCACAGCCGGCGCCGGCATCCTCGTCGGCACCGCCGGGAAGCACCCGCACCGCCTCCGCCAGGCCGTGAGCGGACATCGCGGCGCGGTACGCGGCGGTGCGGACCGCCGAGGCGGACTCGTCGCCGCCGTCGATGTAGACGATGCGGCGCCTGCCGCGTGCAACCAGATGGTTGACCTGGGCGGCGATTCCAAGCTCGTCGCGCGACCGCACCTCGTCGATGCCCGCGACGGCGGTGGTACGGCACACGACCACGATGCGCACGCGGTTCGCCGCCCGGGCAAGCACGTCCTCGGGGATCGCCGGGTCCACCAGGACCAGCCCCTCGCAGTGGTCGGCGAGCAGGGAGCGCAGCCCCTCCGAACCGCCGCGGTGCGGCGTGACGGCTGCGAGCGCCAGCGAGTGGTCAAGGGCGGCACAGGCGCGATACAGCCCGTCCACGATCAGCCCCTGGAAGGCCTGCCCGACGGCGAAGCTCGCCCCGATCAGCCCGGAGTGGCTGCGGCGCAGCAGGCGCGCACGCGGATCGGCCTCATAGCCCATCTCACCGGCGACCCGCAGGATCTCCTCCCGAGTATCGGCGGCCACGCCCGGCACCCCGTTCAGCGCCGCCGAGACGGTGGAGGCCGAGCGCCCGCACCGGGCCGCGACCATGGCAATGGTTACGCGCGGTGCGCGGTCGGCGGACATCAGCGGCTCCTCTCCCACGCCCCTCGCCGATGCCGACCGTGGCGGGCGGCACCCGGCCAGCATTCTATGAGCCCCGCCGAGGCCGGGACGGCGCCGCTGACCGCTCGCCCGCCGACGTCGGCGCGCCGCCCCCTCCCAAGGCCGGGCCGACGACGATTATCCGGACGAACTCGAAGTTCATCGGCACCACCCCTTGACTTGGCCACCTCGCCGCAAACATACTGAAGACACTGATTCACGCGCGTGAATCAGTGGGTGGGCAGCCACCGCCGACGCTCACGGCAGGTCACGGAAGCCCACCAGCAACAAACCATCCGTCAACGAGGACACACCATGAGCAACACATCCCTGTCAGTGGCCGTCATCGGCGCCGGCATGGCCGGCACCACCCACGCCAACGCCTGGCGCCAGGTGGGCACCGTCTACGACCTCGGCCTGCCCAAGGTCCGCCTGGCGGCCATCGCCGACGCCTACGAGCCCTTCGCCAAGGACGCCGCCGAGCGCTACGGCTACGAGAAGGCCGTCACCGACTGGCGCGACATCGCCGACGACCCGAGCATCGACATCGTCTCCATCGTGGTGGGCAACGCCCTGCACCGCGAGATCGCCGAGGCCCTGATCCGCGCCGGCAAGCACGTCCTGTGCGAGAAGCCCCTGGCGGATACGCTCGAGTCCGCCAAGGCCATGGCCGACGCCGAGCGGGCGGCGGGCACCGTGACCGCCGTCGGCTTCACCTATCGCCGCAACGCCGCCATCGCCGAGATCGCCAAGCTGGTCCGCGAGGGCCACCTGGGGGAGGTTAACCACTTCTCGGGCCGTTACTGGTGCGACTACGGCGTCGACCCCAACACCCCCATGGCCTGGCGCTACTCCGGCCCCATGGGCTCCGGCGCCCTGGGCGACGTCGGCAGCCACCTGATCGACACCGCGGAGACCATCTGCGGCCCCCTGGTGTCCGTCTCCGGCGGCGCCATGATGACGTCGATCAAGCAGCGCCCCGTCGCCAAGGGGCACGTCACCCGCGGCACCGCCCTGGACACCTCGGAAGTAGAAATGGCGGAGGTCACCAACGACGACGTCGCCACCTTCACCGGCCACTTCGCCAGCGGTGCGGTGGGCACCTTCTCCTGCTCGCGCGTCGCCTGGAACATGCCCAACGCCATGATGCTGGACGTGCTCGGCTCCCGGGGCCGCGCCTCCTGGGACCTGGCCCGCTGCGGCGAGATCAAGCTCGACGACGTCAACTCCCCCGCCGGCCTGGGCGGTGCCCGCCAGGTGCTCGTGAACCCGACCTTCCCCTACTTCGAGCGCGGCTCCTCCATGGCCTTCGGAGGCGTGGGCCTGACCCAGATCGAGCAGTTCACCTACCAGGCCTACGCCTTCCTCCAGCAAGTCGCCGGCGTCACCGACGGCGCCCTGCCGCCCTGCGCCACCTTCGCCGACGGCTACCGGGAGATGCTCATCGCCGACGCCGTCGCCACCTCCGCCGCCAACGGCGGCGCCGCCGTCGACCTCAGCCACCTCAACCAGTAGGCCGGCCCCGCCCGGCCCGCACCAGACCACTCGCCCGAACCAACACGCAACAAGGAGAACCCATCATGACACTCAACTACGGCGCCTACACCGCCTGCCTGTCGGACCGCCCCCTGGAAGCCGCCCTCGACGTCCTCAAGGAGGCCGGGCTGACCGGCGCCGAGGTGAACGTCGGCGGCTTCATCCCCTCCCCCCACTGCCCCGTGGACGCCCTGCTCGCCTCCAAGGCCGCCCGGGAGGACTACCTGGGCGTCTTCGCCGAGCGCGGCATGCGCCTGTCCGGCCTGAACACCTCCGGCAACCCGGTCTCGCCGCTGCCCGCCGAGGGCATCAAGCACGCCGAGGACATTCGCAACGCCATCAGGCTGGCGGGCCTGCTGGGCGTCGGGGAGATCGTCACCATGTCCGGCACGCCCGGCACCGACCCGACGGCGAAGTACCCCACCTGGGTGGTCAACCCCTGGAACGGCATCGACATGGAGATCCTCGACTACCAGTGGAGCGTGGTGGTGCCCTTCTTCAAGGAGATCGACGCCCTGGCCCGGGACCACGACGTACAGGTCTGCCTGGAGCTGCACCCGCGCAACCTCGTGTTCAACATCCCCGCCTTCGAGCGGCTGGTGGAGGAGACCGGGACCACGAACATCAAGGTGAACATGGACCCCTCGCACCTGTTCTGGCAGCAGATGGACCCGATCGCCGCCACCAAGCGCCTGGGGGACCTGGTCGGCCACGTCCACGCCAAGGACACCAAGATCCTCCCCGGCGCCGCCTACCGCGGCGTGCTCGACACCGACTTCGGGCACGTGCCCGCCGAGGCGGAGAACAAGACCCCGGTCGCCTACGGCTACTGGTGCACCGCCTGGCCGCAGGACCCGGCCTGGCGCTTCGTCGCCTTCGGCCTGGGGCATGACACCGACTACTGGGCCGAGTTCCTGCGCACCATCGCCGCGGTGAACCCGGACATGAACGTCAACATCGAGCACGAGGACGCCGAGTACGGCAACGTCGAGGGCCTGCGGCTGTCGGCCGCCAACCTGCTCGACGCCGCCGCCAGGCTCTGAGCGGCAACCGCCCCGTGCCGGGCGGGAGGAGGATGCCTCGGCTTACTTCCGTGGCCCCGGCCACGCCTTCGGCCACCTCCTCCTGCCCGTCCTCTCCCCCGTCTTGCCCGCTGCGCGACCGGCAAATGGGCCGAATCTCCCGCAGGCCGTGTCTGCGGGCCCCAAGATCGCGCCAGTTGGGGCAGACTTAGGTCCGGTGCGCTACGGCCGCCCGCGGCGTACCCCACTCGATGTCGAGACGCACAATCGCAGAACTAAGGACAGCTGAACCGTGGCGCGCAGTATTTACATCGCCTCCCCCAATGCCAGCACCGGCAAGTCGACCGTGGCCCTGGGCCTGGTCGCCTCCCTCACCAAGGTAGTGGCGAAGGTCGGCATCTTCCGCCCCTTCGTCGCCTCCCGCGAGGACGAGCCCTTCCTCGAGCTGCTGCTGCGCCGGTGCGGCTCAACCACCCCGGCAGCGCAGTGCATCGGCGTGACCTGGGACGAGTTCCACGCCGACCCCGACGAGTCCCTCTCACGCATCGTGGGCGCCTACCGGGCAGTCGCCCGCGACCACGACGTCGTAATCATCGACGGCTCCGACTTCTCCGACGTCGTCGGTAACCCCGAGCTGGCGCTCAACGCCCGAGTTGCCGCGAACATCGGCGTGCCCGTGCTGCTGGTCGTCTCCGGTCAGGGCGACCCCGAGGACGTGCGCAGCACCGTCGAGGTCTCCATGGCGGAGATCGCCGACAACCACGCCCGCACCGTCGCGGTTGTCGCGAACAAGTGTCCCGCGGCCTCTCGGGCCGAGGTCGCCTCCGCCCTGAAGAGCATCGACGGCGTGACCACCACCACGCTGCCGGAGGTTCCGCTGCTGGGTGCCCCCTCGGTACGCGAGGTGATGAACGCCGTCGAGGGAACACTCATTGCCGGCGATGAGGCGCTGCTGGAGCGCGAGGCCGAGGGCGTGCTCATCGCCGCCATGGACGTCTCCCACGTGCTGGAGCGCCTCAACGAGGGGCAGGTGGTCATCGTTCCCGCCGACCGCTCCGCCGCCCTGATCTCCCTGGCCGCGGCGCAGGCGTCCACCGGTTTCCCGAACCTGTCGGGGCTGGTTCTCAATGGCGGCTTCAAGGTGGCCCCGCACGCGCTGCGCCTGATCGAGGGGCTGCGGCTGCCGCTGCCGGTGATGACCTCCCCGCTGGACACCTTCGCCGCGGCCTCCGTGGCCGGCTCGCTGCAGGGCGGGCTGGGTCAGGCCTCCTCCCGCAAGCTCGACGTCGCCGTGACCACCTTCGAGCAGGAGGCCGACGTCGACGCCCTGCTGGCCGCCCTGGAGGTGGAGCCCAGCGAGGTGGTCACTCCGATCATGTTCCAGGCCGAGCTGCTCGAGCGCTCCCGGGCCGACCGCAAGACGATCGTGCTGCCCGAGCCCGACGACGACCGCATCCTGCGCGCCGCCGACGTCATCGCCCGCCGCGGCATTGCGGACCTCATCCTCCTGGGGGACGAGGCCTCGGTGCGTGCCCGCGCCGCCGAACTGGGGCTGGACATCTCCGCAGCCCGCGTGGTGCCCACGGACAGCCCCGAGCTGCTGGAGAAGTACGCGGCGGAGTTCGCCCGTCTGCGCGCCAAGAAGGGCGTAACCCTGGAGCAGGCGCGCGAGCGGGTTCAGGACGTGTCCTACTTCGGCACCATGATGGTGCATATGGGCGACGCCGACGGCATGGTCTCGGGCGCCGCCCACACCACCGCGCACACGATCGTCCCCTCCTTCCAGATCATCAAGACCAAGCCGGGCACCTCCATCGTCTCCTCGGTGTTCCTGATGCTGCTGGAGGACCGGGTGCTGGTTTACGGCGACTGCGCCGTCAACCCCGATCCGACCGCCGAGCAGCTGGCCGACATCGCCATCTCCTCCGCCGAGACCGCGCGTCAGTTCGGCGTCGAGCCGCGCGTGGCCATGCTGTCCTTCTCCACCGGCACCTCCGGCAAGGGCGCCGACGTGGACAAGGTGCGCGAGGCCACCGAGATCGTGCGGGAGAAGGCGCCGGAGCTCGCCGTCGAGGGCCCGATCCAGTACGACGCCGCAATCGACCCGACCGTAGCCGCCAAGAAGGCGCCCGGCTCAGAGGTGGCCGGCCGCGCCAACGTGTTCATCTTCCCCGACCTGTCCAGCGGCAACATCGGCTACAAGGCCGTGCAGCGCTCCTCCGGCGCCGTCGCCATCGGCCCCGTGCTGCAGGGCCTGAACAAGCCCGTCAACGATCTCTCCCGCGGGGCACTGGTGGAGGACATCGTCAACACGGTCGCCATCACCGCCGTCCAGGCCCAGGCCTGACCGGCACCGGGGCCGTCGTACCCGCGCGGCGCCCCGGTGCATCCCCGACTTCATCACCTCCCGATTCGCAGAAAGGCTCATCGTGACCACCCGGACCGTTCTCGTCATCAACTCCGGCTCCTCCTCCATCAAGTACCAGCTCGTCGACCCCGGCTCCGGGCAGTCCCTTGCCTCCGGGCTCGTCGAGCGCATCGGTGAGGAGACCGGCACGATCATCCACCGGCACGCCGGGGAGAAGACCCAGCTGGACGAGCCGGTGCCCGATCACGGCTACGGGCTTTCGGAAGTGCTGCGCCTGTTCGACGAGAAGGGCCCCGCCCTGGCGGAGGCGAATATCGTGGCGGTCGGGCACCGGGTGGTCCAGGGCGGCCGCTACTTCTCCGGCCCCGCACTGGTGGACGAGGACGTGATCACCAAGATCAGCGAGCTGGTTCCGCTCGGCCCGCTGCACAACCCCGCCCACCTCAAGGGCATTGAGGTCGGCCTGGAGCTCCTGTCCGACGTGCCGCACGTAGCGGTGTTCGACACGGCCTTCTTCCAGGACCTGCCGGAGGAGGCCGCCCGCTACGCCCTCAAGCGCGAGGTCGCCGACAAGTACTCCATCCGCCGCTACGGGGCGCACGGCACCAGCCACCAGTTCGTCTCCGGCGAGGTCGCCCGGATGCTGGGGCGCGACGACCTCAAGCAGATCGTGCTGCACCTGGGCAACGGGGCCTCCGCCTCCGCCGTCGTCGCCGGCCGCGCCGTGGACACCTCCATGGGGCTGACCCCCCTGGAGGGACTGGTCATGGGCGGGCGCACCGGCGACATCGACCCGGCGGCCGTATTCCACCTGGGCCGGGTGGCCGGAATGAGCGTGGATGAGATCGACTACCTGTTCAACCGCGAGTCCGGCATGAAGGGCCTGGCCGGGGACAACGACATGCGGGAGGTGTGGAAGCGCATCGACGCCGGCGAGCAGGACGCCCGCGACGCCATGGACATCTACCTGCACCGCCTGGT